>JAKAED010000071.1 GCA_021820105.1 Actinomycetes bacterium | reverse complement strand
GGCCACGCACCCCGCGCGCGTTGCAGGTCTCGAGTGACGCAAGTCGGAGCCTGGGGATGAACGAGCGCGAGACGCGCCTGGCCGAGCGGTGAGGGTTGCCCTGGAATTGTGCGCCCGGAGGGTGACTTGGCGGCCCGCGGGAGTGCCGGCCGCCGAGCTCCTGCTTTCAGCGGATCGTGAGCTGTTCCTTGCCAGCGAGTCGGTTGTGTCCAGGCCGGTTCGTTAGCGCGAGGGTGTAGCGCCCCGGAGACATCCGCAGCCTGGCCACCAGTCGAGTCCGCAGACCGTTGTGGGTTCGCCACGCATAGCCCGTGGCGTACACGACGCCAGCACGCGACACAGTCGCACGCGCAGCCGCAGCGGTGGTAGTGAACTTGACCGGGCCGCTGGCGAGTTTTGTCATGCATACCTGCTTAGTAACGTGGACCCGCTTGTGATTTCGCCTGACTGTTTTGGTGACCTTCTTGCAGGTGACGAGTTCGACCTTGCCGGCCGGTCCTCTGGCACCAGTCGGGCCCTGAGGCCCGGCCGGTCCTCCGGCACCAGTCGGGCCCTGAGGAAACGCCCCACCAGTCCCGGAAAGCGCCACCGCTCCGGGCTGGGTAACGGCATTGGTCTCGAGCGTCAGCGTCGCGGAGCTAGCGCCCTGTGCCTGCGGAGCGAACCGCACGCCGATGACGCAACTTGCGGCAGGGGCCACTGGGGACTGACAACGGTTGTCGAGCAGATAGTCGCCTGGATCGGTGCCCGACAGGGCCGCGCTGTTCACGATCAGCGGCGCCGAACCGTTGTTGGTCACAGTCAGGGTCTGCTCAGGGGTCGCGACTCCCTGAGGCTCGGTGCCGAAGCTGACGGTAGACCCGCTGAGAGCTGCGGTGGGCACTTCGTAGGTGATCGTGACGCTCGCCGCAACTGAGGTTGGTGTAGCGGTCAACACCCCTTGTGCCACGAAGCTGGAGCCGCCGCCACCGCCACCGCCGGAGCCTGAGTTGATGCAGCTTCCCCCGCCGCCACCACCGCCGTAGTAGCCGCCGCCGCCACCACCACCGCCGCTACCGCCCAGGTTGTTAGTACCGATCGGTCCGGCGCCTCCGACGCCGCCGAGCCCGAACGCGCCTGCGGTGCCGGCGGCAGCGCCCGTGCAGCTGCTGTCCAAGGCGCCTGGTGTGCCCCCGGCGCTCGCGGTCCCCGCGCCACCGCCGCCAGCCCAGCCACTACCCGCGACCCCAACTGCACCCGCGTTCCCGCCGTCACTACCAATGACGCCCAAGCCCCCGGCGCCGCCACCCCCACCCGCGACGATGAGCAGCGAGTTAAAGCCGATGGACAGCTCGGGGAGGCCGACAGACGACGCGCCACCACCCCCAGCACCTGGAGCACTTCCGGAGCCCGCCGCCGCGCTGCCACCGCTGGCTCCACCCCCACTACCACCGGCACCGCCGCTGTTGGTGCCACAAACGCCGGGGGCACCGACCGCGCCTACGCCGACCTCCAATTGCTCGCCTGCCGACACCGAGAGCGCAGCGGACACCGACGCACCCTCGCCTCCAACACCCGTGCAGGAGTTGATGTCGCTGCCGCCGGCTGCACCGACAGCCGTCACAGAGATGCTCGAGACACCAGCGGGAACGGTGAACGAGTACACACCCGGAGCCGTGAAGCTCACAGTTGTGGTCACGGACGCCATCGCAACGCCCGCGCCAAGCCACGCCCAGAGGACAGTCGCACAGCTCACCACCAGCACACGAACGACTGCGGGAAGCGCCTTGCCGCTCCTAACCAGTCCAGGAACAGCAATAAAGTCGGCCATAGAAGCACTCCTCGGTCTCAAGTCTGAATCAGCAGCACCGACCCATGCATCACCCGCGCCCGGCTTCACCACCGCGCCGTTGGGGTCGCGCGCCAGCCTATCCGACGAGCCCGCAACCCGCAGCAAGAAGCGTGTCGACGGACATCCCCCGCGGACAGCTCGTGGCGCCGAGCCGCAGTCCGCGCCGAAGGGTTCCGCTGAGCTACTGCAGGCATGAGTGACGCCGCGACGGACTCTATCCGCGCCAGGCGGTGCCTGGCTCGGTGCGTCCCTCCAACTTCACGCCAACTTCACGACGCAGCCACACGAGCCAGCACGTGGCATCACGGCAGGCTGATCGGGATAAGCCGAACCCTGCAAATGAGCCACCTTTCAGAACGGTCCACCACACGCCATAACGGTGCTGACGGTATTCAAGGTTCGAGTCCTTGTCCCGCAGTACTTCCTTCGTCTGGACGCCTGTTTGAGGAAGTTGCTCCTGACTTTATCCGCGCTCCGCCGTTGTTCGAAACGAAAGGGCGAACCCGTTGCGAGGCGGGGGCGCAAAACCAGGGGCCTCATGATCGAGGTCGCCCAGTTTCCAGAGGAGCAACATGAGGTTCAGCATCAAGACATCCCTGGCGATCGCGGCCACCGGCCTAACCGTGGCCGTTCCGGCCGCAGCGCTTGCGGGACCACCCAGCGGCCACGGCAACGGCAACCACCCGCACGCGGGTGACCACCCGAATGCGGGCGGCGTGTCACATTCACACGGGTGCCTCCCGCACAACCGCGCCTACGTCGAGGGTGGCACCGTCAACGCGACGCAGACATCCACCATGTCGCTGCAGTCTGACGGCACATGGTCGGGAACCCTCTACGTGGATGTGAAGCACGCCAACCGTGCTGCCAAGGCCGACCGCAACCAGACGGTTTCCTGGAACCTCGCCAACGTCAGGGTTCGCTTCGACGGAGGCGCCACCGCGTTCGCCGCTGGGGAACGCGTTCAGTTGATCGGCAAGATCCAGGCCGCGGGCAAGAAGTGCACGGCGTCCTCCTCGACGACACCCGCAGTCCCAACGTTCCGGCTGATCGTGGTCCATCCCGGGCCAGCCGCGTAGGAAACCCCCGCTCAGGATTTCTCAAAGGCCAGGAGGCCGGGCGACGCCACTATGGGTCGGCGAAGCTCGGCTTCTGCCTGTTCAGGCCGGCGCTGAGCGCGGCCATCTGATTGGGTGTGCCGATCAGCTCGCCCTGTAGGTCGGCCTCCAGCGCGAGCGTCTGCGCGGCGGGCTCGGTCCAGCTCTGATCAAAGAGACGTTTGGCCCGGCGCACCGCGTCAGGGGAGTGCGCCGCAATCTCCTCCGCCAGTTCCAACGAAGCCTCCAGCGGATCCTCTGCCAGGCGTGTCACCAGCCCCAGCCGACTGGCTTCCGCCCCGGTCACGATCCGAGCCGTGTAGGTCAGCTCCTTGGCGACGTCGATGCCGACCAACCTCGGCAGCGTGCGTGTGATCGACATATCGGGGATCAGGCCCCAACGTCCTTCCATGACCGAAAGCTGTGCGTCGGGGGCGGCGATCCGGATGTCAGCCGCAAGCGCGATCTGGAGGCCGCCGCCCAGACAGCTGCCGTGGATCGCGCAGATCACGGGCATCGGGAGCTGAAGCCAGCCGAAGGCCACGCGCTGGAAACGATTCGGAACCGGCTCGGAAAGCAGGTCTGAGAATGCCTCGAGCCCGCCGGCGGCCACGATCGCCGGAAAGTCCAGGCCCGAGCAGAAGCTCCTGCCGGCACCGTTCAGGACCACGGCGCGCACGCCTCGCTCGTGCTGGAGCCGGTCGGTCATGGCAATGATCGCATCGAGCATCGGCGGATCCAGCGCGTTGTGTTTGTCCGCACGCGCCAGCGTGACCACCGCTACGTGGTTCTGCACCGCCAGCTCAAGGCGCGCATCGGTCATCACAGAGGCTTCACATTGTCACCGACGCTCACGGTACCCGGACGCAGGACGCGGCCGTAGATGCCAAAGGGGAGCGGTTCAGTGGAATCGAGCCCGGATCGGTAGCTTCGCAGAAGCTCCAGCGTGGGGAGGGTCACCTCGCCCGTCTCCGGATCGCGGCTGGTGATCAGGCACCTGCCCACGTGTCCGTCGAATCTGAGCACGGCATCACCAACACGGAGTTCCTGACCCAGCCACGTGTCCTCAGCATGCGGATCAACCCCGTCCACCTCGATCAACATCCTGAAGCGTCGCGGGTCAACCTCGTCACATCCCGCAACCTCCGCCAGGCGGCGAAGCGAACCGCGGGAAATCAAGCTCACCGGTCCTTTCGCGCCGCGGTCAACTGCCGAGCCGGCCGCCAGCAGGCGCAGGCGCTGTCCGCAGTGCTCACTGAGTGCATCTGACCACGGTCCCAGCACCAGCCGTCCGCTCAGCTCATGCGAGAAGAACCGTGCGGTTACCGGCTCACCGAGCACAACCTGACCGGAGCTGGTCGATCCGTCGGGGAAGCTGAGCGTGAGCTCGTCATCCTGTAGGTGGGCAACGATGCTCTGCAGACTCCCGAGCTGCTTGCCGTTCCGCATCCGGCCCCGCTCGTCGACAACGAAGAATCGGCGATCTCCAGCCGCGCCGCGTTCGTCCAGCACCACCTGATCGGTCTCGATCAGGCGCGTCCCCTTAACGGCGGCCGTGCGCAGGGCCGTGACCCGGGCACCCATCGATTCAACCTCGACCGGTCACTGAGCCGGCAGAGGGCTCAACACAAGCAGCTTCCCTCCGACCTGCTGGTTCTCCAACTGAGAGGAGAACAGACTGTGGGCCGTGATCTGGTCCACCAAACCGGCTTCCGTCGTCTTGCTCCAGGTCTTGAGCTGCGCCACGTCCGGCGGATACTGCTGCAGTGTGCTGGTCAGCGGCACGTTCAACAGTGGCTGGAGTTGCTTGCGGATGAAGACCACCGCCACTGTCACCGGGCTGCCGAGCGTGATCGAGTTGGAACCCGAGCGGACGGTCTTTCCGGGCGGGAGCACAGCCACCACATTCTGCGCGTCGCTGACGTACCTGAACGTGTAGAGCGCCAGCTCCAGCGCCTCGCGCCGGAGCAGGAGCATGCGGTAGGTCGAGGGTGTCCCGGCCAGCGAGCAGTTGGAGGCCCCCAGTCCGCAGATGTTGTAGGCGATCGTCTTGCCGCCCAGCAGGGCCAGCGACTGGCTCGTGATGGAGTTGCTCTGGTTGACGACCACGATGGGCCCGCTGCCGACGGTCGTGCCCGCCGACGTGATCTGCGAAACGGACATTGGCGTGATCACGTCCAGCTGCTGTGATCCCGTGAGTCGGTAGTACGGAGCAATGTGTTGGGAGATCTCGGTCACCGCCTGCCCGCTGGTGCCGCTCGGCGCCCAGCTCGACCACGAACTGATCCCAGCGCCCTGCCCGATGCTCTTGCCGCCAGTGGCAAGCACCACGGCGACGGTGACTGCCGCAACCGCGATTCCGACCAGCGCTGATAGCGCGACTCGGAACCTGACCGTCTGCGGATGGCGGACCTTCGGCAGCTGCTCGAATGACGGCTCAAGCGTGTCAGCAGACAGAGCCAGCGGGATGCGCTCGCCGCCCACGGAATTATCGGTGGTCATAGGGTCGGCCATGTCCGGTCGTCGTGCAGGTTGATCTCCGGGCGCACCAGCCCGACGCTGTCAAGCAACTCGCCCACCTCGTCTCCGTGCATCTCCTTGCGCTCCATGAGCACGTCCGCGATGCGCTCAAGCGCATCGCGGTTGGTCGCCATCAGCGCATAGGCCATCACGTATGCCTGGCCCAGGAGCTGTGCCACGGCGGCATTCTTGCCAGGGCTGGAGACGACGCTGCTGATCGGATCGCTCATGAAGGCCGAACCACCGGACGCGCGGTTCATGATCTGGTCGCCGATCTTCTGCAGGCGCGCCTTTACCAGCTCCGGCGTATCCGGCTGCTCGCCCGGTGCCAGCATTCTGCTCGGCCGAAGCGAGAGCGGAACCTCCTCGGGCCCCATTCCCCACATGCCGACCATCGCCGCGGCTGTGGCGGTGGCGCTGTAGAGATCGCCGCTCACGCCCTGGGAGTTCTCGCCGTAGAAGACGTGCTCGGCGGCCATCGCCCCGAGCGTCATCACCAGTCCGCCCATCACGCGGGCACGGAAATGACTGAAGCGCTCGTCCTTCTCCATCGACTGATAATGCCCCAGGGAGCCGCCTCGCTTGCGGATCGAGAGCCGCGTGGAGAGGACATCGTTACCCAGATACACGTGACCGGCAGCGGCGTGACCCGCCTCATGGATCGCAACCGCGCGTGTCTCCTCCTCGACGTACTCAATGTTCTGGGCGGTCCCAGACTCGACGGTCGTCATCGCCTCGACGATGTCTCGCCAGGCAAATGCCTGCCTGCCCTCGGCGTGGGCGATGGTCAGGGCCATGGAGCAGCACTGCTCGATCATCGACGGTGAGTACCCGGCGGTGATCCGCGCCAGTTCGTCCCGGCGCCGGTCGAGGTCGAGGTCGGGTTCGTGCGCGACCTTGGCCATGTACAGGTCGAAGATGTCCTTGCGGTCATCCTTGGTCGGTGTGCGGAACCAGATGTGGCGGCCCATCCGTCCGGGCCGCGTGAGAGCCGGATCCAGCGCCTCAATCGGCACGTTGCAGGCGCCGATGAAGTAGATCTCCTCCTTGCGCGGCTTCGGCGCGGAGAGGCGCAGACGCAACTTGCCGATCCGGCGCGGCACGATGAACATCGCGTCCAGGAAGGTGTTGATGCGGTTGACCACCAGCTTGCGGAAGACCGGCGGTTCACCCATGCCGTCCATCACCACAAGCAGCTGGTTGAGCGCCTGGCCCTGGTAACCCATCATGCCACCCATCCCACCGGGGAAGGCCTGGTTTACGCGATCCGCCACCCGCTGCAGGAAGCGGGAGCTGCCGGGCACGGTCGCGCCGGCGTTCCGTGCGGCAAATAGTTGGTCGCGCCACTGGCGCGATTCGATCACCAGGTCGCCGGTGGGGGTGATCGAGCCGTTGGGGCCGAAGAACAGGAAGTCATGAACCGAAGCGGGCATTGCGCCGGCGCCGCTGTTCGCGGTCGAGTCGAGCGCCTGACGCCGCAGCCCCACCGCATCGATCTCGTCGATGAAGACGATGCACTGGCCGCCCCACTTGCGCGCCAGCTTGCGGGCGCGATGGGCCAGCAGCTGCACCACCAGTGCGTCCATACCCATGAACATCTGCGCGAAGCCGGAACCCGGGATGGTCACGAACGGGCAGTTGAAGTTGGTGGCGATGGCCTTGGAGATCATCGTCTTACCCGTGCCCGGAGCACCCAGGAACAGGAGGCCACGCTCGCGTTTGCCGCCTGCCTTCTCGAACTCCTCGCCCGACTGCCACAGGGTGATGACGCGCGTGATCTCCTGTTTGGCCTCCGCCTGACCGCGGACGTCGTCAATCTTCACGCCCCAGCTGGCGTCACCGGGCTCGTAGCTGCGGATGCCACGGGCCGCCATGAAGATGAACGGGCCCATGAAGATGAAGATGTTGACGACCAGCAGCAGCGGGATCTGGAACGCGAGCGACACGTACTGAGCGGCTTGCTGCGCCGGGAACAGCACCCGCAGTCCGGCGATCGGGTTGAAGAAGCTCGTGTGCACGCCGGAGTAGGCGAACAGCGCCTGGAACAGCGCAAGCAGGATGAAGATGGCCAGCACCCAGTAGGGCAGGCGCCGGTACTTTGAGAGCCAGAACCAGTGGCGGCGTCGCGCGACGATGTCCTCCTCGTGCAGTTCCTGGCCGGTGCCGTAGAGGCTCGGCCAGGGCAGGAAGCGGCGCACGACGACCTCGACAAAGCCTCTGAACATCAGCACACCGAGCGCCGTCAACAGCAGCGACGCCAGCAGGCTCAGGTGGTTTGACTCATGGAGTACCAGGAAGAATGCGGGCGCGGTGAGAAGCGCGACAAAGGTCGCGGCACGCGTGAGGCGGCGCCATTCGTGGGCGAGCGCCGTGGCGTGCTCGTTGATCGGGCCACGGAGTTTCGTGGTCTGCTCTGCGTATGCCATTTGTAAGAGACGAGGGTACAGCCCCGAGCTTCCGCGTCCAGAGGGTGGTGAGCGTTCTTACGAAGATCTACGGATTGGGCCGATCCCCAATATCCGCGGGGTCTACCGGACGAAGCTCCGCCCGTTCGGGTAGCGTCCGGGGCACTTTGACCGCAATGGCGTGGATCGGGGTGGCGCTCGCAGGCGGCCTTGGCGCCGTCCTGCGGTTCGTGGTCGACGGCTGGATCGCCAGGCGCTTTGGGCGCGAGCTGCCGTTCGGCACCTTCACGATCAACGTCAGCGGCGCCTTTCTGCTGGGCCTGCTGGACGGGCTTGCGCTGACCGGCACCGCGATGGCGGTGGCCGGGACGGCTGCGCTGGGCGCCTACACGACCTTCTCCACCTGGATGTTCGAGACCCAGCGTCTGGCGGAGGACGGTGAGTTCAGCGCCGCCGCCACGAACGTTGTGGCCGGGATCATCGCCGGCTTTCTGGCGGTGCTGCTCGGACACAGCATTGGCAGGCAGCTATGAGCGGCGAACTGCTCAAGCTGACCACTTACTTCGGCGAGCACGACCGCACTGAGCACCAGCTGCTGGCCGATGCGCTGTTTGCGCTCTACGGCCGGGAGCGCGTGTGGGTCAGCGCGATGCTCCGCGGGATTGAGGGCTTTGGCCGACACCACCTCGCTCACACCGAACTGTTGCTGACGCTGTCTGAGGATCTGCCGATCATGTCGGTTGCGCTGGACGCTCCAGAGCGCATCGAGGCACTGCTGCCACGGGTGCTCGGCCTCAAACGACGCGGAATGGTGACGCTGGAGCGGGCTCGCCCGCTTGGCGGCCCGCTCCAGGGCCAGCCAGGCCTGCAGCTGCCGGCGGACCTGGCAGATCAGGCGAAGCTCACCATCTACCTGGGCCGTCGCCAGCGCGTGAGGGGTACCCCAGCGTTCGTCGCCGCCTGCGAGTTACTGCGGCGCCACGGGATGGACGGCGCTACCGTGCTACTGGGGGTCGACGGTACGCTGGCCGGCGTCCGCACCCGCGCCCGGCTGTTCAACGTCAACCCGGACGTGCCGATACTGGTGATTGCGGTTGGTGCTGTGACGGCCGTCCGTGGCGCCATGGCTGAGCTGCACAGGGTGCTGGAGCGCCCCCCAATCACGGTTGAGCGGGTGAGGGTGTGCCGGCGTGCCGGGGTCGAGCTCTCCGATCCCAGCCCGCTGCCACCGGTTCTGGCCCACGACGAGCCCTGGGCGCAGAAGCTGACCGTTCACTCGACTGAGGACGATCGCGTTGACGGACGCCCGTTGCACCGCGTGCTGGTTGAGCACCTGCGCCGCCAGCGTCTTGCGGGCGCGACCACGCTGCGTGGCGTGTGGGGATTCCATGACGACCTGGCGCCTCGCGGCGACCGTCTCCTGCAACTGCGCCGCCATGCGCCCGTGATGACTATCGCAGTTGATCAGCCCGAGCGGATCGCGGAGGTCTTTGACGAGGTTGCTCGCATCACCGGCAGGGCCGGCCTTGTCACCGTGGAGACGGTGCCTACGCGCGTCTTCCCGAGCGACTGAAGAATTGCTCCACGGCCTGCGCGATCCCCTCCGCAATCACGCGCTGACCGGTGGCGCTGGCGGCGATCGAGCCCTCAAAGGGGTCTGTGATGAAGAGTGGCTCGATCAGCGCGCCCGGCATCTGACTCGGCGTATCGAACCAGCCGGATTCGGCCGGACCGAGCAGCAGCAGGTGCCCGTACCGCACGCCTGCGCTGGAGATCTCCGAGCCCAGTGCGGTGTCGGGTTGCACGCCCTCGTTGGGGATCTTCCAGCCACGCCGGTTCATGGCTGTGAGAACGTCACGCTGCACAAGCTCTGCAAGCCGCAGGTTCTGTGCGGCGAAGGGGCGCACGGCGTCATACCCGGTCACCGAACCTGCATTTGTCGGCGCGCCCGCGTCGAAGTAGATCCCCACCAGCGCATCTGCGCCAGCTCGGTTGGCACAGCGATCGCGTGCTGCCACGTCCGCATGCACTCCCTTGGCGGTGAGCAGCGTCCCGTTGACGTCGGCTGCGGTCAGCCGGGCCACCGAGCTGTTCGTGGTCCGCGACACCACCACCCGGAAGCCTGCTCGCGTGAGCAGCGTCTTGGCAGCCAGTTCCACTGCCAGTGTCTCAGTGGCTTCGTAGATTGCTCGGCCGCTCTCGGTCGTGCCCACCGAGCCGGGATCGAGGCCGCCGTGGCCAGCGTCCAGGAACACGGTTCTGTGTCGGTTGCCGCGTGTTGGGGGGTAGGCGACGCAGGCGGTCGCAGCGAAGCGAGCCGGATCAACGGGCAACGGTCGCGCCACCGCTGCGCCTGTCTGGTGATTTCGGGTGTGACCGCCACCGCTTGACAACAGCCCGGCAGCGATCCCGATCGCAACCGCCAGCAGCAGCCCACTGCGTATCGGGATTCGTTGAGGTCTCCGGGCGCGACTGGTCATTGCAGCGGGCGGCGAGGCGATCTGCTCCGCCCGAGTGACCTTGTACGTGAAATCTAAGAGAAGGCTTAAATCTTCTACCTTGGCTGGCGGGACGGTCGCCTCAGGCTGCGGCGTCCAACGGGGGCTGTGAGAGTTTCTGCAGCAGCCACGCTTGTATCTGGTCGCGGTCGAGCGGCCTGGAGAACAGGTATCCCTGGCCCCGCTCACATCCGGCTGCGCGCAGAATCTCAAGTTGCTCCAGCGTCTCAATCCCCTCGGCCACTGCCGTCAGGTCAAGCGCGTGGGCCAGCTCGATCAGCCCGCGGAACAGGGCACGCTGGCTCGGCTGGCTCAGCTGAGAGACGAAGCTGCGATCGAGTTTCAGCATGTCGAGCGGCAGTCTGGAGAGGTAGCCGAGCGATGAGAAACCGGTGCCAAAGTCGTCCAGGGCGACACGTACTCCAAGGTCTCGGATGGACCGCATGCGTTCGGTGATCGGACTGGAGTCGTCGATGAATATGTTCTCGGTCACCTCCAGCACAAGCGCGTCGGGCGGCAGGTTGGAGCTTGCGAGCGCTGCGGTCACCTCCTGTGTCAGGCCCGGATTCAGCAGCTGACGCGGCGAGATGTTCACCGACAGGGTCAGCGCGGTTGAGTGTGCGCGCCGCCACTCCGCTACCTGTGAGCAGGCGGTCTCCAGAACCCAGGTTCCCAAAGGCACGATCATGCCGGTCTGCTCACAGAGGGGGATGAACTGCTCCGGGGTGACGATCCCAAGCGCTGGGAGCCGCCACCTCACAAGTGCCTCCATCCCGACCGGCTGCAGGGTGTCGAGTGCCACCAGCGGCTGGAAGAAGACCTCGAACTGGTCACGTTCGAGTGCCGTCTCCAACTGCGAGCGGAGCTGCAGCCGCTTGCTGGCCCGGGCATGCATCTCGTTCTCGAAGATGGCGTACCCGCCCTTGTTGTCGCGCTTTGCCGCATACATTGCGAGGTCAGCGTTGCGGAGCAGGTTCTCCGGCGAGGACTGCCCGTCGGAGAGCGCCACGCCGATGCTCGCCCCGAGTTTCATCCGTTCGCCGCTCAGCAGCATCGGTCGGTTCAGCGAGCGGGCGATCTGATCCGCGAGCTCGAGGATGACGTCCGCGTCCCCGGCATGGTCAACCAGTACACCGAACTCATCGCCGCCGAAGCGAGCCGCGGTCACGTGGTCTCGCTCGAAACGCTGCAGCCGCCGTGCGACGGTGATCAGTGCGACATCTCCGGTTTCGTGCCCAAGCACGTCATTGATCGGCTTGAAGTCGTCCAGATCGACGAACAGCACACCGAACACGTTGTTCGCGTCGCGCCGTGCGCGGTCGTGGGCGCCGCGCAGGCGCTCGAGGAACAGGCGTCGATTGGGCAGGCCCGTGAGCGGATCGTGGAGGCCGAGGTGTGCATGCGTATGTGCCACCTCGGCGAATAGGTCCGCGACAGCGAGTGTGCCGTAGTCATCAGCGGAGTGGCGAACGACAATGTCGTGGTAGCGGCTCTCCGGCGGACGCGTCTGAACCTCCTGCGCAGCTTGAATGGGAGATACGGATGCGGGCAGCAGGAGCGTGTCGGGACGGGGTAGGTGGCCGATGGTGTGGCGGGCGTACAGGGAACGTCCGTGCCCGAGCGGTCCCACCAGTTGGGCGAAGAACCAGTCCCGGCTGATGCAGAAAGCCTGATCACGCTCGCGCATAACCATTGCGCTCAGCGTGCTGTCGCTGAGGAACATGTGCTCAACCTCGAACACGCGTGAACCCGGGGAGACGGTGACCCGCTGGCACGGGAGCTGACCGATGCACACAGCCGGCTTGCGGGAAGGGTCGTCGCCGGCCGTCGTGCGCAATAGGCTCACATGTGGTAGATCGTCGTCGGGCTGTGCAGACTTGAACCTGGCGACAGGTTGATCACAGAAATGTCACAAACCGGGCTGGGCTCGCAGGTCCGTGCTGATGGCTACGCTGCGCACGTGAGACTTCCGCGCTTGTTGACCCTGCTCACGGCCCTGTGCGCTTGGAGCAGTCTCAGCGGTTTGAGCGTGAGCCGCGCGGCGATCCCCAGCGGTGACTGGACCACCTTCGACTACTCCGCTCAGCGCAGCGGCGCGGGGCCTGTTAGGACAGGGATCACTGCGGGCAACCTCCATCGGCTGCGGAGGCTCGTGGTTCGGATCCCCGGAACGGTCGACTCGTCAGCGGTGGAGCTCGCCGGCGTCAGGATCGGTGGCGCTGTTCGTGACATCGGAATCGTGACCACGTCCTATGGCCGCACGCTGGCCCTCGACCTGAAGAGCGGCCGCATCCTCTGGGACTTCTCGCCGCCGAGCGTGGGCCGCCTGCAGGGTGGCCCTCAGGTCACCACCGCTAGCCCGGTCATCGATCCCAACCGCCGCTATGTGTACGTCGCAAGTCCGGATGGCTTCGTTCACAAGCTGGCGGTCGCCTCTGGCCGTCAGCTTTGGAAGACCCGCGTCACCTTCGACGCGCAGCGGGAGAAGCTTGCTGGCGCTCTGAACATCGCCGATGGGGAGCTGATCGTGGTGACAAATGGCTATGACGGCGACGCGCCACCGTACCAGGGCCATGTGGTCACGATCCGTCTCGGCAGTGGCCGCATCACGCATGTCTTCAACGCACTCTGCTCAAACATCACCACCCTGATCGATCCGCCCTCCAAGTGCGGTGCCAGTGACGCTGGGATCTGGGGACGTCCGGGCAGCGTTGTGCAGCCAGGTACCGGCGACATCCTGATCGCCACCGGAAATGGCCCTTTCAACGGTCGGACCAACTGGGGTGACAGCGTGCTGGAGTTGTCTCCGTCGCTGCGGCTTCTGCATAACTGGACGCCTGCGGATCAGGCACAGCTCAACAGCGGTGACATGGATCTTGGCAGCACGGAGCCGGCTCTGCTGCCCATCCTGCATGGCCCGCCACTTGCCGTGCAGGGCGGCAAGACAGGGATCCTGAGCCTGCTCAACCTGAATCGCTTGGATGGGCGGAGGGCCCCGGCTGCGGCGAGGCTGGGCGGAGCTCTGCAGAGCATCGCCGGACCCGGGCGAACAGACATCTTCAGCCAGCCTGCGGTGTGGCGATCAAGCGATGGGCGGATCTTCGTATATGTGACCAGTGGGGCAGGGACCAGCGCCTATCAGCTGACTTCAGGCAACCGCCTGCGTGTGGCGTGGCAGTCAGATCAAGGTGGCACCAGCCCGGTGCTGGCGGGGGGTCTGCTCTACGTCTACAACGAGAATCAGGGCGTCCTGAACGTCTACAGACCCGTCAGCGGCCGCGTGCTCGCCACACTACCGGCGGCGCCCGGCCATTGGAACAGCCCGATCGTCGTCGGCGGACGCATCATCCTTCCGGTTGGAAACGACAATGACCACCTGAGCACAGGCGAGGTCATGATCTACCACCTCCCAGGGGTGTAGCGCTCACCCCGCCCTAGCGTCGGAGATTGGGGAGCGGCGTCAGCGTCCGCTCAAGTGTCTCTCGTAGGTGCTCGTGCTGCGCCGGGAGGCGCAAGTCAGCGCCAAGCCGCTTGGGGTCCTCGTCCACTGCAAAGCCCGGGGAGGTTGTCGCGAGCTCGAACAGGACACCCTGTGGCTCACGGAAGTAGATCGATTGGAAGTAGCTGCGGTCCATCACCGGCGTGACCTGCATGCCCACTGCGGCGATGCGCTGTCGCCATTGCTCGTGGTCGGCATCAGCTGAGTGCCAGGCGATGTGGTGGATGGTGCCGGCACCCTGCTTGCCCAGCATGTCACCCGGTTCATAGGACCAACGGAAGCTGCGCGTCGGGCCTCTGAGAACAAATCTTCCCGGTGCATCGGAAGCGCTGAAGCCGAGGGTCTCGGTCAGCAGCTCGGCGTGCCTGTCCGGGCGGCTGGAGAGAGCGCGCGCTCCCTCCAAACCGGTGATTGCATGTGAGCTGGGGACCTCGGAGTGGACGGCCTGCAAGGGGGCGTTTCCCTGCTCGGAGACGACCAGCTCAAACGTCAGGCCGTCGTAGTCTGAGAACCTGAGTCCGCCACCGGGCGTGCGCTCGCTGGCATAGCCGTGTTCGCTCAGGCGATCCTGCCAGAAGTCGAGCGATGGCTCCTGAGGAACTCCAAGTTCGATCGTGTGGATCATGCCCGCGCCCGCGCGGCCAGGTCCGATGCCGGCGAACTCAAACCAGGTCAGGATCGAGCCCGGGGACCCGTGCTCGTCGCCAAAGTAGAGGTGGTATGCCTGCGGGGCGTCGAAGTTGACGGTCTTCTTGACGAGGCGCAGGCCAAGCACGCCCGCATAGAACTCCACGTTCCGGCGGGCGTCGCCGGTGATCATCGTTATGTGGTGCAGACCATCCAGCTGCATGGAATCTCCCTTATCAGCTTGCCGAGCGGGTCAAACCGGTAGCGCTGCGTCTTCTGGCGATTGGGCAGCTCGGCGGCTCGGGATGGTGACGGTCAGCGTGGTGCCACGGTTGGGCGCGGACGCCAACTCGAGCTCACCCTCCAGCATCTCCACTCGCTCGCGTATGCCGGTCAGCCCGAAGCCCGCTGTGCGCGCGGCCGGATCAAACCCGTGTCCATCGTCCTGAACGGTCAGATGCACGTTTACCTCGTCCTCCCACAGATCGACATGGACCTGCCTCGCGCCGCCGTGCTTGCGTGTGTTTGTCAGCGCTTCCTGGGTTATCCGGTACAGCGCTGTCTCGATCTCAAGCGCCAGCCGCTGCTGCGCCCGATCACGCTCGTACCGAAGTTCGCTGCTGAGCCTGACTTCCAATCCGAGTTGCCGGTTGCGCTCGACCAACGTCAGCAGCGCAGGCTCCAGACCCAGATCATCAAGCGCCGACGGCCTCAGATCAGTGATCAGGGAGCGAAGGTTTTGGATTTCTGCGGTCAGTTGCTCTGACGCATCCTGCATGAAGGCGGCCATCGCCTCCGGATCGCGTGTTCGCAGGTGGCCGGAGATGGCAATCTGGAGCGCTGCGAGGTTCTGGAGGGTTTCGTCGTGAAGTTCGCGTGCCCAACGGGTGCGTTCGCTCTCTGCTGCCGCGGAGCGTTGCGCTGCTCGCTCAGCCTGGACCGAGACGGCTGTCGCGATGGCGGTGGCGGCGCTGGTGGCAAAGGCCTCCAGCATCCGCTGGTCGTGCTGGCTGAACTCGGGTCCGTCTTCCAGGCGATCCAGTGCAATCAGGACGCCATAACCGTGGCCGCGGAACAGCATCGGAACGATCAGTCCCGCGTCCGCAGTGAGGCCCAGCCGACCCGCGCCGTGCTCATCAAAGCGGCGGCGGTTGATGCTGTCTCTGAGGTTCAGTGTCCGGCGCTCGCGCAGTGCCACCGCGGCAACGCTGCCGTCCGCGTCCAGGACCTTCCCTACCACTTGGGCTGGCAGGTTGCCGGCGGCTGCGGCCACCACCATGTCGCCATTGATCTCTCGCTCTATGACCAGCGTCCTTGCCGACACCAGTGCCCGACCGCGCTTGGCCACGAGTTCCAGCACAACATCCAGATTCGTCTCGCCGCCCACCGCCCGCGCAATCTGGACAGTGGCATCCAAGGCGGCAACAGCCCGCTGCAGCTCCGCGCGCTGAGCCTCGACCAGCGCGTACCGTCGTGCATGGTCGATCGCAATCCCGGCGAGCTTGGCGAGTGCCATCAGCGCCTGCTCATCCTCTGCGGTGAAGCCCTCGGTATCCGGCTTGTCGGTCAGATAGATGTTGCCGAACGGTTCGCCGGCTACAAGCAGCGGTACCCCCAGAAAGGAGCCCATGGCCGGGTGTCCTGGCGGCACTCCGTAGGAGCGCGGATGCTCGCTGACGTTGCGCAGGCGCAGCGGTGTCGCGTTGACGATCAGTTCGCCCAGCACGCCGCGTCCCCTGGGGAGGCTGCCAATGGCGCGGCTTGCGGCCTCGTCAAGCCCGGATGTGAGGAAGCGCTCCAGTTGTGTGCGCGATGGATCGAGCACGCCGACGGCGGCGTAGCGGGCGTCGGTCAGCTTCCGCGCCGCGTCCAGCACTCGATTGAGTACGACCTCGACATCGAGTTCGGCCAGCACGCCCTCAGCGACGTCCAGCACTGCACGAAGTTGCTTGTCCCGCTGCTGGGGGTCAGCCATGCCTTTTCCTTGACTTGGCCACCGACGACACGTCAAACACAGTTCTACCAGCTTGGCGCCGGGAAATCACTTACCGCATCGCTCAGCATCTGCAGCTAAGTACCGGTTGCCATCCGTTGGCTCTCACGATGCCGAGGCTCAGCTGCGGACCTATTGTCGTAAACGACCACATCACCAAAGGAGGTGAGGTTGTGCCTGGGTCAGTCACCCGCTGGGAGTCCTTCCCGGAGCTGTCCGATCTTCGCGGCGGCATCGACCGTCTGCTGGGCGATCTGCTTGACGGTCGCGGTCGGGGACGTATGCCTGAAGTCGACGTGGTGCGTGAGGAGGGGAACCTCCTGGTGCGCGCCGACCTTCCCGGGATCAGACCGGAGGAGGTAAGGATTGAGATCGACCAGGGAATGCTCACCGTAGCCGGACAGCACGAGGAGACCAGCGAGGACAAGCGGCGCCACTACCTGCGCCGCGAACGTCACAGCGGAGCGTTCTACCGCTCGCTGCCGCTGCCGGAGGGCGTCGATCCGGCGGACGTGCGGGCCACCACACGGGACGGGGTCGTGGAGGTCATGATTCCGCTGCCGGCGGCCAGCACCAAGGAGAAGATCACAATCACGCCAACCGCAGCCTGAGAACTCAGTCAGGTTGGTTGAGGTCGGGACCGGGGCCCGATCGAGATCGGGCCCCGGGTTTCGCGGTGAGTGTCGCCTCGTTGCCTCGTTGCCTCGTTGCCGCCCTGCCGCCCTGCCGCCCTGCCGGCCCTGCCGGCCCTGCCGGCCCTGCCGACCCTGCCGGCCCTGCCGGCTCTGCCGGCCCTGCCGGCTCTGCCGGCCCTGTCGGCCCTGTCGACCCGCTCAGGCTGCACGACGGCATCCGCCCAAAACCATCAGACGCGTTAGCGCGCCCACGCAACCGCCCGCTGTTCGAGCGCAGTCACGTAAGCATCCTTGCCCTTGAGGTGGGCAAGCCGGTCCTCTGGCACACGCGAGACAACGTCACGCTTGAGTGCTGCAGAGCGGGCGGCCTCTGTCTGATCCGCTTGGAGGAAGTCACGAACCGCCACGGTTGGACCGTTCAACGGCGCGCCTCCTACTTCGCCGATAGCGTGCAAGGTCAGGCTGCACCCCGCGAGCCGAAAACGACAAAGTTGCCACTGAGGGACCAACGTTGTCGGATCCGTCCCGAAATCCGCGACGAATCCGACAAGTTCGGATCTACGCGGCAACGTTGTCGGATCAGGCTCGCTCCTTGCTAAGTCCCGCCTCGCTGCTGAGTCCCGCCTCGCTGCCGGCGATCGCTCGAACGCTCCGTGGTGGCGACCTGTTCGTGCGACTGGATCTCGTAGCTGGATCGCGTCGCTGGAGGCAAACCCGAGCCAGAGCAGCCTGACCCGAAGCACCAGCGACAGGGGGCGCCTCCGTAGTCTCAGGAGATCAGGCACGGGCGCGGCCGGAGACGCAAGAAGCCCCGCAATGCGGGGCTTCTCACCAGTGCGCCCGAGAGGACTCGAACCTCCACGAGCTAAGCGCTCACAAGGCCCTCAACCTTGCGCGTCTACCAATTCCGCCACAGGCGCCTGGGGCCGCCGAGTATAGCCACGCCGGGCTGCTCGGTTCCATGCGCGAGGCTTCCGTCCTGAGCCATCGATATCTTCCGAACACATGTTCGCCAAAGTCGGCGCCGAGTCCCAAGAAGGAGCCATCTGATGGACCTGACCAAGCGTCAGCAGGAGATCTTCGACTTCATCAAGCGCTACTCCGACCAGAACGGTTACCCGCCGACCGTACGTGACATCGGGAAAGCGGTGGGGCTCGCGTCCTCATCGACGGTGCACGCGCATCTGGCGAACCTGGAGAAGCGAGGGCTCTTGCGGCGCGACCCGACCAAACCGCGAGCTATGGAGCTGCTTGGCCGCACCGGCACCGCGCTGCGGGAAGCGGTTCGTCCTGGATTGCCGCTGCTGGGGCAGGTTGCGGCCGGTCAACCGATCCTCGCCGAGGAGAACGTGGAGGAGTACATCGAGACCCCTTCCGCGTGCGGCGGTGACAGCGGCGAGTACCTGCTGCGCGTGCGCGGGGAATCGATGAAGGACGCCGGAATTCTCGACGGAGATCTGGTTGTGGTGCGTCCGCAGGACACGGCTCGCGACGGTGAGATCGTCGTTGCGCTGGTTGAGGATGAGGCCACCGTCAAGCGCTTTTTCCGTGAGGCCGATCACATTCGCCTGCAGCCGGAGAACACGGAAATGGAGCCGATCCGGGTGCGTGAGGTCAGTGTCCTGGGGCGGGTGGTCGGTCTGATGCGCAGTATGTGAGCTCGCTCACTGCACGCGCCGCCGCTATGCTCGTAGGCGCAGGCTGAGCAGTCGCGGAGGTGAGAGCCTTCGAGGAAAGTCCGGACATCACAGGGCAAGGTGGTCGGTAACGCCGACCCGGGGAAACCCGCGGGAAAGTGCCACAGAAATGACACCGCCTAAGTCTGGGGCCGCTGCAGCGTCCCAGACCGGTAAGGGTGAAATGGTGCGGTAAGAGCGCACCGGCGTCGCGGTGACGCGGCGGCCAGGTAAACCCCACCTGATGCAAGGCCGAGCAGAACCGTTTGCAGGTTGCCCGCCAAGGTTCGGGTAGGCCGCTCAGATGGATGACTGCTCTCGACAAGATCCGGCTTATAGGTCTGCTACGGAGGGCGCCCCGGCAACGGGGCTCCCTCTATTTGAAGTCGTGGATGAAATGTGCAGTTTTCTGCCCCTTTGGGCCCTGCCTTCG
>JAKAED010000225.1 GCA_021820105.1 Actinomycetes bacterium | reverse complement strand
GCGGGAACTGCCGTTTCAGTTCCTCCTGGTGCTGTACCGAGGCGACGGCGTTGTTCACCCCGAGCACCTGCTGGTTGCGGGCGACGATCTTGCGCGTCCCGCCGGCCTTGCTGTCGTCGAAGAGAATGAAGTTCTCGACGAGGTCAAGCAGCCGCTCTTTGGTGAGCATGCCGTCCAGGAGCGCCTTCGCTTCGAGGCTGCCCTTCTCCTTCTCGTCGTTGCGCTTCCATTCGACGAAGTGCTCCCACTTGCTGGTGATCGATCCGTACCGGGCACGGTCGCCGTTGCTCACCACGAGGAATGCGTTGTGGTGGAACGCGTGGGCGATGCTGTGCTCCTCCATGTAGTCGGTCAGGTTGTTGTCGAAGCCGGCGCGGATGTTGCGGTACACGGCCTTCAGCTCGATGAACACGAGCGGCAGACCGTTGACGAAGCAGACCAAATCCGCCCGCCGGTTGTAGTGCGGCATCCGCAGCCCCTGGATCTTCAGCTCCCGCACCGCCAGGAAGCGGTTGGCCCCGGCGTCGCGGAAATCGATCATCCGCACCCGCGCGTGGCGCACCTCGCCGTCCGGCTCGCGCCACTCGACGGGCACACCGTCGCGGAGGTAGGAGTACTGCTCGCGGTTCTGCTGCAGGAGCGAGCGGGACGCGTCCGCGGAGGTCAGCCGCTCGACCGCCTGCTCCCGCGCCGACTCCGGCACGCCTGGGTTGAGCCGGTCGATCGCGGCGCGCAGATCGCGGACCAGCACGACGTCGCGCTCGCTCGCGCGCCCAAGTGTCCCCTGGGGTCCGAACGTCTCCTCGGTCCAGGCGTAGGCGGTGTCCCAACCGAGGTGGTCGCCCAGGTAGTCGGCGAACGTCTTCTGGACCAGGCGGTCCTCGGAGTTGATGTCGGTGATCACCGCTCAGCGCTCACCTTGGCGGCCATGTCGGAGACGATTGTAAACGCCCGCTCGAGGTCGAACGCGGCGAAGTCCGCCGGGCGCAGGACCGGCCGAAGGCGCGCGTCGAGCTGCGAGCGCAGATCAGCGATCCGGCCGGAGGAGAGGTCGATCGGCCCATTGCCGGGGACGGCCAGCTTCGCCCGCGTCAAGCTGACAAGCGCCGGTTCGGTCAGATCGGCCTTGAGCACGCGTACGGCGTAATCGAGGTCGAAGAAGTCGCGGATCGCCGGCTCGCGCCGGGTCAGGGCCGCCCGCGCCTTCTCGGCCAGCGTCTCCCGGAGCGACATGCACGCCAGGCGCACGGGCGCAAGCATCGGCGCGTCGGTGGCCGGGTGCCGTAGAACGGTCGCCGCGTCCGCACTGACCGACGCCTCGAGCATCGGTTCACGCAACCCAATCTCGAGCTTGATCGTCTCCTCGATTCCGGACACGGCTGAGGCGTAGACGACGGTCGCGAGGTACTGCCGGGAGTCGCTTGCTCCTCGTAGTGGCTCGAACAGGCGCAGCATCGGCAGCTGCTCGGGCAGCGCGGCAACGGCGTCCTTTAGCTCCGCGGTACGCCCGCTACGCTGCCGCCTCGTGGCATCAGTCGGCATGGGGATGACGAAGTCCAGGTCTTCGCTCAACCGATAGAACGAGGTGTGGACCTTCGCGAGACACGTCCCACCCTTGAAGACCAGGCTGTCGACCCCTGCGAGCTGCTCGAGCAGCAGCGTGCATAGGGCGTCCTTCTCGATCAGCAGCTCGGCGAACCCGGTCCGGGTAGCGGTGAACGACACCGCCGCGCGGAACAGGTCGCGGTCCCGATACCAGAAGGGCGGCTCGGCGTCAGACGTCTTCATTGACCACCACGCCCCAGCGCCGGTCGGCGCGCCCGCGCTTGGGCCTCATGGGGTTGAGCGGAACCAGGGTGGACGAGGACGGGAGCGCCCGTTCGAGCTTGCGGAGTAGGGGCGCCGCGACGCCCTCCTGCTCGAGCACCCAGGCGACGCGGCGGATCGTCGCCTTGTCGCCAAAGCGCAGCGTCGTTGCGACTAGATCTGCCGCCGACACGCGCCGGGTGCGCAGTTCCTGACGGATCCAGCCGAAACCGCGCGGCAGGCTGGCGAAGCGCGCCCAGTCATAGACCGCGTCCACGAGCGTTCGCACCCGCGACGCCCACACCTCGCGTTCGCCGTCGGGCGTCGTGGCGACCACGGTGCCCCCCAGACGGCGCGTGGCCACCTTGATCAGGATGAGCGACACCGCTCCGATCGTGCGCTCGCCCGAGACCCGGTCGTTGTAGGCGACGACGCGGTTCGGGATCTGGTCGTCGAGGCCGTACCGGTTGAACGCATTGGGCCCGCAGATCTGGTACCGCCCCTTGCGATCCTCCATCAGCGCCGTGAGCGCCTGGGCCGGGCCGGGCGTCCAGGCGCCCCCGAGGGGCAGCGTCGCCGGCACGAGGAACACGCCGGGGCGTACGCGCGCGATCATCTGGCCGCGCAGCATGCGCCGGAACAACTCCCGTTCCTGGGTTGGACTGAGGTGCAGAGGGCCCGTCAGCTCGCCCATCCGCACCGTGCGCTTCTTGCGCATCTGCAGGTACGCGAGCATCGCCGACTCCTGCCGGCCCAGACGCGTCTTCATGGGCTGCATTGTATTTCACGCGGATGGTTTCAGCAACCATCCGGGAGAAATAGATGTCAGAGCCTACACCGCGATCTCGCCGCTCATCAGCCGCGGAAGCAACAAGTCGCGAGCTGCGCGCAGCTTGTCATTCTGGCGATACAGGTTGCTCCGCATGAGGGTGAGAGGCGCGACAACCTCACGGAAAAGCCCCTGCAGCTCCTGAGCCGGCAGTAGGACTGGGAGCCCCGCCAGTTCGCGCCGGGCGATTCGCGGCCGGGTCGCCCCAACTGATCGCCGCTCGCACTGCTCCAGGTTCAGGGGGGAGTTCAGGTGGTACACCAAGAAGAACTCGTCAGCCCCGGGCCTTGGCGTTAGGATCGCGACATCGACCGCCGTCACCATTTTCCATGCCATCTCCGTCACAAGCCAGGCTCTGCCAATAGGCGTAGGCATGCGAGCAATGAGGATCTGGCCGGGGGTGACCTCGCGGCACCCAAGTCGCCTGAAGGTCTCTTCGGTGACGAAGCGGCAGTTGCCCGTTTCGACGAAGCTGTTCACACCGATGTTCGATATCTGGAGCAGTCGGTAGTCCTCACCGCCCTGGTCCTTGGTCTCAACCCAGTCGCCATCTTCGAGGCTGGAACAGGCTGCTCCGAGGGTCAGACGCTGCCAACCCGTAGGGACCCCATCGACAACGCTCGTGTGCTCGTGGCCGGGGAAGCGGAGACGGACGAACCACTCGCAGTAGAGCTGCCGCGCCGCCTCCTCCAGCAACACCATCCGCCGTCGGTTGTTCTCGATCAGGTTGTCGTAGGTGCCGAGCCTTGAGGCGATCTCTTTGCGGTGTGATGGAAACGGAATCTCGAAGTCCCTGATGGTCTCCCGTTGGAGGTTGGGGAAGGTGGCGCCGCCCGCAAGTTTAAGGAGTGCGGGGAGCTGGTAGTCGAGGCAATAGCGGATGTACGTTGTGTCGAGTTCGGTCTCGCCACGAATCGCGCAGACTCCACGGCCAAGTGAATAGGGTCTGTCAGCCCAGTTCATTCGGCCAGTTGTTGAGCCACGCACGCAGAAGATCAGGTCGCCGGCGTTGCACTCCCTGACAGAAGCTGTCGTGAAGAGAGTACAGTGCGGGTGACTCTGGCCGAACTCTGTTGGTCCGTTCAGTAGTGGCAGTCCTTCGCCGACGTTGTTGTAGGTGTCACCCTGTGGCGAAGTACCCATGATGACTTCCGCGACCTCACGGATCCGTCGCGTTCGTGACGTCATAGTCCCGACTCTGCGAACATCACCTGAATCCTCGCCGCCAGTTCTGCCGCCTCCCTGTTGAGGTCGGCCAACTCGGTGTGAATGTCGCTCATCGCCTGCTCGTAGTCGAAGTCCTCGTCCTCCTCGGGCGGTGCGACGCCGACGTAGCGCCCCGGGGCAAGGCTCCAGTCAGCGGCTTCGATCTGCGCGAGCGTGACCTGTCTCACCAGGCCTAG
>JAKAED010000070.1 GCA_021820105.1 Actinomycetes bacterium | reverse complement strand
ACCACGCCCATCAGCTCCCAGTGCCCGGTGACCGACTCCTTGCCCGGCCCCAGCGGCGCCAGGCGGCCGTGCAGCACCGGTGCCGAAGCCGGCGGGACACCGGGCAGCCCCACGATCGAGCCGAGTCCCAGCGCCTGCAGGTTCGGCAGCTCAAGACCCCCGGCCAGTTCAGCCACGTGCTGAAGCGTGTTGGAGGCGGGGTCGTCCCCGTACTCAGGTGCGTCCGGCAGCGCGCCCACGCCGCAGGCGTCGAGCACGATGACAAAAGCGCGCCGCATCGCGAGCGTCCTGCGGCGCTAGCGGAGGATCCCCTCGAGCCGCAGGATGCGACGCAGGATCGCCAGGGAGGAGGCGTAGGTCGAGTCCATCCCGTAGTAGGAGAGGCCGCGGGCGCCGAGCGTGCGTGCCTGCGTGTAGGGCGTATCCGAGGCGTAGTGGATGATCCCCAGGTCGATCGGGAGCTTCGCGAAGTTGACCGCCTCGCCGACCGGGAAGCGGTCCGGGTCGGCGAGCTCATACACCGCGTTGAGGAACGGCCCGGCCTCCATCTCCACGACCGTGAACGCCTCACGGTAGTAGAAGTCCAGGTACGCGCGGTTCTGCAGGAAGGTCGACTTGACGGTGACGGCGCGCTGGTTGTCCAGGCCCGTCCCGAAGCGCAGATCCTCAGCCAGGTCGTCGACGCTGAAGGCGTTGTCAAGCCAGTAGGTCGAGCGCGAGTGCTCGTCGTGCACCACGCTTGAGATCAGCACATCCCCCACGTCCGCGTTCAGGGTCGCTGCCTTGCCGAGCACGTACACGCCGCGCAGGGAGGAGCTGTCGACGGCCACCTCACGCAGGATGTTGTAGGCGGCCACCCCCAGCGGATAGTCGATGTTGACGATTCGGGCGCGGCTCGCAGCCAGGGCGGCTGCGTCGACCTCACCGAGCCGGGGGTCCAGTGAGGTGACGCTGAGCGCATCGAGCGGGATCACCTGTGCGGAGACCCGCAGCGCTGTGCTGCTGCGCAGGTGTTTGACGCCGTAGGCGGCCTCAGCGGCGCGTCGCTCCGAGGCGCCCTGCTCGCCACGGGCCTCGAACCACTGTCGCGCCACAAAGTAGAGGAAGTTCTCCCACGCGCCCTCGGTCTCACCCTGGCGGAAGCGGATCAGCTCCTCGTGCAGGATGTCGTCCTTGGGCAGCGATTCGACGAACTGGATGAGCTGCTGCTCGCGCTCACGGGCCACGCCCGTGGCGATGTTGACGAGGCTGTGGGTGTTGGAGGAGACGAAATAGAGCGGCCCATCCCCATCTGCGCTGCCGCTGGCCCGCTGGCCTGCGGCAGCGGCATCACCGTGCCCGTCGCCGCGGTCGTCCTGATCCAGCTGCGTCTGGATCGGCGCCCACCACCGTCTGGTCATCCGCGCGTAGCCGGTGTTGCTGCCGCCGAGCATCCTGATCCGGATAGAGAGACTATGGTCGCGAACCATCGCGAGCCGTTCCCTGAAGCCAGCTCCCCAGGCCTCAGTGAGACGCTGCCAGTCCTCCGTGCTGCCGCCGAGCAGCCGTGCGCAGGCCTCCGCCTCCGGAGCGTCACCGAGCTCGTTGGCCGCTCCCGCCAGGTGC
Organism: Actinomycetes bacterium; assembly: GCA_021820105.1. Lineage (GTDB taxonomy): Bacteria > Actinomycetota > Thermoleophilia > Solirubrobacterales > Solirubrobacteraceae > Palsa-465. The sequence goes on along the minus strand of JAKAED010000070.1, from coordinate 17,864 downwards.
AGATGGATCTTGTTCCACTCAATCTGGTATGCGACCAGGGTCGGCACCAGGTCATCCACGTCAGAGGAACTTGCCAGCAACACCGCCAGGGTCGCGTCGGGTCCCACATACCAGCGACGCCTGCGTGCAGGGGACTCCGCCTCCGGCCAGTGGGTGACGTCAAGGCCGTCGGCAATCAGCGCCTCCGCTGACTGACCCATCACCACGTGACGTGCGCCGGCGATCGCCTGCGGCAGGCGGCTGACCGCGTAGAGGAAGGCACCCAGGTCGAGCTGCTGACTGTCGGCGAGGGAGTGCAGGCTCGAGCGCATGGCGCGGTGTGACGGCTCGAGCACGCGCAGGCGGGTCTCGCCGCTCGAGCGCAGCAGCGTCGAGTAGGTCCGCTGGTAGAGCTCGACCTCATCCGAGAGGCGCTCGCCGTTATCCGTGAGCGTGCTGATAGACAGGCGTGCGACCGACATCAGTGACGATTACTCCTTGACGTATGGGATTCCGGCGGCAGCCGGGGCCCGGGAGCGCCCGATCAGACCAGCCACTGCAATCAGCGTCAGCACGTAGGGCAGCGCCTGGAAGAGCGTACCCAGCGTCTGCGAGAACGTCTGGAGCCGGTAGGCGAGCGCGCTGGAGAAACCGAACAGGATCGTCGCCCCCAGTGCACCGACCGGGTTCCACTTTCCGAAGATCACGGCTGCCAGCGCAATGAAGCCCCGCCCATCCGTCATGTCGAAGTTGAACGAACCGTCAAAGCCGTCGGAGAGGTAGACGCCGCCAACCGCTGCCAGCATGCCTGACACGGTGACAGCCACATAGCGGGTGGCGATCACCTTCAGTCCCACGGTCGAGGCGGCCAGTGGCTGTTCGCCGATCGCGCGCAGCCGCAGGCCCGCGCGGGTCCGGAACAGGAACCACCAGACGACCGGCACGAGCAGCAGGCCGACCCAGGTGAGCACATTGGTGCCGGCACCGATCGCCGGACCCACAAAGGCGATGTGGTTGAGCAGCGGCACGCTCACATTCGGGACCTGCGGGAGCGTCCCGGGCGTGCCGTTGTCACCGTATTGAGCGATGAAGAAGTAGCCGGTCAGGCCCACCGCAAGCAGATTGATCGCCGTGCCCGAGACGACCTGATTGGCGCGCAGATGGAGCGAGAAGTAGGCGTGCACCAGGCCCAGCAGCCCTCCGGCGGCCGCGCCGATCACGATGCCCAGGAGCCAGCTGTGGCACACGTCCGCGCCGAAGATGCCGAAGTAGCAGCCCATCAGCATCATGCCCTCCAGACCGATGTTCACCACTCCGCTGCGCTCGGAGATGATGCCGCCCAGAGCGCCGAAGATCAGCGGTGTCGTGAAGGTCAGTCCCGACGCGATCACGGCTGACCAGGTGAACACCTCCCGCACGTTCGCGGCCGACTGGTTGGCCATGGCCAGTGCCAGCGGAATCGCGATCAGGCCAAGGCCGACCGCCAGCCCGCCGAGCCGACGGTGCTTGGGGTCGCGCAGCACCGCCGTGCCCAGCGCGGCGGCGACGATTCCCAGCACGATCGAGGGAACCGCCGTGCGCACCATGATCGGCGGCAGGGTGAGGATCCAGGCGATCCCGGCGAGCACCGTTGCGCCAAGTCCAATCCGCTGGATCGGGATCGCGGGGCTGCGGACGGTGGAGGGGGTGGCGGTGACGGTCACAGTGACGGCTCCGGTCTGAGTGCCTCGGTGGGATCAGGGGCGGCCTCGTCCGCCGCCCCGGGCGGCTGGCCCTCCGTGGTCTGTTCCGGTCGGCCCCAGCCCAGTTTCGCCGGCAGTCCGAGCAGGCGCACGGCGATCAGGTCGGTTGAGACGAGCAGCACCACGAGTCCCTCGATGATCAGCGTCAGCTGCGAGGCGAGCTCCGGGTTGAAGACGTTGGAGTTGAGTGCCCGCACGGACGTCCCGGTCTCCAGTGCGCCGAACAGCAGCGCCGCAAAGACGGTGCCGATCGCCGTGTTGCGGCCCAGCAGCGCCACCGCAATCCCGAGGAAGCCAACCTGCGAGGTGGCTATGTCGCCGGTGGAGAGCTGGAACTCCCAGCCGAGGACGTCCACGGCGGCGGCCAGACCGGCAAAGACGCCGCAGATCGCCATCGTGGTCACATAGCTGCGAGCGATGCTGATGCCGGCTGCGCGGGCTGCGTCGGGGCTGTGGCCCACTGCCCGTATCTCATAGCCGAGCGTGGAGCGGTTCATGAGCGCCCAGAATGCGACGGCCGCGGCAAGGCTGATGAAGATGCCCGCGTCGAGTCCCTGCAGGAGCGGATTGCCCCAGATCACCGGGAGGTGCGCGTTGCTGACGATCGTGTTGGAGACGGGATTGCCGGCTTGGCTACGGCTCTGCAGCGGTCCGCCGGCCTGAAACAGATAGTTCGCGACCCAGATCGCGATCCAGTTGAGCATGATCGTCGAGATCACCTCGTGGGTGCCGACGACCGCTCGCAGCCAGCCGGCCACCGCAGCCCAGACGGCACCCATCACTGCGGCGGCTGCAATCGCCAGCACAATGTGCAGCACCGGCTCCATATTCGGGAAGATGGAGCCGATCCACACCGCCATCACGGCGCCGACCGTGTACTGGCCCTGGGAGCCGATGTTGAAGAGCCCGACCCGGAAGGCGAACGCCACAGAAAGGCCGGTCAGAATCAGCGGCGCCGCGTTCAGCAGGGTCTGCTGGAGGTCGAAACCGGCGATGGTCCGGGTGTTTCCACCCACCCACGGGAACAGATAGTTGAGGCCGGTGCCGTCAAAGATCGCCCCGTAGGTTCTGAACGGGTCGTGGCCCGTGAAGAGCACGACCAGGCCCCCGGCGATGAACGCGAGCACGACCGTGATCAGCGGGATCAGGGCGCCACGGCCAGCGCGGCGAAGCCTACCTGGAGAGCTCATGCTGCGGTCACAGTACCGGCTGTCAGCGCCCCGCCAGTCATCGCGATACCGAGCTGCTCCTCCGTTGCGTCGGGCGGGAACTCGGCAACGATGCGGCCCTCATAGATCACCAGGATGCGGTCGGCCAGGGACCGGACCTCCTCCGACTCCAGCGATACGAGCAGTACGCCCTTGCCTGCGTCCCGCTGCTCGATCAGGCGGCCATGCACGAACTCAATGGCGCCCACGTCCAGTCCACGTGTCGGCTGATGCGCCACCAGCAGTCGCGGGTCGGAGTCGATCTCCCGCGCGATGCAGAGCTTCTGTTGGTTGCCGCCGGAGAGCGCAGCGGCTGGGGCGTCGGCGTCTCCGCCGCGTACGTCAAAGGCGCTGAGCAGACGACCCGCCAGCGCCGTGAACGCTTTGGGGTTGAGCCACCCGAACCGGCTCAGCGGTGGTTTGCGGTAGCCGCGCAGGCCGAGGTTCTCAGCCAGCGTGAACGGCAGCACGAGGCCGACCCGGCGTCGGTCCTGTGCGATGTGGGCGATGCCGGCACTGTCGGCGGCCCGCACCCCGCGTCCGGTGATGTCGGTGCCGTCCACCGTGATCCGCCCGGCTGCGGGGTGCCGGATGCCGGTGATGGCCTCCACCAGCTCCGTCTGGCCGTTGCCGTCGACGCCGGCCAGGGCAACGATCTCGCCCGCGCGCACGCTCAGCGTGGCGCCGCGCACCGCCTCCAGGCCTCGGTCGTCCATCACATGCAGGTCGGAGACCTCAAGGATCGGCTCACCTGGCGTGGCGGCCTGCTTGTCCAGCCGGAAGATCACATCGCGGCCCACGACCATCCGCGCCAGCGACTGTTCGGTTGCGCCGGCGCAGGGCACGGTTCCCATCGATCGGCCGCGTCGCAGGACGGTCACGCGATCTGCCACCTCAAGCACCTCTCCGAGCTTGTGCGAGATGAAGATGATCGCGGTGCCGTCCTCCTTCAGGCGTCTGATCACCGTCATCAGCTCAGTGATCTCCTGGGCGGTGAGCACGGCTGTGGGCTCGTCCAGCACCAGGATGCGCGCGTTGCGGTAGAGCGCGCGCAGGATCTCCACGCGCTGCTGCATGCCGACGCTGACGTCCTCAATCCGAGCGTCGGGGTCGATCGCCAGTCCGTAGCGGTCTGAGAGCTCGCGTACACGCCGGCGCGCGGTGCCGCGATCCAGGATTCCGAGCGGCAGCCCGCTGCGCACCGGCTCACTGCCCAGCACGATGTTCTCGGCGATGGTCATCACCGGGATGAACATGAAGTGCTGGTGCACCATGCCGATCCCGAGCGCGATCGCATCGCTCGGCGAATTGATCCTGACGGGCTTGCCGTCGACGTGGATCTCGCCCGCGGTCGGGCTGTAGAGCCCGTAGAGCACCGACATCAGGGTTGACTTGCCGGCGCCGTTCTCTCCGAGCAGGGCATGCACCTCGCCCGCGCGGAGGTCGAAGTCGACCCGGTCGTTGGCGACGACCGGGCCGAACCTCTTAGTCATCCCTTTCAGTTCTAGAACTGGGGGCTGATCCGTCACTTGTCTTTTAGTGTTATCAGGGTCCGCTCTGCGGGGACCTTGTCGCTACTTGACCTTCGTCGGGATGTTCTTGATCTTCCCGCTCTTGATCTCGCCCAGGACCTTCTGCAGCTGTGCCGCATACGGCTTGGCGACGCTGTTGAGGCGGCCGTAGCCGGCGCCACCGGTCTTGACGGAGTTGATGATGTTGCCGCCGCCGTAGAACTTCCCGTGCATCAGGTCACGGGTCGCCTGGACAACCGCGACATCGACCTTCTTGAGGGCCGAAGTCAGGACATAGTTGCCCAGGTAGCCCTGGTCGGCGTCAACGCCGATTCCCCAGGCGTGCTTCTGCTTGGCCGCCTGCAGCGCACCGAGGCCGCAGCCACCAGCCACCTGGAAGACGATCTTGCTGCCCTGGGCGATCTGATTGTTGGCAATGGTCTCGCACTTGGCCTGATCGGCAAAGTCATTCGAGTAGGCGTTGAGGAACTTCAGCTTCGGATCGGCGGCCTTGCCGCCCGCCTGATAGCCGGCGATGTAGCTGTCCACGGACGGGATCTTCTGGCCACCGACGGAAGAGATCGTCGTGTAGTGCTTGGCCTTGGAGATCAGGCCCGACAGGTAGCCCACCAGGTAGCCGGACTGCTGCGAGAGGAAGTCGAGACCCTCGATGTTCTTGAACGGCTTCTTGGTCTTCGGGTTCAGGATCGTGCTCGCGTCATAGTCGATGATCGCGAACTTCGTGTTCGGGAACGCCTGCGCGACCGTCACGAGCGGCGTTGCGAAGTCGAAGCCGACGGCGACCACGAGGTTGTCACCGTGCTGAGCCGCCGTGGTCAGGTTGGCGACGTAATCACTGGCGGAGCTGGTCGGGATGACCTCGCCCTGGATGTGCAGCTGCTTCTCAGCCTCCTTCAGGCCCAGGTAGGCCAGGTGGTTGAAGCCGTGATCATTGAGGCCACCGATGTCGGTGACGACTCCCAGCTTGAACGATGAGGCCTTGGTGGCCTTCATCTTGGCGGAGCCGGTGCCGGCTCCGAAAACCGCAACTGTCAACGCCGCAATGACCACGGCGATACCTGACAGCTTCATCAATACCTTCACAGCAATGGCCTCCTTTGGCGACAGATAAGTCAAGCAACGTACCGCGATCCGGGGCAGTCGTGTATCGCCACCTTGGCTAACGACCGACAGATAACGCAATGAGAGCGAATTTTCTAATCGGCGACAATCTCCGTCCAGCGATCGCGACGCCCGATCCGGGTGCTGGCGGCCGCCAAGGGATCCTTTGCAAACGTGGCTTCACCAATGGGGGGATGTTGAAGTGGCTTACGAACTGAGCGAGCACCAGGAGCAGCTGTGCGCGGGGTCTCGGTGGGACTTCTCCGGTCTCAGGGCGTTGTACATCAACTGCACGCTGAAGCGCTCGCCGGAGGTCTCCAACACGCAGGGTTTGGCGGAGATCTCGATTGCGATCATGCGGCGCCTCGGGGTCGAGGTTGACCTGGTTCGTGCTGTCGACCATGAGATCGCCTCCGGTGTGTATCCCGACATGACCGAGCACGGCTGGGCGACTGATGCGTGGCCGCAGATCTTTGAGCGCGTGATGGCGGCCGACATCCTCGTGCTGCTCACCCCGATCTGGCTGGGTGAGAAGTCGTCCGTGTGCACCAGGGTGATCGAGCGGCTGTACGGCAACAGTCACCTGCTCAACGACGCCGGCCAGTGGGCCTATTACGGCCGCGTGGGCGGCTGCATCATCACCGGCAATGAGGATGGGGCCAAGCACTGCGCGATGAACATCCTGTACTCGCTGCAGCATCTCGGCTACGTGATCCCGCCGCAGGCCGACTCGGCGTGGCTGGGTGAGGCAGGCCCGGGCCCGAGCTATCTGGATCCTGGCTCCGGTGGTCCGGAGAACGATTTCACCAACCGCAACACGACTTTCCTAACCTGGAATCTGCTGCATATGGCGCGCATGATCAAGGACGCCGGTGGCATCCCTCAGCACGGCAACCAGGTGCGTCTCTGGGATGCCGGCTGCAGGTTCGATGCGGCCAACCCGGAGTACCGCGCCTGACGGCGCATGTGAGCCCGCTCCCGGATCTGCGATCAATCGCCGACCTGGCGGTGGCTGCGGTCCGGAGCCACCAGGGTGAGGGGCGGCATCGCTCCGATCGTGGACACACAGCTGGCCGCTGCCGCCATAGCCAGATCCGGCCCGCCCACGAGGTAGCCGGCGGCCAGCGCGTCGCCCGCGCCCGTTGCGTCGGCGACCTCGGCTGGCGCGGCTGGGCGCCGGCCCTCCGGGAAGATCGCCCCCTCCGCGCCCAACTTGATCACCCAGGCGCAGTCAAGCTCCGGCACCACCGCCCGCTCCGCCGCATTGGCAAAGACCAGTACGGGATTGAGTCGCCTGGCCCGCTCCGCGAACAGCTCGGCCCCCAGCAGCGCTATGTCCTGCGCAGAGGCCAGGTCGAGCGTCACGCGACGCGCGCTGCGCGCGGCCGCGATGGCGGCCTCAGCCATCGTCTCACGCAGCAGGCAGTAGCCGGAGACGTGCAGCACATCCGCATCGTCGATCCAACCGGACTTGATCGCTGCCGGTTCGAGCAGCGCCGCGATCCCGGAGTCAGACGCCATTGTGCGGGCGCCGTCGGGCTCGCGCGTGGAGACGACCACACCGCCCTGACCCTCCAGAATCGGGCCGCGGACATCCACTCCATAGCGGTGCAGGTAGGCGCTGGCGACCTCACTGGTGGGATCGTTTCCGCGGGCGCAGATCAGCCGGCCGCGCCCGCCCAGGACGCTTGCCCAGGCCGCGACATTGGCGGCCTGTCCACCACCGGAGAGGCGGATGGTGGCAGGACGGTCCGCATCCGATGCCAGCGGCGCCCGTGGCAGCACCACCACGTCGAGGTTGAGGTCTCCGATCGCGCAGATCAGCGGAGCGTGGTTGTCCTGCGGCTCTGGGAGTGACCGTTGCACCCCGGACATCATCCTCCCTGTGCCTGGCAGTACGGTTCGCTCCCATGTCAAGCCCCCGTATCTCCGAACAATTGCTGGTATCCGATCGCGTCGCCTCAGCGCTGAGCCAGGGCGCCCCCGTGGTCGCCCTGGAGTCGACGATCATCACCCACGGTCTGCCCTATCCGGAGAGCGTCGCGGCTGCTCTGGACTTCGAGCAGACGCTGCAGGATCAGGGTGTGGTCGCCGCCACGATCGCGGTCATTGACGGCGTCGCCCACGTCGGGGTGGAACGGGACCAGCTGGAGCGCCTCGCCGCCGGCGGCGAGGCGTTGAAGTTGAGCGCGCGCGACCTGCCGGTGGCGCTCGCGCGTGGTGCCAGCGGCGGTACCACGGTGGCGGCGACCGCGCTGCTTGCCGCGCGTGCGGGAATCCGGGTCTTTGCCACCGGCGGGATCGGCGGGGTGCACCGCGGCGCGTCTGAGAGTTTCGACGAGTCTGCGGACCTGGGCATCCTCGCCAGTGTTCCGATCACGATCGTCTCCGCGGGCGTCAAGTCGATTCTGGATATCCGCGCGACGCTCGAGCGGCTGGAGAGCCTGAGCGTGACGGTGCTCGTCTTTGGCAGCCGGCAGTTCCCCGCCTTCTGGCTCGCGGACAGTGGGATCTCCGTGGATTACGCAGTCTCCAGCGGAGCCGAGGTTGCGGCCGTGATGCGGGCTGCCGACCTGCTCGGACGTCCGGGCGGCATCCTCGTTGCCAACCCGCTGCCGCGCTCGGCGCAGCTCGATCCGGAACTGCACGACCGGCTGCTTGCGGAGGCGCTCGACGCGGCGGGCGCCGCGGGCGTGAGCGGTAAGGAGATCACTCCCTTCCTGCTCGATTACGTCCACTCGCATACGGCGGGCACGAGCGTCGACGTCAACCTGGAGATCGTCCGCGGAAACTGTCGCCTCGCGGCCGCCATCGCCATCGCGCACGCCGCTGCGAGTGGAGCCGGGACGCAGGACTAAATCTGCTACGCTCTGGCTTAGATTTTTACGATCCAACAGGAGCAGAACGAACACGATGGGCAAGACAATCGGTATTGACCTCGGTACGACCAACAGCTGCATGGCTGTCCTGGAGGGTGGCGACCCGACGGTGATCGAGAACGCCGAGGGCGGCCGCACCACCCCGTCCGTGGTCGCTTTCACGCAGGGTGGTGAGCGGCTGGTGGGCACCGTCGCCAAGCGCCAGGGCGTCACCAACCCACAGAACACGATCTTCTCGATCAAGCGCTTCATGGGCCGCAAGGAGGTGGAGGTCCACGATGAGGAGGCGATCGTCCCCTACAAGGTGGCCTCAGGGCCCGGTGGTGACGTACGCGTCGACGTGGACGGCAAGCAGTACTCCCCGCCTGAGATCAGCGCGATGATCCTCGCCAAGCTGAAGGCGGATGCGGAGGCCTACCTCGGAGAGACGGTGGACAGCGCCGTGATCACGGTGCCCGCCTACTTCAACGATGATCAGCGCCAGGCGACCAAGGACGCCGGCACCATCGCCGGGCTCGAGGTCAAGCGCATCATCAACGAGCCCACGGCGGCATCGCTCGCGTACGGCCTTGACAAGGAGAGCGACCAGACGATCCTCGTCTTTGACCTCGGCGGCGGCACCTTCGATGTGTCCGTGCTGGAGATCGGGGACGGCGTCTTTGAGGTCAAATCCACCGCTGGCGACAACCACCTCGGCGGCGACAACTTCGACAAGGCGATCGTCGACTGGCTCGTGGCTGAGTTCAAGAAGTCCCAGGCGATTGACCTGGCGGCCGACCCGATGGCTCTGCAGCGCCTGTATGAGGCCGCCGAGCGGGCCAAGATCGAACTCTCCACCACGCAGGAGTCGCAGATCAACCTGCCGTTCATCACGGCCGATGCGAGCGGGCCCAAGCACCTTGACATGCGGCTCACGCGGGCGAAGCTCAATGAGCTCACCGCGGCGCTGATTGAGCGCACGGTGGCGCCCGTCCGGCAGGCGCTGGACGACGCCAAGGAGAAGGGCGCCGGCAACATCGACCACGTCGTGATGGTCGGTGGCATGACCCGCATGCCGGCGGTGCAGGAGAAGGTCAAGGAGCTCACCGGCAAGGAACCCCACCGCGGTGTCAACCCGGATGAGGTCGTGGCAGTGGGCGCCGCCATTCAGGCGGGCGTGCTGTCCGGCGACGTCAAGGATGTGCTGTTGCTCGACGTCACGCCGCTGACCCTCGGCATCGAGACCAAGGGCGGTGTCATGACCAAACTGATCGAGCGCAACACGACCATCCCGACCCGCAAGTCAGAGGTCTTCTCGACGGCGGAGGACAATCAGCCCAGCGTGGAGATCCACGTGCTCCAGGGCGAGCGTGAGATGGCCCACTACAACAAGTCCCTGGGCAAGTTCCAGCTGACCGGCATCCCGCCGGCACCGCGTGGCGTGCCACAGATCGAGGTCGCCTTTGACATCGACGCCAACGGCATCCTCAACGTGTCCGCCAAGGACCTCGGCACCGGCAAGGAGCAGAAGATTGAGATCCGCTCCGGCTCCGGCCTCTCCGACGATGAGATCAAGCGGATGGTGCACGACGCGGAGGCGCACGCAGACGACGACAAGCGCCAGCGCGAGCTCGCGGAGGCCCGTAATGAGGCCGAGCACGCCGCCTACCAGGCCGAGCGCCAGCTCAAGGATCTGGGAGACCAGGTGGACGACTCATCTCGCACCGAGATCGAGGCGGCCATCAAGGCGGTCAGAGAGGCGCTCACGGGTGATGATCCGGCTGAGATCCGCAACCGTCGCGACGCGCTGAACGCCGCCTTCCACAAGGTTTCTGAGGCGATGTACCAGCGTGCGCAGGAGCAGGCGACGCCGCCGAACTTCGACGGTGAGGCCGCTTCCAGCAACGGTGCCTCCGCCGCCGAGGAGGAGGACGTCGTTGACGCCGAAGTCGTCGACGAGGGCAAGTAGCAATGGCGGACGACCGTTCCCAGGACGCCCTGCGGGCGTCCGAACAGACCCTGGAGCAGGACGCTCCTGAGGAGGCGCCTGGCGGCGCCTCCTCAGCGGGCGGTGCGCCGCAGGAACCCATGACTGAGGGCCTGCCCGCTGCTGCGGATGAGCGCCGCTCCGGCCAGGAGCGCCGCTCCGGCCAGGATCAGCGGGCTGACGCGGCCGCCGCTTACGCGGCGGCGCAGCAGACAGCTCCGCCCAGAAGCGAGGTTGAAGATCAGGCCGGCTCTGAAGGGGCGGAGTCAGCCATGGAGACCGACCCCGAACCACAGGCTGGTGAGGAGGACGCAGGCCAACAGCTCGAGCAGGACATCGCTGAGCTGAGTGCCAAGGCCGAGAAGGCCGATGCATACCTGCAGCTCGCTCAGCGCACGCAGGCCGACTTTGAGAACTACCGCCGCCGCACCGCGCGCGATGCGGCGCTGGCCCAGGAGCGTGGCGTAGCGAAGCTCGCCAGAGAGTTGCTGCCGGCCATTGACAACCTCGATCGCGCGCTGAAGGCGGCGGGCGATGAGGAGTCGCAGTTCGCTGCCGGGATCAGGCTGGTTCACAGCGACCTGCTTGCGGCGCTCCAGCGCGTCGGCGTAGAGCCCTTCTCACCGGACGGCGAGCAGTTCGATCCTCAGTTCCATGAGGCGGTCGCCCAGCAGCCCGTCGACGGCTTTGAGCCGGGTGTCGTGGCTGAGGTCTTCCAGCAGGGCTTCCGCCATGGCGACAGCGTGCTGCGGCCCGCCCGCGTGCTTGTGGCCGGCTGAGCGGAGCGCGCGCGATGGCAGAGCGGCCTGACTACTACAAGGTCCTTGGGGTCGGTAAGAACGCGACCGACGAGGAGATCAAGAAGGCGTACCGCAAGCTGGCGCGCAAGTACCACCCGGACCGAAATCCCGGTGACAAGCAGGCGGAGGAACGTTTCAAGGAGATCTCGCAGGCGCATGACGTGCTCGCCGATCCGGACAAGCGCAAGGCGTATGACCGGGGCGGGATGTTCTCCGGCTTCACCGGTGCGGCCGGCGGTTTTGATCCGTCGCAATTCTCGGCGGGTGGCTTCACCGGCGGTTTTGGGGACATCCTCTCGAACCTCTTCGGCGGCGCCGGGGGTGGCTCACGTGCCCAGGCGGGCACCGGTCAGCGTCCGCCGCAGGCACGCGGGCGCGATCTGGAGACCGAGGTCTCGCTCAGCTTCGACCAGGCGGTGAACGGCACGCAGGTCTCCCTCTCCGTGCCGACCTCCAAGGCCTGCCCAACGTGCAACGGCTCCGGCGCACGTCCAGGTACGTCACCGCGCGTGTGCCCGGTCTGCAATGGCCGTGGCGTTGAGGCGCAGAGTCAGGGGATCTTCTCAATCAACCAGCCCTGCTCCAACTGCAAGGGGTCGGGCACGGTGATTGAGCATCCCTGCCCAACCTGTGAAGGTTCCGGCGCGCAGCGCAGCATCCGCAAGCTGCGGGTGAACATCCCGGCCGGGGTGCGGGACGGCAGTCGCATCAAGCTCGCCGGTAAGGGCGACCCCGGGATCCGCGGCGTTCCCCCCGGTGATCTCTACGTGATCACCCGTGTGGCCGAGTCCGAGATCTTCAAGCGCAACGGTGACAATCTGGAGGTGGAGGTGCCGCTCACGATTCCGGAGGCGATCCGCGGAGCCGTTGTCGAGGTGCCGACCCTGGCCGGCTCCAAGCGCCTGCGCGTGGCGCCGGGCACCAAGCACGGCACCGTCCAGCGATTGCGCGGTGAGGGCCCGCCGCGGCTCGCCGGCAAGGGCAACGGCGACCTCCGCTACCGCTTTGTGATCGACGTGCCGGCCAGTCTCTCCGCGGAGCAGCGGGAGGCGGTGGACCGGCTCTCACATGTGATGAACGGTGACCCCCGAGCAAAGCTCTTCCCGGACGGGCGGTCGCAGTCAAAGGCAGGTGAACGCTGATGGCATCTGAACCGCAACAGCAGCCGCGTGTGCGCACGCATACCCGCATCGAGGTCTCCTCGGACAAGGGCGTGTTCATGATCTCCGTCGCTGCTGAGCTCGCCGGCATGCATCCGCAGACACTGAGGATGTATGAGTCGCGCGGCCTGATCGAGCCCAAGCGCTCCCCCAAGGGCACGCGGCTCTACTCCCACGCTGACGTCGAGCGGTTGCGCCGCATCCAGGAGATGACCGCCGAACTGGGTCTGAACCTCGCGGGTGTCGAGCGGGTGTTTGAGCTTGAGACGATGCTCGATTCCATGTCACGCAAGGTGCAGGCGCTGGAGCGCCGGGCTGCTGAGCTCAAGGCTGAGGTGGAGCGGCTTGAGGCGCTGCGCCGCGAGTTGCGTGCGGAGATCGTTCCCTACACCCGCGGCGGCGCGCTGATCCGCCTATCCGACCTGTCGTGAGCAGCTGGCGCCGCACGCTGCTGGCAGCGGGCGTGACGGCGCTCATGCTTCCCGCCGGTGCGGTCGCCAGAGCTGTGGGCGGTGGCGCTGCGCCCGCTGGCGCAGCGCCACCGCCCGCCACCCTGCAACTGGTGCTGCCGCTCGTGACCAACGGCCGTGGGTTGGCGCGCTTCGCCGCTGCGGTCAGCGATCCAAGCTCTCCGCGCTACGGCCACTACCGGTCGGTGCGGTGGCTGGCGCAGCACTTTGGCGCGCCCGCGGCTGCCAGCCGCCGTGTGGTGGCCTACCTGCGGTCGCATGGCGCCACGGGCGTCACGGTCGATGCCACCGGTCAGCTGGTGGAGGCCCGTCTTGCCGCGGGCAGGGCGGCGACGCTGTTCCAGGCCGCGCCGGTCGCGCTCCAGCGCCGGGGGCAGCGCCGCACCGCGTCGACGGCGGTTCGACTCCCGGCGGCGCTCCGCGGGCTGGTCACCGGTGTCATCGGCCTGGACGGTCCTCAGGCTCCGGCGGCCGCAGCGCAGGCCGTGACCACGGTGACGACAACGCCGACGACCACGACGACGTCAACCACCCCAACGACGTCAACCACCCCCACCAGCACGGTCCCGGCCGGTCCCCCGCCGACGTCGAGCTATCCCGGCCCTGATCCTGGAGCAAGCCCCAGCGGCTGCGCTGCGGGTACAGCCGACGGCGGGTTCACGCCCAACGAGTACCTGGACGCCTACCAGTACGCCTCGCTTCACCAGCGCGGCATTGGTGGTAACGGGGAGCGCGTCGCGCTGATTGAGATCGATGGCTTCAAGCACAGCGACATCCAGACGTTCGCCAGTTGCTTCGGACTGCATCTGCCACAGATCAACCAGTACACCGTCGGCGGCGGTTCGGCCCCCGCGCCCGGTGGCGAGGCGACGCTCGACCTGGAGGTGCTGACGGCCGCGGCGCCGCGGTTGAAGGCCATTGACGTCTATGAGACGAGCCCCGGTGCGGCATCGGTGCTCAAGGCGCTGGCGGCCCCTCTGCAGGGCTCCGGACTCGAGGACCAGGTGATCTCGGTCTCGCTCGGCCTGTGTGAGAGCGAGACGCTGCAGAGCGTCGGCCAGGCGGGTGTCCGGGCAGCCGAGGCGGTGCTCCAGACGGCCACCGCCGCGGGCGTGAGCGTGCTCAGCGCCAGCGGTGACTACGGCTCCTCGGACTGCGCCGATCTCTACTCAACCAAGCTCGTGCCGCTGCCGCAGTTGGCCGTCAACTTCCCCTCATCATCACCCTGGGTGACCTCGGTCGGCGGCACCAACTTCGACCTGGGACCGCAGAATCAGATCGTTGATCAGGTTGTATGGAACGATGCCGGCGGCATTCCGGGCAGCGCCGCCGGCGGGGGTTTCAGCGAACTCTTTGCACGTCCGGCCTGGCAGAACGGCGTTGTCAGCAGCCCCTGGCGAGCTCAGCCGGACGTGGCGATGCTCGCTGACGTGGGGCCCGGCTATGCCGTCTACTGCACCGCATCGCAGAACTGCCAGGGCCGCGGCTGGGTGAGCTTCGGCGGGACCAGTGCGGCCACACCCCTGCTGGCCGGTGGCTTTGCCTTGGTCGACGAACTCCTGCGACGCGGCCACCGCGAGGCTCTGGGCCTTGCCAACCCGCTGATCTACCGGCTGGGTCGCAATCCGGCCAGTCAGTCAAAGGTCTTCTATGACGTGACGGTCGGCTCCAACGACGTGGGCCCGTTCATCCAGAGCTCCGGGCAGCCGCTGGGGTGCTGCAGCGCCCAGCTCGGTTACGACGAGGCCTCGGGGTGGGGAGGCGTCAACCTCAGCGCCTTTGCGCAGGCGGCCCTCGCGGCACAGCGACGGCTCGCGGTACCCACGCTGAGGCTGCTGCGCAACCCGCATCCTGTGCGCAGCGGCGGGATCTATACGGAGGTGCGGTGCTCGGCGGGATGCCGCGTCGTGATCGATGCGCGGCTGGCGGCGCGGGGTATGCGCAGCTTCACGGTGCGCCGGCTCGCACGCCTGTCCCGCGCCGGCTCAAGGCGGCTGAAGCTCAGCTTCAGCGCCGGACAGGACGCCGCGCTGCGGGCCGTGCTGGGCGCTCGCAGGCAGGACACCGTCCGCGTCGCCGCCGCAATCATCGACTCCCAGGGGAACGTCGAGCGTCACACCGGTACGCGGAAGCTCGCGATCACCGGCTGAACCATCCCGAGGCTCGGTGACTGTGTGATAATCTAAGTCATCAAGACTTAGATTTCTCGCAGGTTGCTCCGACCAGAAAGCCCGAACCGAAAATGCAAGCCGACCGCTTTACGATCAAATCCCAGGAGGCGCTCGAGGCCGCCCAGCGGCTGGCCGCGGAGCGCCGCAATCCACAGACGCGCCCTGAGCACCTGCTGGCGGTCCTGCTCGAGCAGGATGGCGGCGTGGTCGTACCGGTGCTGCGCAAGCTCGGCGTTGATCCGGCGGCCGTCCGTGCGACGCTGGGACCGGCCCTTGAGGCGCTGCCACGCCTGTCCGGCGGCGGCCCTTCAACGGAGCCGACTGGGCCCTCCAATGAGCTGCTTGAGGTGCTGCGCGCGGCCGAGCAGGAGATGCGCGAACTGGGGGACGAGTACATCTCGACTGAGCACCTGGCGCTCGCCCTGGCCAAATCCAAGGACACGACCGGTAACGTGCTGCGCTCGGTCGGCGCCGGCTATGAGCCGCTGCTGCGGGCGGTGAAAGAGGTACGCGGTGGCCAGAAGGTGACCGACCAGAGCCCGGAGGACAAGTTCCAGGCGCTGGAGAAGTACGGGCGCGACCTCACCCGTGCCGCTGCCGACGGCAAGCTCGACCCGGTGATCGGACGCGATGACGAGATCCGCCGTGTGATCCAGGTGCTCAGCCGCCGGACCAAGAACAACCCGGTGCTGATCGGCGAGCCGGGCGTCGGCAAGACGGCCATCGCCGAGGGCCTGGCGCAGCGGATCGTCTCCGGCGACGTGCCTGAGGGCCTCAAGGACCGTCGTGTGGTCGCGCTCGACATCGGCGCGCTGATTGCCGGCGCCAAGTACCGCGGCGAGTTCGAGGACCGTCTCAAGGCGGTGCTGCGCGAGGTTCAGCAGGCGGGCGGGAACGTTGTCCTGTTCATAGACGAGCTGCACACGATCGTCGGGGCCGGTGCCTCGGAGGGCGCTGTTGATGCCGCCAACCTGCTCAAGCCGATGCTGGCTCGCGGCGAGCTGCGCGCGGTTGGCGCCACCACGCTCGATGAGTACCGCAAATACATAGAGAAGGATGCGGCACTGGAGCGTCGCTTCCAGCCCGTGTTCGTCGAGGAGCCGAGCGTTGAGGACACGATCGCGATCCTGCGCGGCCTCAAGGGCAAGTATGAGGTGCACCACAAGGTCCGCATCACCGACTCCGCGCTGGTCGCCGCCGCGACCCTGAGCGACCGCTACATCGCCGACCGCTTCCTGCCGGACAAGGCCATCGACCTGGTCGATGAGGCAGCCTCCAGGATCCGTACGGAGATTGACTCCAAGCCGATTGAGATTGACGAGGTGGACCGTCACATCCTCCAGCTGGAGATCGAGCTGCAATCGCTGGGTAGCGCCGACTCCGACGATCCGGGCACCGCGGCACGCCGGGAGCAGCTCGAGCAGACGCTGGCCGAGGAGCGTGAGCGCTCATCCGCGATGCACGCCGAGTGGCAGCAGGAGAAGCAGACGATCGGCGCCGTCGCGACCCTGCAGGAGCAGCTTGAGCAGGCCGGCGTCGAGCTTGACCAGGCCCGGCGAGCCGGCGACCTGGAGCGCGCCGCCGAGCTTCAGTATGGGACCATCCCGGAACTCAGCAAGCGCCTGCAGGAGGCCGAAGCACGGCAGGCGGAGAGCGACGCCGCCGGCCAGCAGGTCGGTGGCGGACCGCATCGCTACCTCAAGGAGGAGGTGGACGCTGAGGACATCGCGGAGACCGTGGCGAAATGGACGCGCATCCCGGTATCACGGCTGCTCGAGGGAGAGATTGAGAAGCTTGTGCACATGGAGGACCGTTTGCACGAGCGTGTGGTCGGCCAGGATGAGGCGGTCAGCGCCGTTGCGAGCGCGCTGCGACGCTCGCGCGCCGGGCTCTCAGATCCCGAGCGTCCGATCGGCACCTTCCTCTTCCTCGGCCCGACCGGTGTCGGCAAGACCGAACTGGCCAGGGCGTTGGCCGAATTCATGTTCGACTCGCCGGAGGCGATGGTGCGGATTGACATGTCCGAGTACATGGAGCGCCACGCCGTCTCACGCCTGGTCGGAGCGCCTCCCGGATACGTGGGCTATGACGAGGGCGGTCAGCTGACCGAGGCCGTGCGCCGCCGCCCCTACGCGGTGGTGCTGCTCGATGAGATCGAGAAGGCGCACCCCGATGTCTTCAACACGCTCCTGCAGGTGATGGATGACGGGCGCCTGACCGATGGACAGGGTCGCACGGTCAGCTTCAAGAACGTGGTGCTGATCATGACCTCCAACATCCCCGGCGGCCGTGTCGGTGCGGAGTCCAACTTCAAGCCCGAGTTCATCAATCGCCTCGACGACATCGTTGAGTTCGCCTCGCTCAGTCGTGAGCAGCTCACGGAGATCGTCGATCTGCAGGTCGCGCGCGTGGTCGCGCGGCTCTATGAGCGCGGCATCGAGCTGATCCTCACCGACGAGGCGCGGATGCTCCTGGGTGACCTCGGCTACGACCCGACCTATGGCGCGCGACCACTCAAGCGGGTGATCCAGAAGCGGCTGGTCGACCCGCTGGCAATGGCGCTGTTGGAGGGCAGGTTTGTAGACGGCGACACGGTCACGGTTGACGCCGTGGACGGCGAGCTGGCCTTCAAGCCGGTGCGCGCCGTGGCGGTCTGAGCTCAGCGTCAGCCAACGCGCACGGAAGGCTTGACTTTGTGTGACAAAGTAGGGTACTTTGTCACACAAAGTCGCCTAGCTGCGTGTGGCGACAGGACTCAGGAGAATGGACATGAACGGCATGCAAGGCGCCGGAATACAAGGTCCAGGTGCTGAAGGCAGGTTTGATCCGAGCAGCGCCGCCGCACTGCTCGAGGTG
>JAKAED010000224.1 GCA_021820105.1 Actinomycetes bacterium | reverse complement strand
CGACTCAGACGCAATTGCCGTGCTCAGCACCTACGCCAAGGCGCACAAGCTGAAGACCATCGGCGACCTCAAGAAGCTCGGCTCGGCGGTGAAGCTCGGAGCCGCTCCGGAGTTCGCCACCCGCTATCCGGACGGGCTCGGTGGAGTCCAGAAGATCTACGGGGCGCATCCGACCTTCACGCCGCTGTCGATACCCAGCTTCTACACGGCTCTGGACAACGGCCAGGTCAACGCGGGCGCCCTCTTCACCACCGATCCGCCACTGAAGGGCAAGAAGTACACGGTCCTCAAGGACACCAAGTTCATCTTCGGGTTCCAGAACGTGGGCATGGTCGTCAAGGCGAAGGTCGCAAAGGCGGAGGGACCCGCCTTCACGCAGACGATCAACGCGGTGAGCAGGCTGCTGACGCAGCAGGCGATCATCGCGCTCAACTCCGCCGTTGAGGTTGACAAGAAGTCCGCGCCCGCGGTGGCGCACGCCTTCCTGAAGGCCAATGGCCTGCTGAAGGGCTGAGCCGCACTGCGGGGCCGGCGGCATCCAGTCGCCGGCCCCGCAAGATCGTTCCGGCGTCAGCCTCTGACGCCGGAACAGTTCGGGCCCGCATCGTTCGGGTAGCGCCAGGAAGAGGTCGTCGGCCGGATGTCGCGACCCCCGCGAACCCCAGGAGGTAACGGCCTGTGTCAGCGCTGCTGTCGGAGATGCGCAGGAACGGTTTTGTCGCTGGAATCGCGCTGCTTGCGGCGCTCGGCGGGTTCCTGTTCGGCTATGACACCGGCGTCATCAGCGGCGCTGCGCCATATCTCACCAAGGCCCTTCACATCGGCTCATTCGGTGAGTCCTGGGTGGTGGGCTCGCTGCTGCTGGGAGCGGCCGTTGGCGCCGTCTGCTCCGCCTGGCTGGCCGACGCGATCTCACGCAAGTGGACCAAGTTCGTGGGCGGCTGCGTCTATGCGGCAGCGGCCATCGGATCCGCCTTTGCCACCAGCGTGGTGTTCCTCTGCACGGCTCGCTTCGTGCTGGGACTGGCCGTCGGCACCGCCTCGTTCGTAGCTCCGATGTACATCTCCGAGCACTCACCACGGCGCGTGCGCGGGGCGATGACGACCTTCAACCAGTTCATGATCACGCTCGGCATCCTGGTGGCCTACATCGGCGACTTCGCGCTGAAGGGCTTCGCGCACAACTGGCGTTGGATGCTCGCCTTTGGTGCGGTGCCGGGCATTGCGCTGGCGATCTCCATGGCGCTGGTTCCGCACTCACCACGCTGGCTGATGGAGCAGGACCGCCGCGATGAGGCCTCACAGGTGCTGGGCCACAGCCGCAGCGACGACGAGATCGATGACGAACTGGACGACATCCAGGAGGTGGTGGAAGCACAGGAGGCGACCGGTTGGTCAGAGATCCTCTCTTCGAAGGTTCGACCGCTGCTGCTCATCGGTGTGGTGCTGGCGGTCGCCCAGCAGTTGATCGGCATCAACACGGTGATCTACTACGGCGCCACGATCCTGCATTACATGGGCTATCCAACCGGCGCATCGGTTGGTCGCGCGGTGTACCTCGGAATCATCAACTGGGCGGCGGCCGGGGTCGCACTGCTGCTGTTGGACTTTGTCGGCAGGCGCGTGCTGCTGCTGATCGGCACAGCGGGCTCGACGCTCTCACTCGTGGCGATCGGCTTCTACTTCCATGAGGGCAGCGCCTTCCAGCATGCCAACACAGGGCTGGCCGGACTGGCGCCGGTTATGGCCTACCTGTTCTTCTTTGAGATCGGCCTGGGCCCGATCTTCTGGCTGATGATCTCCGAGATGTTCCCGCTGCGGATCAAGTCCAAGGCGATGGCAACCGCGACCGTGTTCAACTGGGTCTTCAACTTCCTGATCTCCTACTTCTTCCTGCGCATGACCAAGGGCATCGGTCGTGACGGCGTCTTCTGGATGTATGCAGGCTTTGGGGCGCTGGCCTTGACGTTCTTCTTCCTGAAGGTCCCGGAGACCAAGGGCAAATCGCTGGAGCAGCTTGAACGCGAGGTGGGCGCCGGCTCGGGCGAGCGTCAGCAACGCCGCCATGGCGGTCCGGAGCTGGGGACCACGTAGCTCTTGAAGCGCTCGCGAGCGGATTTCGCGCTAGCCTCCATGGTCCTGCGGATTGCCCACTCGACCGCGGGCCCTCGGGCCCACCGGCGCCACGCGCCCCGCGCTGCGGGGCGGCCAGTCCCGGAGGTCGGGAGTGTCACGCCGCCCAGGCAAAGACACTCAAAAGTCCTGGGACGTAGTAGTTCAGTGGTGATCCATGCAGGCGTTCTGGACCCGGCCATTGCGAGCCGGGTCCAGCTCTTCCTGCTGTCTGGCCACGTGTGGAAGGTCGCAATGTTGCCCGATCTCGCAATGGCCCTAGTGAGTGGCCGGGCACGAGACTGCGGATGGCATGTGAGAGACTGCGCGCATGGACGACGACCATGACCATGACCATGACCACGACCACGGTCACGAGCACGACCACTCACTGATCGTCGACCGACTCCCGGCGGGCAGCTGGCGGGTCGACCCGGAGGGCAGTGAGGTTTTGTTCCGGGCCCGCACGCTCAGGGTCGTCCCCGTGCACGGACTGTTTCGCGACTTCAGCGGTGAGCTGGAGGTCGCTGAGGACGGCGCTGCCAGCGGAACGCTGCTGATCCAGACCGGCTCGCTGGACACCAGGATCGCGCGCCGTGACCGCACGCTCCGCGGCCCTCAATACCTGGACGCCCAGCGCCACCCGACGGCGACCTTCACGCTCGCGAGGATCGAGCCCAGCGGCCGCGAGCACCTGAACGTCACCGGCACGCTTCAGCTCGCCGGCCACAGCGTGCCACTGAGCCTCGAGGCATATGCGATCGCGCACGGAGACCACCTGCACCTGGAGGCGCAGACTCCCATTGACCAGACCGCGGCCGGGCTCGGTTGGGCCAAACCGGGTCTGGTGGGCAACACGGTCCGTGCCGAGGTCGCGCTCACACTCACCCGCGCCTGAGTCACTCCCACAACAGCTCACGCAGTCCGCTCGCGCGGCCCGCTGGCCGCGCGACGGCCGCACGCACCGCCTCCTCCGAGGCACCGAGCACGAGCATTCGGCGTGCACGCGTCACAGCCGTGTAGAGCAACTCACGCGACAGCAGTGGCGAGTCGGGCTCCGGCAGCAGCAGCGCCGCCACATCAAACTCAGAACCCTGGCTCTTGTGCACGGTCGTGGCATACAGCGGCTCCACGTCCGCCAGCCGAGAGGGAGCCAGCTCGATGGTCTCACCACCTGTGTCAAAGACGGCGCGCAACTCACCGTCGGCACCCGCGACGATCACGCCCGTGTCGCCGTTGTGCAGGCGCAGCTCGTAGTCGTTGCGGGTGGCCAGCAGGGGTAGGCCGGCATAGGCCGCCGGTCCGGGCGCAAAGCCCGTGACCGCCTCACGCAGCCACTCCTCGACCGTACGGGTCCACTGCGCTACGCCGAGGGGCCCGTGGCGGTGCGCGCACAGCAGCCGGAAGCGACCAAGGTGGCTGAGCGCGCAGGCCGCGTCGCCGGCCCGCGCCGCCTCGATCAGCGGACCATAGGCCGCGAGCGCGTGCGCTCGCAGAGGCCCCGGATCAACCAGCGGATCCTGGATCCAGACGATCTCATCCGGGCCACGTTGAAGCGCACTGACGGTCGCGTCCGGATCGCCGCTGCGGATCGCCTCCGCCAGCTCACCGATGGCGGCGACGCTGCGGTGCCCGCGCTGCAGCACCACAACCCCGTCACCGAATGAGCGCCGCTCCACGCCCGGCAGCGCTTCACCGGTCACGCGGCTCAGTGCCGCGCGCATACCGGCGCCGAACTGAGGCCCGGAGGCTGCTGGACCAACGATGTCCCGCAGCACCGCACCGACCTCAATGGCGGCGAGCTGATCCGGATCGCCCACCAGCACCAGTTGGGCGTCATCGCGAACCGCCTCCACGAGCCGCGCCATCATCGACAACGGCACCATTGAGGTCTCGTCAAGCATCACGAGGTCGTGGTGGAGACGGTTGCCGGCGTCGTGCCCGTAACGCCCCCCC
>JAKAED010000223.1 GCA_021820105.1 Actinomycetes bacterium | reverse complement strand
CGGCGCCATGGATCTGGTACACGGGGCCAAACGGGTGATCGTGCTGATGGAACACGTCGCCAAGGACGGCAGCTACAAAATCGTCAATGAGTGCGCCCTGCCGTTGACCGGTCGTGCGGTCGTGCAGCGGATCATCACCGATCTGTGCGTGCTGGACGTCACAGCGGCGGGCCTCAGCTTGGTGGAACTGGCGCCCGGGGTCACCGTCCAGGAGGTCCGTGAGAAGACGGAGCCGGCGCTGCAGACCTGAGCCGCTGGACCGACGCTAAGCGCCCACCAGCGCCGCAAACAGCCTTGGATCGGCGGTGGTGATGCCGTGCACGCCAAGCCGCTGCAGCGACCTGATCGCCTCGCGCTCGTTCACCGTCCAGGCGAACAGGCGCCCGTTCCGGGTGGCCACATCCTGCAGCAGCCGCGCGTCGACCAGGCGATGGTGGGCCATCAACGCATCCCAGCGGTTGGATGCGAGTCCGTCGAGCACATGCGCCCGCCAGTCAAGCCAGCGGCGGCTGAGGCGGGCGATCGGACCGCCGATCGAGATCCCGACCTGTACTCCAGGCTCAAGCGCCCGTACCCGATCGAGCACCGCCGGCACCTGTGATGAGACCAGTGCCCGGTCGAGCAGACCCGCATGCCGCAGGCCGGCGAGCAGCCTCTCCTCACAGCCCACGTGCTTGACGTCGACATTGATGCTGACCTCATCAAAGCGGGGAGTGGCCAGGTGCGCGAGCGCCTCGCTCAGCCGCACACACTCCCGGTAGCGCGCGACCATCGGGGAGTGCGCGAGCACCAGCTCACCGCGGCAGGAGCGCACATCAAACTCGACCATGTCGATCCCGATTGAGATGGCTGCATCAAAGGAGGCCAGCGTGTTGGCAGCCACCAACGCGCTGGCGCCGCCATGCCCGACTCGCTGACAGTTCTGGCCGAACAACCTTGTCACTGACTTCCCACTCCGGGCCCAGTGCCCTAGAGCTTGTATCCGATCGTCCGCAGCAGCTCTCGACGTGCGGTGACGTCCTGCTCCTCCTCAACCCCGAGCGGCGCGCCACCGTCAATCACACCGAGGATCCCCCGCCCCGCCCCGGTCTCAGCCACGATCACCTGAACCGGGTTGGCGGTCGCGCAGTAGATCCGGCAGACCTCGGGGACGAGCTTGATCTGATTGAGGACATTCAGGGGAAAGCCCTCACGCAGGAAGATGATGAACGCGTGGCCGGCGCCGATCTGCCCTGCGTTGCGGGTCGCGAGCTCGACCAGTTCTGGGTCGTTTCCGGAACGCCGGATCAGACGCGGGCCGGAGGCCTCATTGAACGCGATCCCAAAGCGCAGGCCCGGCACCGCTCCTGCCAGCGCCTCGTGCAGATCCTCAACAGTCTTGATGAAGTGGGACTGCCCGAGGATCATGTTCAGGTCCTCCGGTTTGTCAACGGCAACCACCTCAAGCGTCACGTGGCCGGAACTCATTTTGTCGGTCGACACCCGAGTGCTCGTTTGATCAAGGACCCTCACATGCCAAGAGCGCGAGACCCCGTTTTGGCTACTCGGCGCAGTTGCCGATGGCCGGTTTGGCGGTCGTTCCCTGACGGGAAGCTCTCACGCTCTGGCACTTGTCATCTTACGCTCCTGCGCAACTGCAGGTGTACGTAAAAACCACGCTTTCGGCTTATGATCGGTCAGCCTAAGCACATTCTCAGCGCAAGGAGACGAACATGGCGGCAACGGCTTCAGCCGATTGGAAGGGCGGACTCCAGACAGGCAGCGGCACATTCTCAGCCGGCGAGCGGATCGCTGGTGAGGTCTCGTTCAGGTCGCGATTTGAAGATGCTCCCGGCGCCAACCCCGAGCAGCTGATCGCAGCCGCCCATGCCTCCTGCTTCTCAATGGCGCTGTCGGCAGCGCTCGAACAGGCGGGGACCCCGGTGGAGTCGGTCAGCACCGAGGCGAGCGTCACCCTGCGGATGGTCGACGGCGTTCCGACCATCACCGCGATCGCACTGCGGACGGTCGGCGTCGTTCCCGGCATCAACCAGGCCGCCTTTGCGGAGGCTGCCCAGGAGGCAAAGGCGGGCTGCCCCGTCAGCCGGGCACTTGCAGGCGTGCCCGAGATCACCGTCGAGGCAACGCTCGCCTGAGGAGCACAGAGCATGCAGGCGATCACGACCCGTCAGGCCGCTGCGGCGCTGCTCGGCGCTGCGGCGGGCATGCGCACCTTCACACCACCGGCGGCGCTGGCGGTGCGTGGGACGCTGACCGCGGACGAACGGATACGCAGAGCGGTGCTCCTCGCCGCCGCCGGCGAGCTGATCGCAGACAAGCTCCCGTGGGTTCCGGCACGCACCGAACCACTCCCGCTGCTCGGCCGCATGACCAGCGGCGCCCTGTGCGGATGGCGGGTCGCCGGCGCGGCGGGAGTCGCCCCCGGCGCGGGCGCCGCAGCGCTCAGCACATTGCTGGCCTACCGAGCTCGTGCGGCTGCTACGAGGGTCGGCGGCGCACCCGATCTGCCGGTGGCTCTGCTCGAGGATCTGATCGCCGTCAGCGCGGCGACGCTTGCCACGGTGGTGGCGCGCCGGTGATCCACCCGGCTTGACCGGCGGGGTTCGGCCACGCCGATCCTTGGTAGCACGCGCTCAAGCGTGGCCCTGTCGCCTTGAGAGGAGCGGAAAGATCGTGGCCGTCAAGAAGCTCGTGGAGTTGCTGTTGTGCATTCTCCATCCACTGGCCGTGCTCTTGATCTGGGTGACCCTGCCGTTCAGGTCAGAGCCGGCGGGCGTCGTACCGAAGCTGGCCTGGGGAGTGGCGTCGATCATTTCGTTCGTGCCGTTCCTATATGTGTTGACGGGCCACGATTTTTTCTAGTACGTGCGTGGGATTCGTCCCACCGCCACACCTCGATGGTCTAGATTTGGAAGACGATCAGACAAGCGGGGGTTGGCCGTGAAGTTGGCCAGGGGAATGAAATTGGCTCCCGCCGCAGCTCGCCTCGGACCTTTCGCCGTCACGGCGCTGCTGGCGTGGGTGTCGCTGTCCGTGGATTCAGACCTCCACTGGACCCAGTTTTGGCTGTCTGTGATTCTGCTGGTCGGGAGCTGGGCAACCGGACTGATCATCACCTTACGCGGCCGCATGCTGCTCGGAACGGTGGTTGGTTCGCTCGCGTTCCTGCTCGCGCTGGCACTCCTACGCCACTCCGCCGGCGGTACGGCATCTGCTATTGGCATCGTCTCGCTGCTGCCGGTGTTCCAGACCGCCCTGTATGTCAGAGAGCGGCTCGGGCTCTGGATCGTGCTGACCGGCGTGGCGGCCATGTACCTGACACCGCTGCTGCTGATCGGGGCGCCCGACTACCCGCCGGCCGGTTATCGCGGAGCGCTGCTCACGATCGCCGTGAGCGCGATAGTCGGGCTCGTCACGCACGGGCTGGTCTCCGACATCCGCCGCCGGGCATCCGAGTCCAGGCATCGCGAGGGCATGCTCGAGCGCGTTACCGAGACGGCCCAGCGGCTCTACGGGGTGAGCACAAATCCGCGCCACGAGGTCTGCATCGCGCTTCAGGAGGCAACCGAATCGGTTGTTGTGGGCATCTATGAGCGCGATCCGGTGAGCCGCAGCCTGGTGGTGACCGCCAATACCGGAGAGCTCAACGGCACTCAGGCGAGGGTCGGCAGCGCTGTGGAGGAGGTCTTTGAGTCAAGACGGCCGCTGTTGATCAACGAGGAGCTGGCGATGCGTGTCGGCAACCTCGAGGGTTGGCGGGCCGCCGGCGCCCCGGGCTCGATC
Organism: Actinomycetes bacterium; assembly: GCA_021820105.1. Taxonomy (GTDB): domain Bacteria; phylum Actinomycetota; class Thermoleophilia; order Solirubrobacterales; family Solirubrobacteraceae; genus Palsa-465. The sequence goes on along the minus strand of JAKAED010000223.1, from coordinate 290 downwards.
CTCTACCAACCGCTGCTCCGCGGAGACGAGGCAATTGCGGTGCTCTTCCTGGGCTGGTCGGAGCAAGTTCAGGCCACGACACCGGGGGTTGTCGTGGCATCGCTGCTCGCGCGGGAGGCCGCCTCGGTGATTGAGCGCGCCGATGTGATGCAGCGGTTGGCAGATGACGCCCTGACCGACCCGCTGACCGCCTTGCCGAACCGCCGGGCCTGGGATGCGCAGCTGGCTCTGGCGGTGCGATCCCGACGTGAGCCAGTACATGTGGTGATGCTCGACATCGATCACTTCAA
>JAKAED010000069.1 GCA_021820105.1 Actinomycetes bacterium | reverse complement strand
GGCGGAGCGCCACCGTCGGGGCGGCGCACCGCTGGCGATCGTCAGCTGCGACAACCTCCACGCCAACGGCGAGGTGCTGCGCGAGCGCACCCTCGCTGAGCTCGAGCGACTTGAGCCGCAGGCAGTGCGCTGGGCGGAGCACGAGCTCAGCTTCGTCAGCACCACGGTCGATCGCATCACGCCGCGCACGACGGATGCGGATCGTGAGCTGGTCCTGCAGGAGCTCGGCCTCATCGATGCTGGCCCGGTCGTCACCGAGCCGTTCAGTGAGTGGGTTCTGTGTGGTGCGTTTCCGGCAGGCAGGCCCGAGTGGGAGCTTGCCGGGGCACGGTTCGTCGACGACATCGAGCCCTGGGAGCTGCGCAAGCTCTGGCTGCTGAACGGAGCACATTCAATGCTTGCCTACCTGGGATTGCTGCGCGGGCACGCAACCGTGGCGGACGCCGTGGCCGATCCAGAGCTGAACAGGTTGATGGACGACTACTGGGATCTGGCGCAGCGACACCTGGCGGGCGCCGCTGCACTGGACCTGGAGACCTACCGCGGGCAGTTGCGCACGCGCTTTGCCAACCCACGGATCGGCTACCCGCTTACGCAGATCGCGGGCGACGGGCTGGACAAGCTGCGCAACCGTGTGGTGCCGGTGATCAGAGCGGCCCGGGCGGCGGGCCGACCGGCGGGACCGGCGCTGGCGATCGTGCACGCGTGGGCGCACTGGCTGACCGAGGATCCAGCGCGGGCCGACACCGACCAGAATGTGGAGCAGCTGCGCATGGTGCTGGACGCCCACACGGGCGAGGACGCCCGGCGCGGCCTGCTGACGCTGCTTGACCCGGAAATCGATCTGTGGAGTGCGCAATGAACATCGCCAGTGCCGAGGTTGTGCTGACCAGCCCGAGCCGCAACTTCGTGACCCTGAAGGTGACGACTGACGAGGGCGTCACCGGCTTGGGTGACGCGACCCTGAACGGACGCGAGCTGGCTGTTGCCACCTACCTGAGCGAACATGTCGTGCCGCTGTTGCCGGGTCGCGATGCGCACCGCATCGAGGACACCTGGCAGTACCTGTACCGCGGTGCATACTGGCGTCGCGGGCCGGTCACGATGGCGGCGATTGCCGCCGTTGACATGGCGCTCTGGGACATCAAGGGCAAGGTCGCGGGCCTGCCGCTCTATCAGCTGCTGGGCGGCGCCTCGCGCAACGGCCTGCTGGCCTACGGCCACGCCTCCGGAACCAGCCTCCAATCGCTCAGCGAGTCGATCCACGCGCACCTTGAGCGCGGCTACCGGGCGATCCGCGTGCAGACCGCGGTCCCGGGGATCAACGCCCTGTACGGCGTGGCCGACCAACCGCAGTCCTCCGGTGAGCGCTACGACTACGAGCCCGCCGGGCGCGGTGTGCGCCCGGTCGAGGAGGACTGGGACACGGCCGCCTATCTGCGCCATGTGCCCACGGTCTTTGAGCACGTCCGCCAGGAGTTCGGGCCTGAGCTGCCGCTCCTGCACGACGCGCACCACCGCCTGCGACCGATCGAGGCAGCCACGCTCGGCAAGCGGCTTGAGCCCTACGACCTCTTCTGGCTGGAGGACTGCACGCCGGCCGAGAACCAGCAGGGTCTGCGGCTGGTGCGCCAGCACACGACCACCCCGCTGGCCATCGGCGAGGTCTTCAACACCGGCTGGGACTACCAGCAGCTGATTTCCGAGCAGCTGATCGACTACGTCCGCGCCGCTGCCACCCACTTTGGCGGTGTCACGCCGCTGCGCAAGGTGATGGACTTCGCCGCCGCCTTCCAGATCCGCTCAGGCTTCCACGGTCCCACCGACGTCTCCCCCGTCGGCCTGGCCGCACAGCTGCACGTCGGGCTGGCGATCCACAACTTCGGCATCCAGGAGTACATGGAGCACAGCGCGGCGACCAACAACGTCTTTCACCAGAGCATGACCTTCAAGGACGGCTACCTGCATCCCGGCGACAACCCCGGCCTGGGCGTGGAGCTCGACGAGGAGGCCGCCGCCGGCTTCTCCTACCAGCCCGCCTACCTGCCCGTGACCCGGCTGCGGGACGGCACGATCCACGACTGGTAGGGATGGCACCGGCCCGCTGGCCGGTGCCCACCGGGGCCGCCCCGACCCCGCTCAGCCCTCCGGCGGCTCCTCCAGCCCGTCCCGGTCCGCCCACTCCAACAGCACCGAGATGTCAAAGCTCGTCTCATCGATCCGCGCGTGCAGGTCGCCGATCGCGGCAAAGCGCTGCGGCACGGTCGCGATCGTGAACTCAGCCGGCTTCAGAGCGTCCAGCTCGCTCCAGCTGAACGGTGTGGACACGCGCGCGTCCGGGACTCCGCGGACGCTGTAGGCGCACGCGATCGTGTGGTCGCGGGCGTTCTGGTTGAAGTCGACAAAGACCTTGCTGGGGTCGCGGTCCTTGCGCCACCAGATGGTGGTCGCGTCCGCTGGCGCCCGCCGCTCCACCTCGCGCGCGAACGCGAGCGCCGCTCGGCGAAGCTCGCCGAAGCTCCATCTCGGCGGGATCCGCACGTACACGTGCAGGCCGCTGCCGCCGCTGGTCTTGGGGAAGCCCTCAGCGCCCAGTTCGTCGAGCAGACCGTGGACCACGTGGGCCACGCGCTTGACACGCTCGAGCGTGCAGTCGGGCATCGGGTCAATGTCGATGCGCCACTCATCCGGGTGCTCGACGTCAGCGCGCCGTGAGTTCCAGGGGTGGAACTCGACGGTTGACATCTGCACCGCCCAGATCACGCTGGCCAGCTCCGTCACGCACAGCTCATCCGCCGTGCGATCAAAGCGCGGGAAGTGGATCTGGACCGTCTGCACCCAGTCCGGCGCACCCTTTGGCAACCGCTTCTGATGAACCTTCTCGCCGTCGACTCCGGTGGGAAAGCGGTGCAGCATGCACGGGCGCTCCCGCAGCGCGTTGACGATCCCCGGCCCGACACTCAGGTAGTAGCGCGCCAGGTCCAGCTTGGTCTCGCCCCGTGCTGGGAAGTAGACCCGGTCGGGGTTGGTGAGCTTGACCACGCGGTCGCCGACCTGAAGTTCGGCGGCCGCGCTCATCGCCTAGCTCGGCCAGCGGGCGTAAGCGATGCCGCCCTCATGCTCCAGCGCCTCAACCTTCACGTCGGTGAAGCCGCTGCTGCGCAGAGCCTGGTCCCACCACTCGACGCTGGCGGGCATCTCAGATGGGGCGACAAAGGTCTTCACGACGTTGCGCAGCAGGCGCACGACACCGGCCGGACCGCGGCGGAGCATCCCCAGCGCGAACTTGGCGACCACGCGCCGGTCGCGGCTGGTGCGGATCCCCACCCGGAACATCATGTCCCCGAACACGAGCCGCCCACCGGGCTTCAGCACCCGCGCCAGTTCGCCCAGCGCCACCAGCTTCTCCGTGTCGTTGACGTGGTGCAGGCAGTAGTTGGAGAGGGCGACGTCAACCGAGTTGTCCGGCAGTGGCAGCTTGCGCGCGTCGCCGACCAGCACGCTCACGTTCTCCAGCTGCAGGTCCTTGGCGCGCTGCTCCAGCATCCGGCAGACGGCGGGCGAGAAGTCGACCGCGGTCACGTGCTCGGCGTCCGGTGCGGCGGCGAGCGCCAGCAGGCCGGTGCTGCCCGCGCCGACGTCCAGCACCCGTTCGCCCTTGGTTGGTGCCGCCCGTGCGATGATCTCATCCCTGAGTCGCTGGAACCCCGGCGACGTGCCAAGATCACCCACGTGGCGCGCATGCCGCTCGTCGCGTCCCGCATCCGCTCCGTCGCGAGCAGTGGTCTCGTTCTCAGGAGTGTGCATGGCAGACTTTCCGTTCATAGTGAAGATTGAATTCCAGCAACTTCGGCGCAACCTCAAGCTAGCGTGAGACGAGTCTCATCTCCGGTTGCCGGTGCAGTTGTAGCGAGTTTCCCACAAGACTGAGATGCCGAACACGACCCGACCTGTGCCGCGCACGCGACGAGCGGAGGCGGCCAGACGCCGCCGCAAGCAGCTGCGCCGTCGCCGGATGACCGCGCTGGGCGGCATCGTGGTCGCGCTGGGTCTGTTCGCGGTGCTGATCAGCAGCGTGCTCTCCTCGGCCCCGACCTCCACGGGCATCATCACGCGGCCGGTCCACACGACCACGACCCCGCGCCATCACGTGACGCGGAGCACCACGACCAAAACGGTCACGCGCAGGAACTCCACCAACGGCCGGCCCGGGGCGACCCCGGCGGGCACGTATGGCGTCGGCACGGTGACGCTCAATTTCGTTGACCAGACCCGCACGGTCACCTTCCGCACCGGACTGACGGAACCACGGCCGCTGACGACCATCGTGCGCTACCCGACCGTCAAATCCGCATCCGGCACGCCGGGGGCGGCGGCTCGCGGCCCGTTCCCCCTGATCATCTTCGGGCACGGCTTCAATGAGATGCCGGGCATCTATCACCGCCTGCTGCGCTACTGGGCATCGGCTGGCTTCATCGTCGCCGCTCCCATCTTCCCCTTGGAGAACCGCAACGCGCCCGGCGGCCCGCTTGAGACTGATCTGGTCAATCAGCCACAGGACATGAGCTTTGTGATCACGAGCCTGCTGCAGCTGAACGCCGAGTCGGGCAATCAGCTGACGGGGCTGATCAACCCCAAGGAGATTGCCGTCAGCGGGCAATCGGACGGCGGCGACACCGCCCTGGCCACGGCATATGATCCGACCCTGCGCGATCCACGGGTCAAGGCCGCGATGATCCTCTCCGGCGCGGAGATCCCCTGGCTGCCGACCTTCACGATTGCTCCCGGCGGTCCGCCGCTGCTCGCCACCCAGGGAACCCGGGATGACGTCAACCTCCCCAAGGACACCGGTGAGTTCTTCGACTCAGCTCCCGCGCCGAAGTTCCTGCTGAAGCTGCTGGGCGCACACCACCTGGGGCCCTACACCAACGACCCGACGCAGCTGCCGGTCGTGGAGCAGGTCACAACAGCCTTCCTGCACTACTACCTGGAGCGGGATCGCGCCGCGATGCAGACCATGCTGAACGTCGGTAACACGCCGGGCATCGGCAGGCTGCTGGCCTACACCACGGCGCTGGGGGCGAACTCGGCCAAGTGAGGGAGCAGCGCTGCCGGGAGCCAGCGCGGTCCGCCTCCGAACCGGGACGGAGACGGACCTGTTGCGGCTGCGAGAGGCTGCTAGTGGGCGCGCATGACAATCGCGGTCACGTTGATTCTGTGAATCTGGCCGCGGTGGCCGGTTGTGATCGTCAGCCGGTAGTGACCAGCCAGCGGTCCTCTGGTGAAACGGTCAAGGAACCGCCTGTGGTGGCGGCCGGAGTGACGGACTCGCTGGGTGGGGTCGGCGGCTCCAGCACCGTCACCGCTGCGCTGGTGCTCACCTCCGGCACGCTCAACAGCGCGTACCGGACCGTCACCTCACAGGCCAGCTGATGCCCCGCGTCGCCGCTTGTCGGGATGTAGGTGACCGCCGACTGGCCGGGGATCGCTCGCTTGCTGTTCCCGTGCAGGTGACCGCGAGCATCGTTCCGCCCAGAAGCAGCACGCTTAACGGCGCCTGGTACCAGTGAACAGCGTCTGATCAACCAGCCTCGCATGCGAGTCTCTATCGCTGATCCCATTAGGTGGATCTATCGGGCGGCGCCAGCTGCCGCCCGATAGGTCACTGTCAGTAGATGCGCCGGTGGCTGTGCTGTGCCACAGTCACCTGATCGTGACCAGGAGCCGGCGTGCCTGCCAGTGGTGTTGGTGATTGGTGCGCAGTGTCAGGGTGTAGCGCCCGCGAGCCAGCCGTCGGCGGTTGTGCAGCAGGATGCTCAGCTGATGGTCACCGGTGCGGACGCGCGCGCTGGTCCGGTAGCTGACGCCCTGGCGGGTCAGCGTTGCGCGGGCTGTCATACCGGTGGTGATGAACTTGACGGTGCCGGTCACGAGTCTGGTGCTGCACCGCTGGGCTCGATGGTTGCGTCGGTGCGCGTGGCCGGTCGTGGGCGTGCAGGTGACCAGCTCAATCCCGCCGGCAGGCCCCTGCGGACCAGCCGGTCCCTGCGGCCCTGTGGCACCCTGTGGGCCAGCTGGGCCTGTCGCGCCGGTGTTGCCCTTTGGGCCCTGCGGGCCAGCGGCACCCGTCGCGCCGGTGTTGCCCTGGGGGCCCTGCGGGCCGGTTGCGCCGGTGGCGCCGGTGGCGCCGGTCGGACCCTGCGGACCAGCCGGACCCTGTGCCATCGAGCCGCCCGTCCCTGAGAGGTTCACGGGTGCCGGATTGGCCGGCGCATTTGTCAGCAGCGTGAGTGTGGCGCTGCTTGCGCCCGTGGTCTGCGGAGCGAACCTGACCCCGATCTGACAGCTTGAGCCGGCCGCCACAGCCTGCTGGCAGCGGTTGTCAACCAGATAGTCGTCGGGATTCTTTCCTCCCAACAACACGCCCGTGACGTTGAGTGTCGCGGAGCCGTTGTTGGTGACCGTCAGAACCTGCGCGCTTCCCGTAGCACCCTGGGTCACGGTCCCGAAGGCAAGCGAGCCGGAGCTCAGGGCGGCACTTGGAGCCGCGTAGGTGATATCCACGGAAGGGCTCGCTGAGGTCGGTCCGACGAATGACGCCGGATTTGACAATGCCAATGACGAGATGAAGCTGGAACCTCCTCCACCACCACCGCCGGCTCCGCCACCACCGCTCTGGGCCTTGCTGGAGTCGGCGCCACCGCCGCCACCGCCGTAGTAGCCGCCGCCACCACCACCACCGTCACCGCAGTAAGAGCAGGTCCCGCCGCTGCCTCCTACACCAAGGTCTCCGGGCACGCCATCGCTGGACCCTAGCCCCAGCCCACCGCTGCCACCGGCGGTTGTCGTGCCTGCGCCACCACCGGCGCCATTGCTCGTTTGGCCAACGCTGCCGGCATCACCGCCTGCTCCACTCGTGCAGCCGCCACCACCGCCACCGCCTGCCACCAGCAGGACTGAGCGCGTCCAGGTGGCCAGCGAAACCACCGATGCGCCGCCACCCCCACCACCCGGGCAGCTTAAGTTGGTGGCACTGCCACCGTTCCCTCCTCCTCCGATGCCGCCCGCGCCGCCCTCGCAGCCGTATCCTCCGTTGCCGGCGACACTGATTGACAGCTGCTCTCCAGGTGTGGCCGGGAATGTGGCTACCACGCCGGCCCCGCGCCCGCCGCTTCCGCCGCTAAGAAAGGTTCCGCAGCCTAGGCCGCCCGCCCCGCCGACCGCCCCGATCGTGAGCTGTGTCACCCCAGCGGGAACTGTGAAGGAATAGTTTCCGGGTGCGTTGTAGGACGTGCTGGTATCGACCGTGGCGGCCACCGCTCCAGGCGCGAGCGCCAACGCCACGCCACTCACCAAGCCAAACAGCGCGCCCCTCAACCCGTGTCGTCTACACGGCAGAACGCCAAGCCTCGAATCGATCATCGGAACTCCCTCTGGGCTGTTGTCACATATTTCGCCCTGGAAGATGAAGCTAAGACGGTGCCTCGCACATCGGGCAACCGCCCATACCCGCAGCCGAAACGACGCCTTAGGCACGCTCCGGAAGCACTAAGCACCCGTTACAGCCGACTAAGCAGGCCGCACCGACCAGGCGCGGCTCGCGCGAGCCCGAGTCAGTCCGCGCTGATCAGGTCGACCCCGTACAGGGCCTGGAAGGCTGCGTCCTGGCCGGCGCGGTCAAAGACCAGCTCGACACCGCCGTCGCTCATGAAGCCGATGTCCGGGAGGTCGGTGCTCCACAGCGATGCCCGCACCGCCGTGTACGCCCCGCAGCCCAACAGGACGAGGCCGTCCTCAATCGTCTCGGACGGCAGGATCGCGTCCAGGTAGAGGCGTGAGGGCGCCGGTGTCGGGTCGGCCACATGCCAGCGTTCCCAGGCCTGCGACTCGTCTGCAACGACCGGCAGCGTCGGGTAGGCGCGATCTGAGGTCGGCGGGAGCAGGTTGCAGCCGACCCCGGCGATCACCCAGTTGTGGCCTGCCTTGCGCTTTGTGCCCATCACTCCGGTCACAACCACGGCCGCGTCACCAAAGACATAGCGTCCCGGCTCCAGCACTATGTGCAGTCCGCTGGCGCCGCTGAGGGCCTCACGAGCGGCGTCTGCAAAATCTTCAATCGTGTGGCCGCCGCGCTCCAGCAGATAGCGCGTCTCAATCCCGCCACCAAGGTCCAGGGTCCTGAGCCCAGTTGAGTGGGCGGTGGTGAAGGCATCGCGGAGCTCGCGCATCCGTTCCGTGAGGAGCCCGAACTGCTCCGGATCGGTGCATCTGACGAGCTGATGAGCATGCAGGCCGTGCAGCTCCAGGTGCGGTGACCGGGCCACCCGCTCGAGCAGCAGCTGCGCCTCCTCACTGGAGAGCCCCAGCTTGGAACGCTCCGAGAAGAACGCGTCGTTGGGCAGCGGGTTCACGCGGACCATGATCTTTGGCTTTGCGCCGAGCCGCTCCGCCTGCCACTCAATCTGCTCCAGCTCGGACTCGCTGTCGATGTCCAGCAGCAGGCCCTGCTCGTTGAGCAACCTATCCAGATGCGCCGGCGTGCGGCCCAAGCCGTTGGCGACGGTCTGATCGGGCCTGAACCCGAGGCTTCGCGCGAGCCGCCATTCAAGCTCGCTGGCCACCTCAACGCCGGCTCCCACATCGCGGAGCGCCGTCAGCACCCCGCCGACATAGCAGGCCTTCACCGCACAGTTGATGGAGAGATCGAAGTGGGGCGCAAACGCCCGCTGGATGCTCTGGTAGTTGTCGACGGCGCGATCCGGTACGTAGAGCAGCAGCGGATGCGGACCCGACCAGAGTTGCGTGAGCGGCGTCCCCTCAACCGCCAGCTGCCCGTCGACGTATGACAGGTAGGGGAGCAGACGATCAATCTCCGCTATCTCCGACCTGGAGAACAGCGGAGGTCCGGTCACCGACAGCAGCGGCGCCTCAGCTGGACGCGGGTCCTCACCAGCGCGCGCGGTCGTGTCGTCGTTCTCTACGGGGGCTGCCTGACTCATCTGTGATGCACCTGCTCGGTGGCCGGCGGCGCGCCCGGGGGCAGTGCTCGCGTCAATCTAGCCGTCAGCCGTAATCAAAAAATAAGTACGTCATAGGGCAGGTTACCGCTGCCTGCCCTGACCGGAGGTCCGCCCCTTCCCTGACGGTCACGCCTGGTGGCGCGAGGTGTGGATGGCCCTAACCAGACTACTTGCGAACTAAGCGTCAAGGCTTCCCTCGAGACGGAGGCCCGAATGTGCCTGGAGGCTCTGGATTCTGGTCGCTTCTTAGGTCGACCGCAAGGATGCTACCTCCGTGCTGCCGGGAGCTCAAGGACGCCGTGGCGCGCCTGCTCTCTGAGGCTCATGAGGTGGAGCAGGCCAGCGCTACCCAGCTCCAAGCCAAGATCTCTTGACCAAGGACGGTCACGGAGCTCCTCGACCTCGGTGAGGTCCGCAACTCGAGGCCGGGCTCGTTGACTTTGACTTCGGCGTTCCACTCGTTCGTCATCGTGCCTCTCCCCCTGAGACTGGCGCAGCTGCTCCGCGCGGCTGGAGTCCCGCGGCCCGGTAGATGTCGTCCACGACACGCATGGTCTGCACCGCCTGGTCGGCCTCAAGAATGCTAGGGGAACCATGTTCGAGGACGTCGACCAGATGTTCCAGCTGGCGCACGTAGCTGCTCTCGCCGTCCACGGCGCGCTCCTCGATGATCGCTCGGTCGTGAGCCGTCACCGTGAGCGTCGCGCCCCACTGCGGCACGATGACATGGGTGGCATGGAGCTGGGCTTGAGACCCTGTCACCACCATGGACATGCTGCCGCGGTCGTCGCCGATGAACGACGCACGTACGCTTGCCGGGATGTCCCCGGGCAGCATCAGCGCAGCGTCGGTTTGCATGTCGATGCGGGGATCATCTGCATAGAGCTGTGCCTTTGCCGACAGCACACTGGGCTCTCCATAGGCGGCGCGGAGCAGATCCGCGGCGTAGCAGCCGACATCCATGACGGCCCCGCCGGCGAGGTCGCCGTCCAGGCGGATGTTCCCGGGCTTGACGACGAAGTGCGGAATGCTGAAGTCGATCTCCACCTCCCGCACCTGGCCGAGCATGCCCGAGTCGATCACGTCGAGGAGCCGCTGGGTGAAGCTGTGCAACCGGTAGTGGAAGCCGACGAACGCCCGGCGCCCGCTCGCCGCGGCCGCGTCGGCGATCAGCCTTGCTTGCGCTTCGTTCGCCGACAGAGGCTTCTCGCACAGGACGTGCTTGCCGGCGGCAAGTGCCTGAAGCGCCCACTCGGCATGCACGACCGGCGGCAGGGCTAGGTAGACCAGGTCGATGTCGGGGTTGGCCAACACCGTTTCGTAGCCGCCGGCGATCGGCAGGTCAAGGCGCCGGGCGAAGTCCTGCGCGCGCTTCGGGTCACGGGCGCCGATGGCCAGGACGTCCACACCCTCCACGTCCCGCGCCGGTTCGACCATCGCGCGCTCGGCGATGCCGCCGGCGCCGAGGATGCCCACGCGCATTGCGCTCAGCCTCGCTCGTCGCTGAGTTCCACGGAGTGGAAGCCCCGCGGGTTGCCTGATCCGGCTGGCGCCTGGTCGCGAAACATGGACGCTCCCGTGGGTGTGCTGACGGCCGGCCACGTCGCGCCGCCGGCAAGCGTTGGCTGCTCGGTGTGGTCCACGAGGTCGACACCACTGTTGATCACCTGCTGCACCTGATCCTTTCCCGTGGCGATGCACCCTGCACGGGGCTTAGACGCCTGAACCGCGACGTTGAAGTGGTCGCCGCACCCAGGCGCAGCTCCTCAATGCAGGGCAGACCACTTGGCAAGCTCGTTGGCCGCCTCATAGCGTGATCCTATCGTTAATATCCTATAGCATCTAGCCGCGACAGGTAGCCTGCTCCCACGTGAACTCCCGCTCGCCCACTGTACGTGCCATTGTCCCGCTGGAGACTGGTGCGGCATCCTCGAGCGCGGTGAGGATGCGAGGGACCGCGGCGGGGTTGAGCTCGGGTTCCGGAGCGAGCAATGCCGGGGAGACCTCCGCGCTTGGGGACCAATCAGTGCCGCACTGGCCGGACGCGGAGCAGAAAAGAGCCCGATCGTCAGACTCCATTCCTATGGCGAGACCCGGACTTGAACCGGGGACACCACGATTTTCAGTCGTGTGCTCTACCAACTGAGCTATCCCGCCGAGGGCATCGATCGTAGCGAACGGCGCCGGTCACGCGGCGCTCGCAGCGTCCAACGCTGCTCACGATCAGGATTCTGATTCCCACGCCGCGGGTAGCCAACTGCTTGATGGCAGTTCATCCCACATCTTCATTCAGCGCTGATCAGCGCAAGCTGCGAGACCGGATCCTCGTCGAACGCCGCCGGCGGATGGCCAGCAGCGGCGCCCGCCGTCTCGCGCGGGAGCTCTACTACTGCGGCTGCCCGATGCCGCGAGCCGAGCTCGCCCGGCGTTGCGGGGTCGATCACTGGAGCCAGGCGACGCTTGATGAGGCGATCAGCTCAGGTGAGCAGGCGGGTCTGCTGAAGACGCTGCCGCTTGGCTGGGTGGCGCCCAGTCCCGGCTTTGCCGTCGGCACCCGCAGGGGTCACATGCACTTCCTGTCGGGCGCCAACCGCCGCCAGGGGGCTTAGCGACCAACCCCTGACCGCGCGGTTGCAGCCGGTCAGCTCACAACCAGCCCAAGCGCCCGCGCCACCAGGCGCGGCGCGTCAAACCCGTCCCTGAACGCGCGCCCGGCGTCCAGGTGATCGGCGCCTGCCGCGCCGCCGATCAGCACATGCGGCTGCCCACGGCGCTCGAGCTCGGCAGCCAGTGAGCGCTCGGGCTCCTGCCCGGCCGCGATCACGACCGTGTCCGCCGGGATGCGGCGCTCGGTGCCGTCCACCGCCACCACCACGGCATCGGGCTCGATCCGCTCGTAGTGCACGCCGGTCAGAAGCTCCACGCCCGCGCGTTGCAGCTCCGCCACCACCACCCAGCGGGTCGATGCGCCGACGCCATCACCGATCCGCCCGGAGCGGCGCATCAACGTCACCTGCGTCGGTCGCCGGGTGGGGCCGGTGGGGCAAATGCGCACGGGCGTGTGCATTTGCCCCACCGGCAACTGCAGCCCGTAGCGCTCATAGAAGCTCTCACTCCCCACCGTCAGCAGGTGCGCTATGTCGGTCCCGATCCCGCCGGCCCCGATGATCGCCACGCGCTCACCCACCAGCGCGTGCGGATCGTCGGCCAGCAGCAGCTGCGGGTAGCTCAGCACGTGCGGCAGCTCGCTGCCCGCCAGCGGCAGCGCGCGCGGCACCACCCCGGTGGCCAGTACCACGCCATCAAAATCCGCCAGCGCCTCCGGGTCGGCTCTGGCTCCGAGCCTGACCTCCACCCCCAGCCGCTCAAGCTCGTCCGCGAAGTACTGACCGGTCGCGCCGAAGTCCTCCTTGCCGGGGATCCGGCAGGCCATCCGGAACTGCCCGCCCAGGCTGTCGGCAGCATCCAGCAGCCGCACCCGGAAGCCGTCGGCAGCGAGCGCCCGTGCCGCCTCCATGCCGGCCGGACCGCCGCCGACGACCGCGATCCGGGCGCCGCCGCCGTCCACGCCGGCCGCCAGCTCATGGCCCGCCCGCGGATTCACCGCGCAGGAGACCCGCCGGTCAAAGATCGAGGCGTCAATGCACTGGTTGCAGGCGATGCAGACGTTGACCCGTCGCCCACCCTCACGGCTGCGGCGCACCAGCAGCGGGTCAGCCAGAAACGGCCGCGCCATCGAGACAAAGTCGGCTGTTCCGCCCGCCACCAGCGCGTCCGCCAGCGCCGCCGTGTTGACGCGGTTTGAGGCGATCACCGGCACCCCCACCGCCGCCCGGACGGCCGCCGCCCACGGTGCCCACGCCCCATGCGGGACCCCTGACTGCACCGTTGGTACGCGTGACTCGTGCCAGCCGATGCCCACGTTGAGAGCATCGACCGGACCGGCGGCCAGCAGGCGCGCCAGCGCGATCACCTCCTCCACGCTCGCCCCACCGGGCACCAGGTCGGCGCCTGAGATCCGGTGGATGACCGCGCCATCCGCGCCCACCGCAGCGCGCACCGCCGCCGCGACCGCGAGCGGGAAGCGCATCCGACCCTCCAGGTCACCGCCCCACCCGTCCTCACGCAGGTTCGTGACCGGCGCCATGAACTGGCTGAGCAGGTAACCCTCCGAACCCATGATCTCCACGCCGTCAAAGCCGAGCTCCACGGCGCGGGCCGCGCCACGGGCAAAGTCATCGATCGTCTCCAGGATCTCCTCCTCACTCAGCGCCCGCGGCTCACAGCGGCTGTAGGGGGAGAAGACGGCGGAAGGCGCCACCGGCTGCAGGCCAAAGGACTTCTCAAAGGCGTAGCGGCCCGCGTGAAAGAGCTGCAGCAGCACCCGGCCGCCGGCGGCGTGCACGGCGGGCGGGATCGCCGCGAGCTTCGCCGCCTCGGCCTCCTCATTGATGAAGCTGTAGCTGACGCCACCGGCCCCGACGCGGCTGACGGCGGAGCCGCCGGTGACGATCAGCGCGGCCCCGCCGGCCGCTCGCTCCGCGTAGAAGGCCGCGAGCATGCGGCCGTCCGGATCAAGCGACTCGAGCCCCAGGTGCATCGAGCCCATCACGATGCGGTGCGGCAGCTCGAGCGGGCCGATCCGCCCGGGCTGCCAGATGTGCTCGAGCAATTGACCGGCTACGCGAGCAGCTCGCGCGCGATTGTCTGCTTCTGGATCTCATAGGTGCCCTCCTCAAAGCGCTGCGCGCGGGCATCCCGGTAGACGCGCTCAATCGGGCTCTTGAAGAAGCCCATGCCGCCGAACACCTGCATGGCGCCGTCGGTCACGCGCTGCAGCATCTCAGAGGCGAACAGCTTGGACATCGAGGACTCCTTGGCGCCGGCGCTGGGGTCACGCTCCCAGGTCTCGGCCGCGTGCAGCGTCAGGCGCCGGGCGGCCTCCAGGTCGGTCGCCATCTCCGCCAGGCGGAAGGAGATCGCCTGCCGGGTGGCGATCGGCTTGCCGAACGTCTCACGCTGCTTGGAGCGCTCCACCGCCAGATCCAGCGCCTTGCTCGCCAACCCCACGCAGGTCATGGCGACGGAGATCCGGCTGGGCACCAGGAAGCCGCCGACGGCGACGTTCAGGCCGTCACCCTCCTCGCCCAGGCGGTTCTCCACCGGCACCGGGGCACGGTCGAAGATCAGGTGCGCGTGATCAGTCCCGATCACGCCCATCGTGTCCGCCATCAGGTTGTTCTGCACGCCCTCACCGTGGGCCGGCACCATCAGCGCGATGGTGCCGTCGCTGCCGCGGCTGCCCTCCATGCGGGCCGCCAGCAGCAGGTAGTCGGCCGTGTGGCCGAAGGTGATCATGTGCTTCTGGCCGCTCAGGTAGTAGGTGTCGCCGTCACGCGTGACGGAGCATTTGATGTCGGCGCCGGTGCCGGCGTTGGGCTCGGTGAGCGTGAAGGCGACACGGATGTCGCCGGCCACCTGCGGTTTCACAAAGCGGTCGATCTGCTCCTCGTTCGCGTACGGGAGCATGGAGCGCCAGAGCCCGTTTGAGACGTGCACGATCATCCGCAGCGAGGCGTGCGGCCGTGAGAACAGCTCAATCAGCTCCAGGTAGCGGGCGAACGGCAGGCCGCGCCCGCCGACGGAGCGCGGGGCGGCGAGGCTGAGGTAGCCGCGCCCGCGCAGCTCATCCCACAGTTCGGCCGGGACGCGGTGCTCGTCCTCAATCAGCTGGGTCCAGCGCTCGCCCTCATGCTCAACGTAGTCACGGATCTCCGCCTTGAGCGCGGCGAACTCCGCCTCGTCGAGGGGTGAGGGGTCGGCATCCACCAGGGGCGCAGTTGTCATCCGGGAACCGCCTTTCTTTCCAGCTCAGCCGCGATCCTGTCTCGCAGCACGAATTTCTGAATCTTGCCTGAAGGTGTGTAGGGGAGCGCGTCCACCAGCTCCAGGCGCTCCGGCCAGTAGGGCTTGGAGACCCGGTGCTCGTCCAGGTGACGCTGCATCTCCTCAAAGTCGAGCTCCATGCCGGGACGGGGCACCACAAACGCGCAGGCCCGCTCGCCCAGCCGCACATCCGGCATCGCGACGATCGCCACCTCACTGACGGCGGGGTGCGCGTACAGCACCTGCTCGACCTCCACGACCGGCACCTTCTCCCCGCCGCGGTTGATGACGTCCTTGACGCGCCCGGTGATCTTCAGGTTCCCGTGCGCGTCGATCCGGGCCAGGTCTCCGGTGCGGTAGTAACCGTCCTCGGTCAGGGCGGCAGCGGTCAGCTGCGGCCGGTTGAGGTAGCCCTCAAAGAGCGTGGCGGTGAGCACCTCGAAGTTCCCCTCCGCGCCGGCCGGCAGGACGTTGCCCTCATCGTCGGTGATCCGCAGCGTGATTCCCTCAAGCGCCTGCCCGTCCGTGCTCCAGGCGTGATCCGGATCCCCGCCGGGAACAAAGGCGGCCCCCAGGCAGCTCTCGGTGGTGCCAAAGGCGCCGCCGACCTCCGCCCCAAGTGCCTCCCGCGCCCCGCGGGCCAGCTCCCGCGGGATCGCGGCGCCGGTGGCGACGAACGTCCGCAGCGCCGTGAGCGTCTGCTCGCGCTCACCGGCTACGCGCACCAGATCCGCAAGGAAGGGTGTGGCGGCCTGGACGAAGGTGACCCCGGTCTGCTGCATCGCGGCAAACCCGGTCTGCGCGTCCCAGCTGGTCTGGATCACCTGCGGCGCCCCCAGCATCAGCGCGATCCACATGCCGTAGAGGAAGCCGGTCTGGTGGGCCAGTGGTGAGGGGATGTAGATCACGTCCGCGGGCGTGAGCCTGAAGTGCCGGGTGTGGATCCGCGCGGCCAAGTTCAGTGATGCGTGCGTCTGCAGCACGCCCTTGGGCTCTCCGGTGGAGCCCGAGGTGAACAGCAATTGCGCGGTCATAGCCGATGTCAGTTCCGTGGCCGCTGCGCCCGCCGGCAGCGACGCGCACTCATCCAGGACCAGGACGTGCTCAAGCGTGGGGATCCGCTCGCGCAGCCCCTGCGCCATCTGTGCATGGTCGTGCCGGCGGTGCGTGCGCGGAACGATCAGCACCCGCGCCCCGCTCTCACGCAGCATGAACTCGAGCTCGCGCTCCCGGAAGATCGGCATCAGCGGTTCGCAGACGGCGCCGATCCGCAGCACCCCCAGGGAGATCGCGATGAACGCAAGGACGTTCGGCAGCTGGTAGGCAACGGGCTCGCCGGGCGCCACGCCAAGTGAGGCAAGCAGCGTGGCCCAGCCCTCAGCGGCGGCGGCCAACTCACCAAAGCTCCACTCCCGCGTGCTGCCGCCGTCACCGATCTCCACCACGGCACGGTCGCCGGGTCGCTCGCGGGCGTGGCGCCCAACGAGCTCGGTGATCAACTCCGACTCTATGTCAGCTCTCCGGGCGTGGTTGGGACGTGCGCGCTGACGGCGATCGGGATCCCGATCGCGTTCATGTGGTCGGCAAACTCGGGATAGGAGATGCGGTACGCGTGCGGGTAGGAGAGCTCGGTCACGCCGCTGGCCGTGGAGCCGGCCACCGCCAGTGCCATCAGCACGCGATGGTCGTTGAAGGAGGAGAGCTCGGCGCCGTGCAGGCGGTCGACCCCCTCAAACTCCATGTCGTTGCCGTCGAACTCCACCCGTGCCCCCATCTTGCGCAGCTGCAGCATCGAGGTGACACGGTCTGACTCCTTGAGCCGCACGTGGGAGACGTGTGAGAGGACGGTGCGGCCGCGGGCGCGGCTGGCCAGCGTCGAGAGGATCGGCACCATGTCGGGGATGTCGCGGCAGTCGAGCTTGCCGGCCACCGGCGGGGTGCCGTCATGGTCCATGGTGATGGAGAGCCCGTCCGCGGCGAACTGCATCGGTACGCCCACACCCTGCAGCTCGGTCAGCACCGAGGCCTCAGGGTGCCCGTGGATCGGCACGCTGCTGCGGAACACGACCTTTGACGGGTGCAGCGCGCAGGCGGCCAAGCCAAACGCGGCCGAGCCGATGTCGGGCGGCAGCAGGTAGCCCTCACGCGCTTTGGCCCGCTGGTTGGGCGCGACGGTGAAGTGACGCCAGTCCTCACCGACCTCTACCTCCAGCCCGAAGTCACGCATCATCTCGACCGTCAGCTCGATGTAGGGGCGCTCATTGAGCTCGCCCACGACCTCGATCCGGGTCTCCTCCTCGGTGGCAAACGGCGCCAGCATCAGCAGGCCCGAGATCCACTGTGAGAGCGTTCCGTCAATCCGCACGTGGCCCCCGCGCGGCCTGCCCGGGTGGACCTTCACGGGGAGCGTCTGGCCCTCATATTCAAGGTGGACACCCAGGCGCTGCAGCGCGCGCAGCAGCGGTCCGATCGGGCGGCGGCGGAAGTAACGCTGGCCGATGATCGTCACCGGCCGGTCACCCAGCGCGGCCAGGCCCAGCAGGAAGTAGAGGGTCGTGCCGGAGCTTCCGACCGAAACCTCATCCTGGCGGGGCGAGAAACCGCCGGCGCCGCTCACCTTCCACTGGCGGCCGCTGGTGCTGATCTCCACGCCCAGGCCACGCAGTGCCTGCACGGTGAAGGCCACATGGCGCGCGTCCGTGCGGTCGGCGATGGTGCTCTCACCCTCCGCCAGCGCGGCCAGCATCAGTGCCCGGTGCGCGTGATATTTGGAGGGCGGGATGATCAGCTCGCCCTGAAGCGGAGCGGTGGCGCCCGCAACGAGCAGGCGCATCAGGCGTTCCCCGGCACGTTCATCTGCGCGAGATTATCTCGCGCAGCTCAGTGAGGCGTGGAATCTGCTCGCGCGCGTCCCCCGTCAGGGGGGTCAGCACAAACTCCTCCACCCCCACATCGATGTAGGGGATGAGCTGCTCTGACACGTGCGCGACGGTCCCGATCGGGGTGTAGCGGGCGACCCGTTCAAACGGCATCCCGTACATGGCCTGGATGTAGTCCTCCGCCTGCTCCCGGGCGCGTCCCTCATTGGCGTCGATGTTGACGCTGACCGCGAGTCCGAGCTTGGGCCGCGGCCGCCCGGCGGCGGCGGCCAGCTCCGCAAGCCGGTCACCGTACTCACGGATCCGCTCCGGGGTCATCCAGGTCGCAAGCCAGCCGTCACCCACTTCGGCGACGCGTCGCAGGGCGGCGTCGCTGCGCCCGCCCACCCAAAGCGGCGGCAGCGCGCTGATCGTCGGCGCCAGCGGCGGTGTCGAGCTTCCCCGCAGCCAGGCGGGCAGCTCCCGCAGCGCATCGTCGAGCAGGCGCCCTCGCTGTTTGACGTTCAGGCCCAGCGCCTCAAACTCCGCCGGGAACTCACCGCCGACACCGACGCCCAGCAGCAGCCGTCCGGGCGCCAGCGCGTCAATGGTGGTGAGCTGCTTGGCGACCCAGGCCGGTTTACGCAGGCCGAGCAGCATCACGCCGTAGCCCAACGTCACCCGCGAGGTGACGGCTGCCGCGGCGGCCAGCACGACCGTCGAGTCATAGACCGGCGCGGGCACGTGCAGGTGATCCCCGACCCAGACCGCGTCAAAGCCCGCCTGCTCCACCAGCTGGGCGACCTCCACAAAGCGGGGCGGCCCGCCCACGCGCAGCGGGTCAAACGTTGGCAGGTTGACGCCGAGCCGGATCACGGCGCCGGAATCTAGCGCGCGCCCCGTGCTGCCGCGTCAGGCGCTCTGCATCCGGCGCAACAGCTCAAGCGCCCCGCGCTTTGACAGCGGGTCGTTGAGGTTGCCGCACTTGGGCGACTGCACGCAGGAGGGGCAGCCGTCGCTGCACGGGCACTCGCCGATCAGGCGCTGCGCGTCCATCACCAGGCGGTCAAAGGCGTCAAAGCCGCGGCGGGTGATCCCGATCCCGCCGGGATGGCCGTCATAGATGAAGATCGTGGGGCCGCCGGTCTGCGGGTGGGCGTTGGTGGAGAGGCCGCCGATGTCCCAGCGGTCGCACATGGCGATCAGTGGCAACACCGCGATCTGGCCGTGCTCCAGCGCGTGCAGGCTGCCGAGCAGCTGGTCGGCCGGGAACGCTTCAGCGGGGCTGCCGGCCAGCGGGCCGGCAGCCCCGAGCGGACCGCCGATCACGGCGTCCAGCTCGTACCACAGGGCCCTGGTGGAGAACTCGGTGGTGGGCATCTCCAGGCTCTGGAAGTCGATCACGGTCTGGTCCTGCATGGACTTGCGCTGGTAGCCCAGGACCGTCTCGGAGTAGACGACCTCCCCGTAGGAGAGGCGCACCCCGTGCGTGTCGCGGGTCTCGAGCACGCGCTCGATGTAGGTCATGCTCTCGCTCTTTGTCTGGGTGAAGTAGTTGCCGGTGAACGGCTCAAGGATCGCGCGGCGCGCGTCCAGGTCCAGTTCCAGGACCAGGTAGGCGCGGCCCAGGTGCAGGTAGATGGCGCCGTCGTGCACGGTGGAGTAGGCGCGGGCGGCCTCGATCGTGCCCAGGATCTCACCGGAGCTCGAGTCGATCAGCGCAAAGTTGTCGAGGCTCGCGGAGCGCAGCGCCACCCGGCCGGCGGGGTAGTCCTCGGCGTGGGCGGGCACAAAGCCGCTGGCGCGCTCGCGCAGGAAGCCCGCCTGGGCGAGCGTCTGGGCGCGGCCGATCGTGTCGGGTCCAAAGAACTCGGCGTCGGCCTCGGTCAGCGGCGCCTCGTGCGCGGCGCAGATGAGGTGCTCACCCAGGATCTGCGGGCTGGTCGGGTCTATGATCGCCGCCTCCACCGGGCGCCCCCCAGACGTGATCATAGGCAAGCCCCACGAGCCGATCGTCTCGGCGGTGGCTGCCCGCGCTGGGCTGCCCGTCGAGCAAATGTGCATGGTCGGCGACCGCCTGTACACCGACATTGCCCTCGGTCGCA
>JAKAED010000068.1 GCA_021820105.1 Actinomycetes bacterium | reverse complement strand
CGTTCTCAGCGAACAGGGCGGCGCCGTTGAGCGCGTTCGCGCCGAGGCGGATAACGCTGCCAGGTTCCAGCGATAGGACGTCTGCGACCGGAAGATCCAAAGCGGCGACCTCCGCCCGGATCGTCACCGGCGCGGCCGCCAGGGCACGACTGATCCCGGAGTCGTGCTGCTCATCGTCGGGGAGCAGATCGCGGCCCGCGACGATGTCGGCGATCGGCTCGATCGCCGACCAGGGGACGAGCATCGCCATCGCGCTCGAGTGAACCGCCAGACGAGCCTCGACCATCACCACGAAGGTCGGCTCGCTGACCGAGGCAATTGACGTTGCGTCGGTCTGTTGAGCCAAGTCCTCGACCGTGAACTTGAGCTTCCCGTCAATGTCGTGGAATGCCGCCGAGAGCTGCGAGACGATGGACTCGATCAGCCGCCGGCTCAACATCCAGTCGATCTCGCTGAAGCGGCGGGGCTTGGCGGCGCGATCGGTGTTACCACCGAGAAGCCCCTCAATTGCGGTCAGCACGAACTGCGATTCCACGGTCATCAGCACGCGGGTGCCAAGCGGTTCGAGCAGCGTGATCACGGCCAGTGAGTGCGCCGGGAGCAGTGCCTGCGCCGCGGCCCAGGTCACCTGGGTTGTGTTCAGCGTCTCGAACTCGACCGCGGTTCGCAACTCTGCGGTCAGCCTTGTGGCGGCACCGAGACAGAAGGCATCCACCGCGCGCGTGAGCCGTCGCTGGTGGTCGGTCGTGAACTTTGTCGGTCGGGAGAAGTCGACAGCGCGCATACGTTGCTGGCGGCGTCCGGCGGTGGGCTGATTGTCGGGAACATCACCCGCCTTGGCCGCTTCGAACAGGGCCGCGATCTGATCCGGGTTGAGGAGGTCGTTCATCGCAGCGCTCCAACTGTGCGCAGGGTTGAGCCGGGACGCTGCGGCCCGAAGCTGAGCAGTGATGTGCGCGGCCCACCGGCAAGCTGTGAGGTGATCTCGGTGCCGATGATCACGCGTGCGGTCCGCCCCCGGTTGCCGCCGACCTCCTCCACATGAATGCGGATGCGCTCGCGACCGAGCGCCTCGCGCACGGCCTCCGCGTTGCGCGCGCCCACATCCAGGCTGGCGCCCACGCTGAACATCCGGGCGCCACCGATGAGCACCGCCTCGAGCCGCCGGCGAAGCGCGCCGGCGGCGAGCACACAGGCGATCAGTTCGGGTACAGCGGTGTCGGCGAACTTGGCCCGCGGCACCTGCTGACCCTGCGAGTCCGGAAGCACCACGTGTGCAAGGCCGGCGACGTTGGCCGCGCGGTCGACCAGCGCCAGCCCGATGCACGAACCCAGGCCGATTGCAACCAGCTCATCGCCGACGGTGCCTGCCACGGCAAGCTCTCCCATGCGCACGTTCTCCATCTGGCGCTGATCCGTCAGCTCGCCGGGTCGCCGACTCCGAGGGGAGCCAGCAGGTCGTTTACGCCGTCTGCGTCCGGCAGCAGCATGAATGAGATGGCGCAGGGCTCGCCGGTGATGTCCAGCTCCGAGTCGAGCACCAACGCGATGTCACCGTGTCCAACGGACTGGGCCAGGACGGAGGCGACGATCGCCCCGAGGAGATCCGTCATCACCTGGGGGGTTCCCGGCAGCAGGGACATCCCCGTCATCGAGCTCAGGGCGTTCAGATAGGAGGCGCCGAGGATGTTGCCGATCTCACCAAGCGCCGAGTCACCAACCTCCGTACCCGGTTCCACACCCAGCAGGCTGCAGAGGGTCGCGGCGCCCTCCGGCGGTACGAGCAGCAGCACGGCGCCCGGGACGTCGCCTGTCACCTCGAGGCCGATCCCCGTGACGGTCTCCGCAGGATCGCCAGCTGCCTCCACGGCGTCGGCCAACGGCAGCGCCAGCGCTCTGGGAACGCTGAGGTCGACATCGCGCCCGAGCATCTGCGAGAGCGATGTCGCTGCGGTTCCTGAGGATATGTTGGCAAGCTCGCGCAGCGCGTCGAGCTGCAATTCGGTCAGATGGTCCGGCACTTGGCCCTCCTCGCTGGGATTCTGGACGGACGGTGCCGATCCATTTGCTTCTGGTTCAGCTGCTTCATTTCGCCACGGCAAGCATCTTGTTGTGTTCCGGAGCTTCAGCGGCGCCGCTCCGCGCCATGCTGTTGCTGGCGAACCCGGCAGCCAGTGCGTCACAGTCCACGATCAGTGCGATCTGACCGTCTGCCAGCACTGCACCGCCGGAGACAGCCTGTCCCTCGGAGACGATCGGTGGTAGCGGACGCGTGACCAGCTCCCGTTGGCCGATGAGCTCGTCCACGGTGAGACCGAGCCGCTTGTCCTGGCCCCGAACGATCACGACCAGGTCGTGCTCGTTCACGGTTCGGCGGCCGAAGGTCGCGGCTCCTTCGAGCAGCGGCAGCACTCCGTCCTCGAGCGAGAGCACACGCCTCCCGGCGATCTGACGAACGGTGTGCTCGCCGAGCCTGAGCGTGCGCTCCACGCGATCGATCGGGATTGCGAACGGAGCGCCGGCGATGTCCACCTGCAGCGCGGAGACGATCGCCAGCGTCAGCGGCAGGCGAATCTGCGCACATGTGCCCTTGCCAGGAGTGGAGTCCATGATCACCTCGCCGCCGAGCTCACGGATCTTGGTCCGGACCGCATCCATGCCGACGCCACGGCCGGAGATGTCGCTGGTGGTCTCGGCCGTTGAAAACCCGGCGGTGAACAGGAGCTCAATAGCTCCCTTGGTGTCGAGGCTCTTGGCAGCGTCCTCGTCCAGCAGCCCGCGCTCAACGGCCTTGCGCGCGACCGCCTGCGGGTCCACGCCGCGCCCGTCGTCACGGACCTCGATGACGACACTTCCGCCGGCGTGGCGGGCGGCGATCGTGAGCGTACCGCTGGCCGGCTTGCCGGCGGCAAGGCGCTCGTGGGTCGGTTCAATGCCGTGATCCAGGGAGTTGCGGACCAGATGCACCAGCGGGTCACCGAGTGAATCCACCACGGTCCGGTCCAGTTCCGTCTCACGCCCGACCAGGTCAAGCTCAATTTCCTTGCCGAGCTTGGTGGAGAGGTCGCGCACCAGCCGTGGGAACCGCATGAAGACGACGTCCACGGGGATCATGCGCACCTGCATCACCATCGACTGGAGGGCCTGGGAGCTGCGTGTCAGGTTCTGGACGGCGTGCTGCAGTTCGGGTGAGTCGATCGCGGCCGTATATGCCTCCACCGCTGTGCGGTGGATCACCAGCTCACCCATCAGGTGCATGAGCGTGTCCAACCGTTCTGCATCGACGCGAACGGTTCGCGCAGCCGAGTGACCGGAGCCGGCCGCCGGTGCCGTGGGACTCTTGGCCGGTTGCGCCTGCTCGTCGGCACCCGCTGCGGCCGTGGGGGAGGACGCGATCACCTCATCACGATCCGCTGGCAGGGCCGCGTCCGGCAGTGCCACAGGCTCAGGTTCGTCAAGCATCTCGTCGACCTCGACACTGTCGACATCAGAGACGCGCGTTGCGTTCTTTGCCACCAGCGACTCATCGTCGTCGGACACGATCCAGGCATCAATCACGCGTCCCTCGAAGTTCTCAATTGCGTCGGGCGCCGGGATGCTGCCGATCGTCTCGCCATGCCCGTTGAGCGCAGCTAACACCATGTGCGCACGCACCGCGGGCATCTGAACATCCTCGTCCAGCCGAACCCGCACGTGCAGGATCCGCCTGCCCTCCGCACGGACCGCGGCGATCACGGCTGCGTCGGGACGCTGCACTCCGCCGGCCCGTTCAAGCGCCTGCTCAGGTGTGCGTTCCCGGATCAGTGCGTGCAGCTGATCGATCAGCGGCTGAGGATTGAGGTTCTCCTTGCCGGTGCTCTCGATCGACTCGACCGCTCCCTCCAAGGCGTCCAGGCAGGCCAGCACGGCCGTGATCACGTCCTTTTGGAGCCCGCCGGACCGCTTGCGCAGGAGCTCAAAGACATCCTCCATGACGTGTGTCAGCTCAGCGATCGCCGCGAAACCCATGGTGGCGCTCATCCCCTTGAGGGAGTGAGCGATCCTGAAGATCCCGTCCACGGTCTCCTGGTTTGAGGGATCGTCCTCCAGGGCGACCACCGCGAGGTTCAACTCCTGTAGGTGCTCCTGCGCTTCGGCAAGAAACATCGGCATGTATTCAGAGGTATCCATCACAGCTTCCGGTAGATGAACGGGTCTTTCATCGAGAGACCCAGGGCGGCTGGGGAGGAGACCCGTTCCGTGGACCCGATGACCAGATAACCACCTGGGCGCAGGGCATCGGCCAGACGTAGATGCAGTTCGTCCCGGATGGGCTCGGCGAAGTAGATCACCGTGTTGCGGCACAGGATGAGGTCAAAGGCGCCCTGCTGCGGGCGCATCTGAAGCAGATCCCCGGTGTCAAAGCGCGTCATCGTCCGCAGCTTGAGCTTCGCTCGCCAGCCCCCCTCGACACGGTCAAAACCGACCTTGAGCAGCGCTTCGGGTGCGGTGCGTGCGTCCTCGTCGCTGAACAGGCCCAGGCGGGCGCGCTCGATCATGCGCTTGTCAATGTCGGTACCGGTGATGGAGACGCGTCCCTTGGGGATCGCCACGTGGCTGATCGTGGCGAGCGTGTAGGCCTCGGCGCCGTAGGAGCAGCCGGCGCTCCAGGCACGCACCTGGCCGTGCTCAGCCAGCTCCGGCAGGAGCTTGGTCTGGATGATCTCCCACTGCTCCGGATTGCGCCAGAGCTGTGAGACGTTGATCGTGATGCGGTCCAGCAGCTCCTCCAGGTGCGCTGGATCGCTGCGCAGCCGGCTGAAGGCGTCCGTGAGCAGCGTGATGCCCTTGTTGGCGTAGAACGTCCGCAGCCGTCGCTCCATCTGGGGGCGCTTGTACTGGGTCAGATCGATGCCGGTCAATCTCCGCAGGAAGAGGCAGAACTCGACGTAGTCATCAACGGCCGCGAGGGTCATGCGGCAGCCTCCTCTGCGATTGCTTCTGCCAGCTCATGGAGGGGCAGGACCTCATCGGCCAGCTTCGCCTCCTCAATCGCGCGCGGCATCCCGTACACGGTGCACGTTGACGCGGCCTCCACCAGGACGCGCCCCCCGCGGCGCTTCACAGCCTCCGCGCCGACCAGGCCGTCGTTGCCCATGCCGGTCATCACCACCAACAGCGTCCGCTCGCCGAAGACCTCGGCCGCGTCACTGATCATCAGGTCCGCCCGTGGGCGCAGCGCTCCTATCTCCGGCTCGTCAGTCAGACGCACACGACGATCCGCGGAGACCCGCATGTGCTTCCCACCGGGCGCTATCAGCGCCACCGCCGGGTCCAACAGCTCACCGCCGTCAGCCTCGCGCACCTGCAGCGCCGAGGCTTGGTCAAGGCGTGCCGCCAGCGACCTGGTGAAGCCGGGCGGCATGTGCTGAACGATGAGCGTTCCGATCCCGAGCCGTGCGGGCAGGCTCGGCATCAACGCGGCCAGTGCCCGCGGGCCGCCCGTGGAGGTTGCAATCAGCACTGCCCGCGCGAGTCGCGTCTGGGGACGGCGTCGGCTCAGGCGCCCGGCTGTTCCGTTGCTGCTGCCGCCCAGCTTGCGTGCGGTGGCGGCGCTCACCTTGGCCACAAGCGAGGCCGCAAAGTCGTCGAGGCTCTCGCCGATGGCTGGCTTGGCCACCAGATCAAAGGCACCCTCCGCCAGCGCGTCCACAGCCCTGGCGCCCTGAGACGGGGAGAAGGCGGAAACGACGATCACCGGAAGGTCCGTGCGACCGCGCTGCCGCAGCGCCCGCAGCACCCCGATCCCGTCCAGCCCGGGCATCGAGAGGTCGAGCATCAGCGCGTCCGGGCGCTCACGTTCGCATGCAGACAGCGCCTCATCGCCGTTGGCGGCGCTACCCACGATCTGTACTCCAGCCTTTGACAGGGAGGAGGAGACGATCTGGCGCATCATGGCGCTGTCATCAGCGACCACGACGCGGGGCATTGCTGAGCTGGGCATCTGCGGCTGTCCGTGCGGGTGAGCGCTCGCCGCTAGGCCGCCGAGGCGGAGAGCTCGCCGGCACCGACGAAGATCGTGCTGGGCTTTAGCAGCACGACCAGGCGATCCCCCAACTTCGCGATCGATTCGATCAACTCGGAGTCCGCGCCGGGGACCGCCTCAAAGTCGGCATCCTCGACGGTCAGCACCTCTTCAACCTCGTCCACGGTCACACCGACCGTCTCATCGCCGGATTCGACGATCACGATCTTGGTGGTGTCCGTGATCTCCGAGCTGAGCCCAAGGCGCGCTGCCAGGTCATACACCGGCACGATCCGTCCGCGCAGGCTGATGACCCCGCGCACCCAGGCGATCGGCGACGCCACGGACCGCGGTTCGTCATATCGGATGATCTCGTGAACCTGCTCGATCGGCAGCGCGTATTGCTCAGCGCCCAGGGTGAAGACAACAAGCTGCCGCGCGTGATTCTCGTCCGACATGAGTTCCTCCTGAAGGTCTTGGTAGAGACCGCGACACGGCTTGCGCGGACCCTTACTAGGATCTTCGGCTTTTCAGGACAGAGCTTTAGCCGCGCTCACCTCGGCTCCGCGGGCGGCTGGGCGAGCTACTGCGATTCCGGTGGTGCCTGCTCGGCGGGTGCGGCGGGCGCGGTCGGTGCCTGTGCGCCCAGCACATCGGTGATGCGGACGCCGAACTGCTCGTCAATCACCACGACCTCACCCCGTGCGATCGGGGTGCCGTTCACGAGTAGGTCAACCGGTTCGCCGGCCATGCGGTTGAGCGTCAGGATTGACCCTTGCCGAAGCTCGAGTGTCTCACCGACGGTGAGTCTGGTGCGCCCGATCTCCACCGTCAGGTCAATGGGGACGTCACTGAGCCGCCGAAGGTCGGCCATCCCAAGCG
Source organism: Actinomycetes bacterium (assembly GCA_021820105.1). Classification (GTDB taxonomy): domain Bacteria; phylum Actinomycetota; class Thermoleophilia; order Solirubrobacterales; family Solirubrobacteraceae; genus Palsa-465. The sequence goes on along the minus strand of JAKAED010000068.1, from coordinate 13,059 downwards.
GCTCGGCGCCGCCGGCCGCGTCGGTCAACTGCTCCAGCTCTACGGGTTCGGACATACGCTCACGTTAGCCGGTCAGCTGGACGTTGTCAGCGCCTATTGGACGGCGATGTCAGTGAAGTAGACGGCCGAGACCTTGGTATCGGTTTGCGACTTGATGTCGCTCAGGATCTTCGCCTCAAGCACCTTGCGACCGGGTTGGGTGATCAGCGCGCTGGTTGGTTGATCCGTCACATCGTTGGTGATGATCGCGCGGATCACGGCCTCCTCCGTCAGCGACCCGAAGCCCGTGGGCGGTGGGTTGGTCGCGCTGGTCACGCCGAGACTCTGGGTAGGTGGCAACAACAGAGCTACCGTCAGCGTCGCGTACTGGCCGCTCTTCAGGTTGAGTGTGAACTGTTTAGGCAGGATGTAGATCGTGCCGTTGACCTTGACCTTGGGGGCCTTGGACTTGGGCATCGCAAAGCTGTAGCCCGCAAAGCCGGCCACTGCGACGATCACGACGATGATTGGGATGAGGAGCTTCTTGTTCATGGTCTACGCGCCTGGAGTGGGGAGTGGGTACTTGCGGTTGAAGACGATTTCCACGCGTCTGTTCTTGGCCTGGCCCTGCGGGGTCGCGTTGGACGCGATCGGATGCTGATCTCCGTAACCCGCTGACATCAGGCGGGAGGCTGCGACGCCCCGGCTGAGCAGGTACTGGAGGACCACGTTGGCCCGGCCGCTCGACAGCCACCAGTTGTTGGGGAACTGCGAGTTCGAGATCGGCACGTTGTCGGTGTAGCCCTCGATCGACACCGGATGCTGGGCGGTGTCGAGGTTGATCAGGGTCGCGATCTCGTTGAGCAGCGGGTAGCTTGCAGGATCGAGCGTGTCCTGTCCGGACGCGAACAGCAGCTTGTCGGTCAGGACCGTCACCACCAGACCGCGCTGCTGGATCTGTGTCTTGACCTGGTTTGACCAGCCGTGAGCCTTTGCATAGGCGTTCAGTCGCTGTTGGAGCGCCATGAACTGGCTGGTCTCCTGGGAGGAGTTCTGTGCCTCTTTGAGCAGTGCGTTGATCTGCGCCTGGTTGGCGCTGGCGCCCTTGTCCGTGGGCTTGGGGACGGTCGGAGTCAGCGGCACGATGGCCGGAATCACTGTGTTGTTTGGGGAGTTCTTGGCCGTTGAGTCGGCGCCGGCTGAGAGGATCGAGCTGCCGCCGTTCAGGATCGACCCGGAGAACGCAGCCTTCAGCGACTGCTGGAGGCTGACGAACTTGGACACGTTGACCGAGGAAATTGAGAAGAGCACCACGAACAGCGCCAGCAGCAGGGTGATCATGTCTGAGTAGGTCAGCAGCCAGCGCTCGCCGCTCTCATGCTCGCCTCCGTCTCCGCCTCCGCGGCGGCGTGATCCACGTGCCATCAGGCTGCCTCGGCACGCTCACGCTGCTCAGGTTCGGCAGCCTTCTCCTCGCTGCTCACACGGTCGATGGGGGCGATGTAGGAGTTCAACTTCTCAGCGACAACCCTCGGGTTGTCGCCTGCCTGCACCGCCAGGATTCCGTCGAGCGTGAGCATTCTCAGCTCCACCTCCGACTTGGAGAGGCCCTCGAGCCGGCCGGCAACCGGTAGGTAGATGACGTTGGCCGACCCGATGCCCAGAAGTGTCGCCACAAAGGCACTGGAGATGGCCGGGCCAAGCGTCGATGGAGCAGAGAGGTTCTGAAGCACGTGCACCAGGCCCATGACAGTGCCGACGATGCCCATCGTCGGAGCGAAACCCCCAGCCTTGGTGAACGTGGCGGCACCGATGTGGTGGCGGGCCACCATGCCGTCTATCTCGGCCTCCAGGACGTCCCGCACAAGGTCGGGATCAACGCCGTCGACAACCAGCTGCAGCCCTTTGCGGGTGAATTCGTCCTCAATCTGATTGACACGCTCGTCCAGTGCGAGGAGGCCCTCGCGCCGAGCCTGTTCGGCCAAGGAGACGAGCAGGCTGACGCGCTCAGCCATGTCAGGCGTCTTGCCCTTGATCGCGATCTTGTAGAGGGCCGGAATCCGGCGCATCGCCTCGGGACCGACGCTCGCCGCGGTCGTACCGCCGGTTCCCAGGAAAATGATCAGGATCGCTGGGATGTCCATGAAGGAAGCCGGGCTGGTTCCGCCCATGATGGCTCCCATCAGGATCCCCACAAAGGCGATCCCGATCCCGACACCGGTGGAAATCTTCATGAGCCTTTCATCGGCCAATGGGGCCGATTCCTTCAATTCAGGTGGACGGTGGGCGTCGGCCGCTCGTCTTTGGCGGACGACGGATCAGCGCGGAGCTGAGACGCTCAGGCGCTGGTGTCAGGCGTGTCCTGCTGCTGGTTTGCCTCAGCAGCAGCCGCTTCGCCACGGTCGATTGAGAGCAGCATGCCCTGCGCGGCTCGCCGGGCGTGCATGCCATGCGGCTGCGCGCCCTCCTGTCGCCGACGGTTGAGCGCGCCAGAGAGGACGTCAACTCGGTAGGCGCGGATCGCCTCCACGACGCGCTCAGGCCCCTCGGCCACCACTACCTTGGTTCCGGTCGTGAGCGTGATGACCGTGTCGGGGTTGGCCTCGACGGTCACGATCAGGTCCGGATTGAGGTGAAATTCCTCGGCCTGGTGGCCGAGGCGGTGCAGCGAAATCATCGCCAGCCTCTCCTTAGGGTGATGACATCATGCCAAGGGGCGGCGTCCGATGACGGACGCCGCCCGATTATCGGTGTCAGCTGGCTCAACCGTTAGGCGCCGGTCATCTGGATCAGCGTCTGGATCATCTGATCAGCGGTGCTGATCACGCTCGAGTTCGCCTGATAGCCGCGCTCCGCTTCGATCATGTTGGTGAACTCTGTGGCCATGTCGACGTTCGACTGCTCGAGCTCGCCGGAGATCGTCTGCGTGGTCACAAAGGCGCCGCTGTCCGGCGTCCCGTAGCTTGCGGAACCGGAGTTCGGTGAGGCGCTCCACGAGGTGCCGGCGTCGCGCGTCAGTCCGGCTTCGTTGGGGAAGTTGGCAATGGCCAGGTAGCCGGCCACGCACGTCTGCCCGTAGTTGGTATCCGCGGGGTTGTTGTCGGTGTAGGTGACCGCCCCGCTCTGCCCGATTGAGATGTTCGTGGAGCCCGGAGGGATGTAGATGTAGGTGGACCCCGTGCCAGTCTGGGCGCCGGCGGTTCCCGGATCGGTCGTCTGCGCGGCGCTCTGCGGGGTCGCGTAACCGATCACGTACTGGCCGGCGGCATTGGTGAGGAAGCCCTGGGCATCCGTCGTCAGGTTGCCTGCCCGTGTGAAGCTGAGCGCGGTTGGCAGATTCGCCTTACTCACGCCTGCGCCGGTGCTGTTGGCGTTGATCGCAACAGCGGCGTTGCCGGATGCCAGCGGCGGCTGATAGGTGCCTGCCGTCGGGGCGGCCGGCGCCGATGTGCTCGTGCCGACCACCAGGAAGCCGCTGCCCTGCAGCGCCACGTCCAGGGCGTTGCCGGTGTTCTGGAAGGAGCCCGCGCCCATGATCTGATCGATCGAGCCGACCTGGACGCCCAGGCCAGACTGCTCGGGGTTGGTGCCGCCGTTTGAGGCCGTCTGGCCTGAACCGCCTGAGAGCAGCTGCGAGAGTTCAGAGTCGAACGTGGTGCGCTGTGCCTTGTAGCCGATCGTGTCGACGTTCGCCAGGTTGTTGGCGGTCACGTTCAGCATCGTCTGGTGAGCCTCGAGTCCGCTGATTGCGGAGTACATAGCCGGCATCATCTCTACATCACTTCCTTTCAGCGGCTTCCTCAAGGAGGTCCGGCCGCATCGTGTCGCTGTTTCTGGGTTGCATGCTCACGCGATCACTGCACTGTCGATGTTCGTGAAGACATGCGACTTCATGGCGTCCGGCGTGACCGCCGTGATCACCGTGTTGTTCTGGACGGACGCCACAAACGCGGTGCCGTCGACAAATACGACTGAGTTACGCGCCCCCTTGCCGGCGGCGCGTTGGATGCCCTCAGTCAGACGCCCGAGCGTCTGCGCATTGACATCCACGCCGCGGCGCGTCAGGCGCTCCAGGGCGTGCTTCGAGAAGGTGGGAGCGGCCGCGCTCGTCTGCTGCGCCAGGACCTGGGCAAAGGACGGCCCGGCGCCCGGTCCCTGAGCGGGCGCTGTGGGCTGTCCGGCCGCGGGCCGGGGCGGTGTGACGCCACCGACCGTGCCCGGCGGGAGCAGCGCGGGGTTGTTGATCAGCTCGCTCACGCCACCGTTCCTGTTGAGGCGCCGGTGGTGCCGGTGGTCGAGCCGGTGGTGCCGGTGGTTGAGCCCGTGGTGCCGGAAGCCGACCCAGTTGCCCCCTGGGCGGTGACGTTGATGATCGAGCTCAGCATGACTCCGGTCGTTCCACTGACGGTGATTGATGGGCCTGAGCTGGTGATCTGGACGCTGTCCACCGTCCCCGTCGCCTTGCTGTGGCTCAGGGGATCGACGTACGTCACCGCGTCGCCGATGAGTCCAATGGCCTGGCTGACCGCTTGGGACTGGGCCGCGTTCATGGTGTTCTGCGCGGTCGCGGTCTGCTGTTCCACGGATGTCATCTGTGCCAGCTGGGTCAGGTACTGGGTGGGGTCGCTGGACGACGGATTCAGGGGATCCTGGTTCTTCAACTCGTCCATCATCAGGTTCAGGAACTCATTGCTGGACAGCGAGGTGGCGCTGCTGTTGGCGATCTTCGTGCCGGTCGTGCCCTGCTGAGCCTGGCCGTTCTGGTTGATCAAGGGTGAGGGGCTTGAGATGCTCATGCTTCGCTCCTTTCGGTTCACGCCAGCACGTTGACCAGCGAGCCGCTGGCCAACTGCACCGTGAGTTCGGGTTGAACACCGGCTGTGTCGTTCACGGCGATGCTGCTCTGGCCGCTGTCCTGTGTGTTGTGGGAGCCAGACCAGTCGCCGCCCGAACCGGCGAAGCTACCGAGGCCCTGCTGCCCTGAGCTGCCGATGTCCAGCCTCAGCAGCGGCATGCCGCTGGCCTCGAGGGAGCGCCTCAGCTCGGCGGCATTCTGCTGCAGCGTCTGAGCGGCCTCGGGGTGGTCTGCGGCCACACGGGCGATCAGACCATCAGGTGTCTGGGAGAGCGAGATCTTGATCCCACCCAGTGACTCAGGCGAGAGTGAGATGCGAGCCGAGGAGACGCCGGCCTGGTTTGCGGCTGTGAATGTCGCCTTGACCGCATCCACCGCCTCGTGCAGGGTGACGGCGCTCCGGGCCAGCCCCTGCGGGAGTGAGGGGGAGTGCTGGGCACCGGACGTTGGTGGTGCTCCCACCGTCTGAATCGTGAATGCGCCGCTCTGTGCACTGCCCGTCCCTGCGCTCGCGCCTGTCGTTGCGCCGCCCTGTCCCGTGGCCCAGCCGTGATCGCTGGTTCCTGAGCCAGCGTGTCTGTCTGTACCGGTATGGGAGCGCGGATCGGAACTGGGGGAGACCGCGATGCCGCCATCCTGGCCGGTGGGCTGCACGGTCGTGCCGCTTGGATTGGCAGCACTGCTTGAGGCGGCCGCAGGCACAGGTCCAGCGTTGACCGCCTGCGCGTGGACGGCGTTGCCCGTCTGCGTGTGACCTGAGGCGGCGCTGGTTTGGGCGGCCGTCGCGGTCGCGCTCGGCTCAGAGGATTGGCTCGCCCCGCGCTGTGTCGCGGCGCCAGCCTCTGGCGCTGAGGTGGGTGGCGTGATCGGCGTTGAACCAGACGTGACCGGCATGCCGGGGAGTGTCTGGGCCCTGCCGTCCTGCTTGTCCACCGACGCTTGGGTGGTGCCACCGCCGTGAGCGGCTCCGTCCGCTGCGTCCTTGACTTGGGCGGCCGTTGCCGTGCCCGACGTAGGTGCAGTCGAGCTGCCGCCGATGTCGGACGACCCGGTCACGCCGCTGGTCTGCGGGGCGCCCGATGGCTGTCCTGCCTGTCCGGGGCCTCCGCTGACAGTCGAGGACAGCGGCGTGGTCGCCGCGGACGGGGGACCGTCAGTGGCGGCGGCGGGCGTCGCCGATGACGCTCCCGGAGCGCCCCCCGGTGTCGAAGCACTCAGAGCGCTTCCGGACAGGTCGGCGCCAGAGGTTCCCCCGGCCGATCCTGCTGCGTAGCTGGCTGAGGTGGTGGACGCTTTGGATCCCTTCCCAGAGCTCGCCGGAGCCGGCTGTTGTCCCGCCGCGCAGGTCCCAGCGGCGGCGATCTCGGCCGGTGTTGCCGAGGCCTGTGACTGTCCGCCGTCCTTGCTGCTGGACGACTTGGATTGTCCGTGGTCACCAGACTTAGTGCCGGTTTCCGTTGGGCCTTCCGCAGGTGCGGTCCGGGCCGAGTTGAGAATGGTGCCGAACGGGGTTCCGCCTTGGGCGGGCCCGTTCGGACCTCCGCCTCCGGGTGGTGCCGCGGTCTGCGGCGCCGTGACCGGTGCGGGGGGTGCAACCGCTGTTGGTGTCATGCGGCTCGCCTCCAATGTCCGTTGCCTGCAATCTCGTCAAGCGTGTTCTGCTCGACCCTGGCCTGTTCACGGTTGTGATCGACCAGGCCCTTCTCCTTGAGACGTTCCAGCGCCTCGCGGTCCTGCGATGCCTTGGTCAGGGCCGCACGACGCTCCGCGAGCTCGACTTCGCGCCGGTCAAGTTCCTGTTGAGCCAGCTCAGCCGCGCGTTCCAGACGTTCCAGGTAGGACTGGTGCTGCGCCAGCTCCTCTGCTTCTGCCTGCAGTTGGGCCACGCGTGCGGAGGCGATTTTGGCCTGAGTGCGCATCAGCTCCTCGTGACTGCGCTGGCGCTCCTGCAATGCCGTTGCAAAGTCCTGCTTTGCCTGCTCCTCATGGCGCTCGCGGAGGGCGCGAACGCGTTCCAGCCGGAACTTGTACGAGGGACCGTTCATAGTCGGGTGATCGGCTGCGGTTCGGCGAACTTGAGCATCGGCACAGCTTTCAGTTCAGGCTCAGGGACGGGATTGCGCTGGGGCCGCCAACTGGCGAAGCGGTCTCCGCTCGTGCCGTGGACTGTTCATCACCGGCCGGTCGCGGCGTTGCGGAGCTGATCCCGACCGCACTGCCGATCTGCAACAGGCGCTCATCCGCATCCTCAGCTGACGTGGGGTCGTCGACTCGCTGGCGCAGGAACTGGTTGATCTGAGGGCGGAGGTCAATCGCAACATCGACGAGTGGATCGCTGCCCCGTTGGTACGCACCGATCGAGATCAGATCCTCCTTGTCGCGATAGGCAGCCAGTGCGGCCCGCACGAGCTGCCCAGCCGCCTGAACCTCCGGCGTGACGATCTCACCTACCAATCGAGACACACTCTGAAGTACGTCAATGGAGGGGTAATGCCCCGCATGGGCCAGCGCCCGCGTCAGCACTATGTGCCCATCCAAGATCGACCGGACGGCGTCGGCGATCGGTTCGTTCATATCGTCGCCGTCGACCAGCACGGTGTAGAGCCCCGTGATTGAACCGGTTGGGCTCGTGCCCGCTCGTTCGAGCAGCCTCGGCAGCAGTGCAAAGACACTTGGTGTGTAACCCCGCGTGGCAGGTGGCTCACCGATTGCCAGCCCGACCTCACGCTGGGCCATGGCGAAGCGGGTGACTGAGTCCATCATCAACATCACGTCGCTGCCGTTGTCGCGGAAGTATTCGGCAATGGCGGTGGCCGTGAACGCGGCCCTGATCCTTACCAGCGCCGGCTGGTCGGATGTGGCCACCACCACCACGGACCGTGCCAACGCATCGCCAAGGTCGCGCTCGATGAACTCGCGCACCTCGCGTCCACGTTCGCCCACCAGTGCGATCACGTTCACCTGAGCCGTGGTGGATCTGGCGATCATCCCCAGCAGCGATGACTTGCCCACACCTGAACCAGCGAAAATGCCGAGCCGCTGGCCACGTCCGCAGGGAACCAGCGTGTCCAATGCCCGGACACCAAGGCCCACGCGTTCCTGGATTCGCGGACGCGTGAATGCGTCGGGCGGGGCGGCGGTGGTTGAGCGCCAGATGTCGCCGCCCACATCGCCGGCACCGTCTAGGGGATTGCCCAGACCGTCAATCACCCTGCCGAGCAGTGTGTCGCTGACCTGCACGCGGAACGGCGCGCCGGTGGGAACCACGGCTGTGCCGGGCCCAATGCCCCCAAGCTCTCCGAGCGGCATCAGGAGCGTGCGTCCGCTGCGGAACCCAACGACCTCGGTCGGGACCGGGGGATCGCGCCTGCTGCCGCCGACGAAACAGAGTTCGCCGACCTGGGCATCAATCCCCGTGGCCTCAATGATCAGGCCGATCAGGTCCCGCACGCGTCCGCGGCGCTTGGCCAGATCACCTGAGCGGATTGCGCGCCCGGCCTCAACCAGGGCGTTTGCGTCAAAGGCCATCCGCGGCCGCCAGCGCTGAGGTGTTGCTGCCGGGCTGGTCCTCCGTGTGCTCATCGCCCCTGAGCGCGGATCTGAGCAGCTCCCGTGCACTCTGCAGTTGCGTGGTGATGGTCGCGTCAATCTCCCCATACACGGTCTGGGCGACAGCTCCGGCCCGTGCGATTCTGCGGTCGGCCTGAACGTCCAGGTGTTCGATGCCTCCGAGTTCAGCCTGCAGGATTCCCAGGCAGCCTGAGACGGCGGCAAGGTCCTCAGGATTGACGAGCACGGTCACGTGATGCCTGTCGGTCAGGCGGCGTAGCGCAGCGCGGACGACGTCGGCAATGCGCTCTGGCTGGGCAGCTATCGCACCGGCGATCAGCTGTTCGGCGGTCAGCAGTGCAAGCTCACCGGCCTGCGCCGTGAGCGTCTCGGTCAGCTCTTCCTGCAGTGAGCTGACCGCGGCCGCCGCCTCGCGCAGTGCCAGGAGCGCCGCTGAGGCCTCCTCCCGCGCGCGTGCGATCCCGGACGCGTATCCGGCTGCCTCACCATCTGCCTGGGCCTGGGCGCGGATCGCCTCTGCTTCAGCCAGTGCATTGGTCACCACGTCTGACGCGCTGCGACCGGCAGCGGCACGGCTCTCCAACTGCCTGAAGGTGTAGGTGTCGACCGTCTGATCAGACATGCGGTCCTAGAACATGACCTCGGACTCATTGCGCGAGAGGACCAGGGCCCCGGCCTCCTCCAGGCGCCTGACAATCGCGACGATCCGGCCCTGAGCCTCCTCGACCACGCGCTTGCGCTGGGGCGGCTGGTACTGCATCTCCTCGAGCAGCATTTGGGCGCCACGTTCGGACATGTTGTTGAGGACGCGTGTCTTGACCTCGTCGCTGACGCCACGCAGCGCCAATGCCAGGTCCTTCTGGTCCGCCTCCCGCAGCACGAGCTGAATCGAGCGGTCGTCGAGCTTGACGATGTCCTCAAATACGAACAGCAGACGCCGCACCTCGGCCGCCAGTTCCTCATCGGTCTCCGTCAACGAGTCAAGGACGTTGCGCTCGGTCGGGCGGTCGGCGTGGTTGAGGATCTCGGCCAGTGACTTCACGCCGCCTGTGGTGGTGAACTCGTTCTGAACGATCGTCGCCAGCTTTGCCCGCATCACATCCTCGACCTGCTTGACGACCTCCGGGCTCGTCTCGCCCATCTTGGCGATCCGCATTGCAATCTCCGCCTGCTCATCCTCGGGGAGGTTCGCCAGCACCTGAGCTGCGAGCGTTGTGTGCAGGTTGGCGACGACCAGCGCGATCGTCTGCGGCGCCTCGTTGCGCAGAAAGGCGACGATCTGTTCCGGTGCCGTGCGTCGCAGGAACTCGAACGGTCGCATCTCTATGACCGAGGAGAGACGCCCGATGATCTCGGCAGCGCGGTCGGCTCCGATGGCCTTCTCCAGGACCTCCCGCGCGTAGTCGACACCGCCGGCGGCGATTGAGTCGTAGGCCTGAACGGTCGCGGCAAGCTCGTCCATGACCTTGTGAGTCATGGCCGGCTCGATGTGCTGCATCTTGGCCATCTCCAGGGAGAGCGACTCGATCTCATCGAAGTGGAGGTGCTTGAAAACCTCCGAAGCACGGTCGGGGCCGAGCGCGACAAGCAGGACGGCGGCCTTCTTGCGACCCTGCAGACGCGGACCGGAGCCACGTGCCGGGTTCCCGGCCGGGGCTGGTGCCTGCGGCTGCTGATAGAGCTCGACCGCCATCAGTCCTCAGTCATCCACTGCCGAACCTGAGCCGCCACCCGCTCCGGGTCGCGGTCAACCAATTCCTCGACCTGCTGGCGCGCCACATTGACCGGGGGGCGCAGGCGTGCGACGGTCGCCGGACCTTCCAGGTCGACCATCTTCGCCTGTGACTCGAGTTCGGCCAGGGTGCGCGGTGTCTCCAGCTCGCGCAACCAGGTCGGCTGACCGGCAAACTGCTCGCTCTCCCGCCGGCGCAGCAGTCTGCTCATGAAGAAGAGGAAGATGAGCGCGCCGACGCCCACCACAACGTATTTGATCATGCCCAGCATGCTCGTTGTCGGTGAGCTGCTTGTCGCCGGTGCAGTGAACTTGGCGAAGGGGAGAGAGCCGATTGAGATCTTGTCGCCACGCTTGGCGTTGAAGCCCAGGGCCTGCTCCACGGTGGCCCTGATGGTCGGCAGTTCGCTGGCCGGTACCTTGCTGTTCACCAGTACGGAGATGGACTGCCGGTTGATCGCTCCCGGCGCCACAACCGACTGCATCACGGTCTTGTTGACGTAGCTGGTGGTGGTCTGCGTTTTGTTGGAGTAGTTGGATTTGCCATTGCCGGTGCCCGTGTAGCTGGGGAGGTTTGTGGCGGTGGTGCCGGCTGCCCCCGCCCCTGAGCCCCCGCCCGTGCTCTTCAACGACTCATTGGTCACGCTCGTCTGGTAGGGAGTGCCCTTCTTGGCGTAGGTGACCGAGGCAAGCTTCTGCTGATTCGCGTTCAGATCTGCATTGACGCTGACCACTGCCATACCCGGTCCGAGCGTGGCGGCCAGCATCGCGTCCACGCTGTTGGCCATCTGCGCGTTGTAGGCATTCTGCGCCGACTGCTTGGCTGTCAGCGAGCTGCCGAGGTTGGCGTTGGCTGAGCTGGGCCACAGCAGATCACCGTTCTGGTCGGTGATGGTGACCTTGTTGGAGCTGAGTCCGCTGACATCTCCCGCAACAAGCTCTGCGATCGCCTTGACCGTGCTGGGGCCCAGCGTCTCATTGGTGTTGAGCAGGACCGAGGCGGTTGCCGGCGTGTTGGCGCCGGTGAACAGCGTGTCAGCCTGGTTGGGAATCGCCAACTGGACCTCGGCCTGATTAATGCCGTTCATCCCGCCGATCACCGCTGCCAGTTGCTGCTCCAGCGCCGACGTGGTCTGCTGCTGCTGCTGGAAGCTGCTCTGGCCCAGGCTGGAAGGGCCGAGGTAGGACTCCAGGCTCGAACCTGTGCCGGTAAGCAACCCCTGCGTGTCCAGAACATCACGAGCCTGCCCCACCTTGGTCGGGTCGACCATCACCGCGGTGCCGTTGTTGGACAGCTGGTATGCGATGCCGGCGGCTGAGAGCGCGGCCGTCACCTTGGCAGTCTGGGCGGGGGTCTGTCCTGCCGTCAAGGTCGTGTAGCTGGGAGAGGAGGCCATGCTCATCAGTACGTAGATGAACAGCACCCCGACCATGGCGGCTGCTCCCACGGAAAGCCAGCCTCGCGGTGAGAGCTTTGATGTGATGTCGCGGAGGTTCAGATTCATGACGTGCGTGGATGTTCAGGTCAGGCCTGGGTCTGGAAGATGGTGGTGGCTGCTGTGTCGATCTGGTTGCGAATCTGCGCCGCAAAGTCCATTGCCAGACTCGCGTTCTCAACTGTGGTGATTGCCTTGGTCGGGTCCGTCGCCTGCCCTGTGGCCAGTTGCTGGGCTGCAGTGGTGGCGCTTGCCTGGCTGTTCTCAAGCGCGCCGATGGCATTGGTCAGCGCATTGCCGAAGCTCTGGCCACCCGATACCGGGGTACTTGCGACGCCGGCGGCTCCAGCGGCGCTCGGCGCGGCTGTGCCCAGGCCACCGACACTCCACTCACCGGCACCGAGCGGTCCGATCCCGATGGCTGGGATGATCATTTCAGGATCCCCAGGGTCTCGGAGTACATCTGCTTGGACGTGTTCATGGCCGTCACATCCGCCTGATAGGCATTTGATTCAGAGATCAGGTTGGTCATCTCGGTGACCGGCTGAATGTTCGGCTCCTTGACATACCCCTGCGCGTTGGCCTGGGGGTTGCCTGGGTCGTAGACCAGCTGCGGCGGAACGTTCTCGCTGACGATGCCTGCCACCTCCACGCCGCCGGCCGGCTGTGTCTGGCCCCCGAGGGCGGAGCTGAGCTGCGACTGGAAGGTGTTGCCTGAGCCGATCGCCTGGAGCTCCACGGCCTGCGGCTTGTACGGGTTGCCGTTATTGGTCGACTGCGCGTTGGCGAGGTTCTCAGCCGTAACGTCCATCTGCAGACGCTCGGCCGTGAGTCCCGACGCGGAGATGTTGAGTGAGTCAAAGAAGCTCATGGCATGTTCATTGCGGTTTTGAGGATGCCCTCACGTGTTGCGGCGATCTGCGTGAGCTCCTGATACAGGAGCCCGTTCTCTGCGATCTGAGCGTTCACGGTGTCCGGGTTCACACCGTTGCCGTTCTGGGAGTTCACAACGTTCTGTGTGTACGGGGTGAACGCGACCGACGTGGGTGACTGCCCGCTGTTGAGAGCCCCGGCGAGCGTCTGCTGGAAGTTAACGTCCTGCGGACGAAAGCCGGGGGTGTTGGCATTGGCCAGGTCGTTGGTCAGCAACGACTGGCGCAGCATGGAGCCGCTCATGGCGGATTCCAGCGCTAGCTGAGTGTTGTCAAGGAGGGACATGCGAATACCAGGGGACGACGTGGAGCCCTCCTTGGGCCATATCCAAGGTCGTTCTCCGTGACGACCTGAGCCGGTAATCGGACGCAGATCGTGAACCTTGAATGGAGCGCGTCGCCTGCGCGCAGGAGGTGATGCTGGGGCCAGCGGCCAGCGGCCAGCGGCCAGCGGCCAGCGGCCAGCGGCCAGCGGCCAGCGGCCAGCGGCCAGCCGGTCTCAGAGCTGGCGCTCAGACCGAGAGTGGGGCGGCGGCCGCTTCCTGCGACCAGCCC
>JAKAED010000067.1 GCA_021820105.1 Actinomycetes bacterium | reverse complement strand
TGATCACGCACCCTCGCTGCAGATCCCGACTTTCAAGGGCAGGCCAGGGTGGGAGTTCACCGACCTCTCAGCGCTTGATCTGAGCCACTATCAGCCTGCGGTCTCGGGGCCGTCGTTGGGATCCGACGCTGAGGATGCCCTCTGGGACCTCGGTGCAAGCGACCTTCCAGAGGGGGTTGAACTGAGCCGACAGGGGGATGAGACCACGCTCAGAGTCGGTCGCGGCGTGATGCTCGCGCAGCCGATCGCGCTCAGTTCGGTGATCCCCGCCGGTGTGCTCGCCAACCAGCGCCTGCGACTGATCGTTGAGGAGGGCGCCAGTGCCGAGGTGTGGGAGCAACACAGCTCAGTGGGAGACTGTGTCCTGAACGCTGCTTCTGAGATCACCGTCTCCCAGAACGCAACGCTTCGCTATGTCACCGGGCAGAACCTCTCAGAGGAAGCGTGGATCTTCGGCGCGCACCAGGCGACCGTCGCCCGTGACGCCCGGCTCGACTGGGTGACGCTCGGTTTCGGGTCGCACTCCGGGCACGTGCTGATGCAGACGAGACTCGTTGGTGAGGGCGCCGAGGCGCGAGTTACCGGCGCCTACGCGACCCGCGGCAGCCAGCACATCGACTTTGACACCACCCAGGAGCACGCGGCCCCGAACACCACCTCCGACCTGGCCTTCCGCGGCGTCCTGCAGGATCGCTCCAGCGCCGTCTGGAAGGGCAACATCATTGTCGATCCGGGTGCTCAGAAGACCGACGCCTTCCAGGATTCGCGCAACCTGCTGATCTCCAAGCGCGCTCACGCCGACTCCATCCCTGGCCTTGAGATCCAGGCAAATGACGTGCGCTGCACCCACGCGGCGGCGGTGGCCCAGGTCGATCCCGAGCAGCTCTTCTACCTCCGCTCCCACGGGCTTCCGGAAGCGGATGCCAAACAACTTGTGATTGAGGGGTTCCTGGCGGCCCTGGTGGAGCGCTTCGAGCCAGGTCCGGTGCGAGAGGTGCTTGCCGCGACAATCGAGCGGCGTCTGGCACTCATCCTCGGCTGAGCCGGACCAGAGATGTCCGCCGGCTCATCTGGCAGACAGGTCTGGGTTGTGCTCCTGCGCGGCATCAATCTCGGTGCCGTCAACCGAGTCTCCATGGCCGCGCTGCGCGGCGCGCTGGTCGAAGTGGGCTACGGCGGCGCCCGCACCCACCTCCAGAGCGGCAACATCCTGCTCACGGGCGACACCAACGAGGAAGGGCTATCCACCCAGGTCGAGCGGCTGCTGGCAACGCGGTTCGGAGTTGCCGCGCCGGCTGTCTGCAGGAAGGCGACTGACCTCGCGCGCGTCGTGGCCGACAACCCGCTCGCGGAGCTTGCGCTGACAGACCCGAAACGGTTTCAGGTCACCTTCCTGCGGGACGCGCCGGACGATGAGCTGGCGGCTGACCTGGCCGCGGTCACGGCGCCGGCTGAGCGCGTGGCCGTGCTTGGACGCGAGATCTTTGCCTGGCACCCCGACGGCATCGCGCGCTCAAGACTCTGGGCGCGGCTGGGTGCCAGCGGTGGGGTGGGCGGGACCACGGCAACCTCACGTAACTGGTCCACCGTCACGGCTCTGCATGAAAGGGCGATCAATGTCCGCTGAACCAAGTCACCCCTACAGGGTCCTCGACGTCTTCACACGCACACCACTGTCTGGCAACCAGCTGGCGGTGTTCACCCAGGGCGAGGTGGTACCGAGCCGACTGATGCTCGCCGCAGCACGCGAGCTGCACCTCTCAGAGACTGTCTTTCTGCTGCCCGGCGACGCTGAGGCCGATGCATCGGTCAGGATCTTCACGCCGGATGTGGAGCTGCCGTTCGCCGGCCATCCGGTGCTTGGGGCCGCGTTCGTCGTCGCTGCGCGCGAGCAGCTCAGCATGGTCCGCCTGCGCACCGGTGCGGGTGTCGTTCCAATCGTGCTCTCCCGGGAGCACGGGGACCTTGTCTTCGGCGAGATGGAACAGCCACTCCCGACCGTGCAGGCGTTTCGCCCCCAGGAGGAGCTGCTCAGGGCGCTCGGCGGCGTGCAGCCTGTGCTACCGGTTGAGGTCTATGACAACGGCGCAACGCATGTCATGGTCGGGCTGGCGGATGCTGAATCGGTTGCCAGACTCGAGCCCGACATGAGCGCGCTTGCGAGGCTCGGGCCGATCGGGGTCAGCTGCTTCGGGCCGGTGCAGCAGACGCCCGCAGGCGAGGCGCAGGCTCGTGTTCACAGCCGCGTCTTCTGTCCGGGAATGGGGGTTCCCGAGGATCCTGCTACCGGATCGGCCGCCGGGCCGCTGGCGCTGCACCTTGTGCGTCACGGCTGTCTCGCAGCCGGTGAGACGCTCGAGATCATCCAGGGTCTCAGCCTCCAGCGACCATCGCAACTGTTCGCCCGCGTTGCGGGACCGGTCCATGAGCCTGAGCGGGTCACCGTCGGGGGCTCTGCGGTGGTTGTGGCTCAGGGTATGTTCAGGCTCTCCTGAACGGCCTGAGCCGATCTGCACACGTCGGAAAGCGCTGCCTGCGACAGACGCGGCGCCGGCAGCGACTAGTCCTCGTCGTCTGGCTCGTCCTCTTCGAACTCGAGGTCGTCGAAGGCCTCAGGATCATCGAACTCGGAGTCATCCTCCGAGGACTCGTCCTCATAGTCGAAGTCGTCGTCTTCGTCGAAGTCTTTCTCGTGGAGGTTGCTCATGTCGCGCAGGGTAGAGGATTTTCGGTCGGATCAGTGCTTCTCAATGACCTTGTCGATCAAACCGTACTCAGCGGCCTCATGCGCCTTGAAGAATCGGTCGCGCTCCATGTCCGCATGAACCCGCTCAACGGTCTGGCCCGTGTGCTGAGCGTAGATCTCGTCGATCCGGCGCCGGATATTGAGGACCTCACGTGCGTGGATCTCAATGTCAGTGGACTGGCCCTCGAAGCCAGATGACGGCTGATGGATCAGGATCCGGCTGTTGGGCAGGGCGAACCGCTTGCCCTTGGCGCCTGCCATCAGCAGCAGCGACCCCATCGACATCGCGATGCCGACGCAGATGGTCTGCACCTGCGGCTTGATGAACTGCATGGTGTCGTAGATCGCCAGGCCGGAGTAGATGGAGCCGCCCGGGCAGTTGATGTAGATGGAGATGTCCTTGTCGGGGTCTGAGGACTCCAGATGCAGCAGCTGAGCCACGACCAGGTTTGCCACGACGTCATCAATCGGCGTGCCGAGAAAGATGATCCGCTCGTTGAGCAGGCGGCTGTAGATGTCGAACTCGCGCTCGCCACGGGCGGTGGGCTCGATGACCATTGGGACTAGAGGCATGGCTTCACGCTAGCAACCATTCATATGTTGACGGGCCATCGCAGATCTGCACGCAGCAGCGACCGCGTCAGGCGGTCGCGTCCAACCACGCACGGCGGCTGCTGTGCTGCTCCGAAAACTCGCCGCTGCGGAGCTCCCGCCTGATCTCACCGAGGGTTCCGAAGCGCTCAGCAATCACGTTGTGCTGATGAATCGTCTCCAGGTTCTCCTGGCGGGCGGAGATGAAAGCCTCGTCCGGCAGTTCCGGCAGACGCTCGACCACGCCCCTGACCATCTCCCGCACGCAATCCTCGACAAAGCGGGGGCGCCGATGCGCCTTTTCAACAACATGCGCCTCATCTGAGCGCTTCATCAGCTCGTAGATCTCCGATGACATCGACTGCTCGACGATCTCAAGCAACAGGCGGGCGTCGAGCTTCAGCTCGGAGGCGGCCTCGGGGAGCCCTATGTGCAGGGTCCCCAGCCCGCGCTGATTATGTGTCGCGACGGGTACGGCCGCCAGGATCCGATCGATCTCATCCGCCTCATACCCATCCTCACCGAGTCGTGCGCGGGCTCCTGCCGCCACCAGCTCCTGGGCACATGGACACGCGGTCATTCCCTGCGCGGACACACCGATCAGCCGCCTGGTACCGGCCTCGGTGCTGACCGCGCACCCGTGCAGCGTGTACAGCTCCTGGGTCTCGATCCCCGAGATTGGCGCCGGCTTGTGCTCTGGAAAGCGTGCCTCCACCGTCACCTCGGCACGTCTCGCGCCCTGGCGCTCGCGGACCAGCTGCGCAATGTGCTCCGCAAGGGTCTCGGCCCGGAACGGTGACTCTCCCAGGACGACCTGCCCGATCGCCTCGTTGACCACCTCCTCGAACCGTGACATGTGCGCGCCCTTCTGGTTGGGGCCAAGCTCGACGACGCACTCAAAGCGTGCCCAGAAGAGGTGATCGGTGCCTTCGGAGTGGAGCCGGATGACCTTCTCGACATTCGTCACGCCTACCTGGGTGAGGCTCAGCCTCAGTGGCGGGAGTTGCGCTTGGACGTCAGTCATCTCGGGGTGCGTGGTGGAGCTGATGGTCATTACTGAGGGAGGTTAGAGCAGTGGATCAGAGCTTCAGCGAGTCTCTGGCGGCCTATCTCAGGACCGCCTGCTCTCCCATATACGTGCTTGCGGGTCCCGTCGGTTGACGAACTCCCAGAATCAAATGTGATGATCAGCACGAACTTTGGCGCATTCTGTGGTATCACTCGGGCGATCCCTTGAGGGAGGGTTTAGGCGAGGGTGCCGCGCACGCGGGGCCCTGAGCCGCTGATTTGTGGAGCGGAAGGAGTCGCAGGTTGAGTCGAGACGCAACCGCATTGCTCGGTGATGAGGCCCCGATCTCGGAGCTCGAGGAGTTCCGAGGGCTAATCGCGGAGGGCCAGGAGCGGGGCTTTCTGACCTTCGAGCAGATCGCCACCCGCCTTGAGGAGTGCGAGGTGACCAAGGAACGGGTCCAGGAGCTGCACGCCTATCTGGAGGAGCAGGGGATCGAGGTGGTCGAGCTCGACGGCCGGCCGGCGCGGTCCGAACTGAGCAGCGTCGAAGCCCGCGCGGCCGCCGCCGACGCGGACCTGGGAGCGGACGCCGGCGCCGCTCGCGGCAAACGTGGGCAGTTCGATCTGACGGTCGAGCCGAGCCTCGATTCGCTGCGGCTCTACCTGCGTTCCATCGGCCGCGTCAGCCTCCTGACGGCGGAGCAGGAGGTGATGCTCGCGCGTCGCATCGAGCGTGGCGACATGGCCGCGAAGCAGCAGATGATCGAGGCCAACCTGCGCCTGGTGGTATCGATCGCGAAGTCCTACGTGGGCCGGGGTCTGACCTTCCTGGACCTGATCCAGGAGGGCTCGATGGGCCTGATCCGGGCGGTTGAGAAGTTTGACTACCGCCGCGGCTACAAATTCTCGACCTACGCCACCTGGTGGATACGCCAGGCCGTGACGCGCGCCATCGCTGACAAGGGCCGCACGATCAGGATTCCCGTGCACATGGTCGAGAAGCTCAACAAGGTGATGCACGCCGAACGGCAGTTGGTGCAGCAGCTCGGTCGCGAACCGAGCTCGGAGGAGATCGCGGCGGAGCTGGGGGTCACCGTGCGTGAGGTGCGCGAGGTGGTGCGTATGGCGCAACAGCCGATCTCACTGGAGAAGCCGATCGGGGATGAGGAGGAGTCGGAGCTGGGTGATTTCGTCGAGGATGAGGCGGCCGAGTCTCCGTTTGAGCAGGCGGCGGAGCGGCTACGTTGCGACAACCTGCGCCGCGCCCTGGCGGTATTGCCCGAGCGCGAACGTGAGGTGATCGAGATGCGCTTTGGCCTCACCGGCGAGCGCGCCCGCACGCTTGAGGAGGTGGGTCGCGCCTTCAACGTCACACGCGAGCGAATCCGCCAGATTGAGAACCACACGCTCAAGAAGCTCGAGGCGCTACCGGAGGCGCAGCGGCTGCGTGAGGCTTGAGTCCCTGGCAGGCGTCGGTCGCTACGATCGGGCCCATGCAGAGCCTGGAGCAGCGGGTGCGAGAGCTCACAGCCCGCGCTGTGGCGCGCGACCCGAGCGTCCTGGACGCATCCACGGGCGGGGCGCCGTTGAAGGGTTCGCAGCGCGAGGTCAACCGGATCATGATGAGCGCACTCACCGGGATTCACGAGGCACTGATTGAGATCGCGAAGGAGATCGACGCCATCCGTGCCGGCCAGTGACGGAGGCGCTCTGGGCGCCACGATCGCCGGCGCAAACGGTCGCGCACGATGACGGATCGCGGACGTCCACAACCGACTAAACTCCTCGCTCCGCTGGCGGGATTCCCGAGCGGTCAAAGGGGATGGACTGTAAATCCATTGGCTCTGCCTTCGAAGGTTCGAATCCTTCTCCCGCCATCGTCGTGCCCATATCACCGTGCTCCTACCGACGCAGACAGCACGGCGGCAGGTTTCCGGTGAGCCAGGCATTTCCGGACCATGGCCTTGCGGGTTGATCGACGTGAACTGGCGGCCGTCTTCACCGGCGGGGTGATCGGGACGCTGGCGCGGGTGGCAATGAGCCTGGCCTTTGCCCCAGGCGCGCACAGCTGGCCGTGGGTCGTCTTTGCGGTGAACCTCAGCGGCACGCTGATCATCGGCTGGCTGGTCACGCGCCTGCAGGAGCGGCTGCCGCTCTCCACCTACCGGCGCCAGCTGTTGGCCACCGGCTTCTGCGGCGCCTACACCACCTTCTCCACCCTGCAGCTGGAGCTGCTCTCCATGTTCGACGCCCGCCGATACGCCCTGGCGGCGGCCTATCTGGGAACAAGTGTGATCTGCGGCTATCTTGCTGTACACGTATCCACGGCGGCCGCGCGCGGAGTGCACGTGGCCCGTTTTACGATCACCCTTCAGGTAGACAGGTAGGCGGGACCATGATTTTCAGGCAAGTGACGCACGACGACCTCGGTTGCGCGTCCTACTTCATCGGCGACGAGCAGGCGGGCGTTGCCGCGGTGGTGGACCCGCGCCTTGACATCGAGGAGTACCTCGAACTGGCCCGTTACCTCGGCGTCCGGATCGACCACATCTTCGAGACCCACAACCACGCAGATCATGTCTCCGGCCACGGCCGGTTGGCGGCGGCCACCGGCGCGACGATCCACATCCACCGCCTGGTGGCGCCTGAGTTCCAACATGAGCCCTTTGACCACGGCGATGAGTTCAATCTCGGGAATCTGCGCATCAGAGCGCTGCACACGCCCGGCCACAGGCCGGAGCACACGTGTTTTCTGCTCACCGATCTGCGCCGCGGCAGCGATCCCTGGGCCGTGCTGACCGGCGACAGCCTCTTTGTCGGAGACGTCGCCCGGCCGGACCTGGCGGTGGAGCGAACCGAGGGCGCGCGCGGCATCTTCCAGTCGCTGCAGGAACAGCTGCTCAGCCTCCCCGATCACATTGAGGTGTGGCCGGGTCATCTGGGCGGTTCCATGTGCGGCGGGCCCGGCATGGATCTCAAGGTCGCCTCGACGATCGGCTTCGAGCGCCTGCACAACCCGATGCTGGCGATCTCAGACGAGCAGGAGTTCGTGGATGCCTCTGTCTCCAAACTCGGTGCGCAGCCACCTAACTTCCACGCGATCGTCGACATCAATCACGGTCCCCTGCAGTCCGGTGGCCTGGTGCTTGACCGCCTGTTCCCGCATGAGTTCCGTATCCGCCAGCATGCTGGCGCAGCGGTCGTGGATGTTCGTTCCGCGGCCCAGTTCGCTGAGGGCCACGTGCCCGGCGCGATCTCGATCCCGCTGGGGCGCGGGGGCTTCGGGACCAAGCTGGCCTGGGTGGCCGGTGACGCTCGGCAGATCCTGTTCGTCGGATCCGATGAGGAGGAGTGCAGGCGTGCGGGAGCCTTTGCCGCGGCCGTTGGTCTTGATCGCCCCGTGGCTGAGGGTGGCCTGCTCGCCGGTGGCTGGGGGAGCTGGCTGGCCGAGGGATTCCCGGTGGCCGTCCTGGAGCGACTGCACGTGGATGCGCTCGACCTTGAGCTCACGGCACCGTCCGCGACCCAGGTGCTGGACGTGCGCGAGCGGGCCGAGTACGAGGAGGGTCACATTCCCGGCTCCGTCAACGTGCCGTGGCACGACCTTGATGGCATCCCCGCTGGGATCGATCCGCAACGCGAGCTCTTGGTGATCTGCGCCTCCGGCCAGCGGGCCGGCACGGCGGCCAGCCTCCTGCTCGGGTACGGAGCCGACCGCGTCGTGCACGTGATCGGTGGCGGCGTTCCGGCGTGGGGTGCGCGTGGCGGCTCGCTCGCGCAGTCTGCCCCGGCGCCGGTCGCTTGAGGCTGCACGTCCTCAGCGACCTGCATCTGGAGCACGCTCCCTTCACGCCCCCACAGGCGGCCGCCGACGTCGTGGTGCTGGCCGGTGACATCGCTCCCGGCATGGCCGGGATCGACTGGATGCGACGTGAGTTGGACGGGCGCACGGTCGTCTATGTGCCCGGCAACCACGAGTTCTACGGAAACCATCTCAGCGACCTGACCGATCGCCTGCGCGCGGCCACGGAGGGCAGCAGCATCCACGTCCTGGAGCGACGCGAGCTCGTGATCGACGGAGTCCGCTTCCTGGGCTGCTCGCTGTGGAGCGACTTTGACTACGCGGGCGCGGAGAAGCGGGCCGAGTCAATGCGGATCTGCGCGCGCCTCGTCAACGACTACAAGCAGATCCTGATCTCTGACCCCCATCGGGCACTGGCACCCCAGGACACGCGTGAGCTTCACGTCGCCAGCCGCGCTTGGCTAGCGACGCGCCTGGCCGCGCCCCACGACGGGCCCACGGTCGTGGTCACACACCACGCTCCGCTGGTGCGGCGAGAAGCTTCCAGGCATCCGCTGCTGGATGCCGTCGCCGGGGCGTTCGCGAGTGATCTGACCGAACTGATGGACGGTGAGCTGGTGCCACTGTGGATCTTCGGTCACATCCATCGCAGTGTGGACACGGAGGTGAACGGCACCCGCGTGCTGAGCAACCAGCGCGGTTATCCACACGAGCCCGTCTCAGGCTTCGACCCCGGGCTGGTCATCGAACTCTGAGGGAAACTGCGGGCTGATCGCCCGCTACCGCAGATCGACCACGACCTTGCCCACGGCGCCCTGCTCGACCGCGTCATGGGCGGCCGCGATCTGATCCAGGCTGAAGCGATGGATCGGGAGCGCTGTGAGCGCGCCCGCTGCCAGGGCTGACGACGTCCGCTCAATCGCGTCGGTAAGCGCCGCCGCCGGGACCGTGTAGAGCAGCATGAAGCGCAGCGTCAGGTTGGCGGCCATCAGGCGGCGGACAGGGACGGCGGCCACGTCGTCCGGATCCGCCGCGTAGGCGACTATCACCGCGTGCTGACCTGCCACGGCAAGGTCAAGTTCCAGGTTCTGATGCAGCGCCACCTCGATGAAGCGGTCGACCCCGTCCGGCATCGCTGCCTTGATCTGCTCGACGGCGTCCGCTGCTCGGTAGTCCACGATCGTGTGGGCGCCGGCGGCCGCGGCCAGCTCACCCTTGGCAGGCCCTGAGACCGTTGCGGCCACGTGGGCTGCCCCCTCAAAGCGCGCGAGCTCAATGGCCGCATGGCCGACGGCGCCCGCGCCGCCCGCGACAAGGACGTTGCGGCCGGTCACCGGTCCATCGACACCGAGGCAGTAGGCCGCCGTCAGTGCGGGCACCCCCAGTGACGCGCCGAGCTCAAAGGAGGCGTCCTCTGGCAGCCGCACAGCGTGGTCATTTGGCAGCACGGTGTATTCGGCGGCCGTGCCGCCACTTCCATACCTGGCGGCCATCAGCACCCAGACCCGTTCCCCGACCCGGGCCGGATCCACTCCCGGGCCGACCGCGTCGATCGTGCCGGCGCCGTCCTGATTGGGGATCGCCAACTCCAACCCGGCTGGCGGAGTCCGCTTGCGCGTCTTCCAATCGGTCGGGTTCACACCTGAGACCGCGATGCGAACACGCACCTCACCGGGCCCCGGCTCGGGCGTATCCACCTCCCGCAGCGTCAGCTCGGCAGCGCCGTCAGCGGGTGCGTAGCAGGCTGCGAGCATCGTCCCGGCAAGCATAGGCTAGGTTTCCCAGCGTGACGCGTCCGCGTGAGATCCACTCATACCTGATGGATATGGACGGCGTGCTGGTCCGTGAGGAGCACGCGATCCCCGGCGCTGACCGGTTCATCGCTCGGCTGCGCGAGCGTGAGCTTCCGTTCCTGGTGCTCACCAACAACTCCATCTACACGCCCCGCGACCTGTCGGCCAGGCTGCGCGCGCATGCGATCGACATCGGTGAGGAGAACATCTGGACCTCCGCGCTGGCCACCGCGCGGTTTCTGCATGATCAGCGCCCCGGGGGCACCGCCTTTGTGCTGGGGGAGGCCGGCCTGATCACAGCACTGCACCAGGCGGGCTACACCATGACCGACAACAGTCCTGAGTACGTTGTGCTGGGGGAGACCCGAACGCTGAGTTTTGAACGGCTCACACTGGCGACCCAGCTGATCCGGGAGGGGGCCCGTTTCATCGCGACCAACCCTGACGCCACAGGCCCCTCCCTGCGCGGTCCGATCCCAGCGACCGGCTCGGTGGCGGCGCTCATCACCGCCGCGACGGGCGTCAGGCCCTACTTTGTCGGCAAGCCCAATCCGCTGATGATGCGCTCGGCACTGAACGCGATCGGCGCCCACTCGGAAACCACCGTCATGGTCGGTGACAGGATGGACACCGACATCATCGCCGGCATGGAGGCGGGGATGGAGACCGTGCTGGTGCTGACCGGGCTGACCTCGCGGGAGCAGGCGCAGCGCGAGCCCTACCGAGCCTCACGGGTGGTGGATTCCATCGCCGAGCTCCTGCCCGACCTGACCTGAGCGCGAACACCGGCCGCGCGCCCACGCCGGCGGGACCGGCAACCCACCGCCGGCCGGCAGCGATGTGGGAAATTCCGGATGGCTCGTCCGTGGCAGCTGCCGAAAACCCGGCTGAGGGAACACTCAGGTGGTCCTGATCAGTCACGGCACCTCTTCCAAAGGTCAGGTCATGCAATCACGCAAGCGCTTCTCACTCCGGGCGCGGCTGTTGGTCTCGTTCGGGGTAACCATGCTGCTCACGCTCGTACTCGGCGTCTACTCAATAGCGAGCATCTCGAGTGAGAACGCGAGTGTCCGCCGACTCGCGACGAAGGTCGTCCCGACCACCTCGCTGGCCGGACAGGCCGCGGCCCTGATGAACAAGTACCGCAAGGACCAGCTGCACTACATCCTCTCCACGCCGGCGCAGCGGGCCGGCTCGCAGGGAGTCTCCGGTGATCTTGCCGGCGATCTCACAGGTATGGCTCAGGTCCTGGCCCAATATCACCAGCAGCATCTGGCGAGCAGCGCTCGGGAGCAGCAGATCGTGAGCGACTTCAGCACCGCGTTCTACCGCTACGTCAGGCAATCATCCGCCTTCAGGCGGCTGGCTGACGCGGGACGGTTGCAGCAGGCCGGCCAGGTGGTCGGTGCGGGCGCCGCTGACAACACCTACAACGTGATGAAGACCGCCTCCACGGACTGGTTGAACTATGAGGCCAGGCTCGCCGGCACGGCCGCCGCGGGCGCACATTCAACCTATACGGCATCGCTTGTGGTGACGCTCATCCTCGTGGCCCTGGCGCTCACGGCTGCCTTCGTCATCCCGTTCCTGCTCTACCGGCGTCTGGTCGGCGGCCTACGGAAGGTTGGCGCCGCCGCGACCGCGATCGCCGCCGGCGACCTGGATCAGCAGGTGAAGCTCGGTGGTGATGACGAGCTGACCGACCTGGTCGCGCAGTTTGACTCGATGATCGCCTACCTGCAGACGATGGCGGAGGTTGCCGAGCGCATCTCCCACCAGGACCTGAGCAGTGATGTGCATCCTCGCACCGAGCACGATCGCCTGGGAGTGGCGTTCCAGCGCATGAATCTGGATCTCCGGGAGAAACTGGGCGACCACTCCTGCATCGACGCCCTCAGCGAGCGGCTCGATTCGCTCAAGTCCAACTGCCTGACGGACCTGCGCGCCACGCTCGAGGCGATGAACCGCGGTGATCTGACGGTTGCGGTCGTGCCGGTCACCCAGCCGATCGAGGCACAGGACGGCGAGCAACTCGGGCAGCTGGCCGAGGTGTTCAATGAGATGCTCGCCACCACCAACGTGGCCCTCAACACCTGCAACGAGCTGCGTGAGACGCTGCGTCACAAGCTCGGTGATCACTCGAGCATCGACGCGCTCACCGAGCGCATGGAATCGCTCAACAACAACTGCCTGGCCGGACTCCGCACCGCACTTCAGGCGATGAACGAGGGTGACCTCACCATGACCGTGAAGCCGCTCACCAAGCCGATCGTCGCTGCCACGGGTGGGGACGCCGGCTATCTGGCTGAGGTCTTCAACGGGATGCTTGAGACGACCACCGCTGCGCTGCACGGTTACAACGATTCCCGTGCGAAGGTCGCCGACATGATCGGGGAGATCTCGCAGTCAAGCCAGGCGCTGCTGGCCGCCTCCAACCAGATGGCTTCCACCAGCGAGGAGTCCGGCCGCGCGATCACAGAGATCGCTGAGGCGATCGTCACAGTCGCGCAGGGCGCCGAGCAACAGGTTCACACAGTCCAGGACGCGCGGCGGATAACGGACCAGCTGGCGGACGCCTCGCGGACGTCGGCGGAAACGGCAGATCAGACCGCCGGCGCGGCTGCGGAGGCACGCAAGCTCGCCCATGAGGGCGTGCAGGCTGCCGACGGGGCAACGCAGGCGATGGAGGCTGTGCGCCGGTCGAGCTCGCAGGTGAGCGAGGCGATGCGCTCCCTGGGGCAGAAGAGCGCGCAGATCGACGGCATCATCGAGACCATCACCGGCATCGCTGCTCAGACCAACCTGCTGGCGCTGAACGCAGCCATCGAAGCGGCGCGTGCGGGTGAACACGGGCGCGGTTTTGCCGTGGTGGCCGAGGAGGTTCGGCATCTGGCGGAGGAGTCGCAGGATGCCGCCGCCACGATCGGAGCGCTGATCGAGCAGATCCAGCAGGAGACGGCTCGCGCAGTGGAGGTGGTTGAGCTCGGTGCCGGCCAGACGCGAGAGGGTGTGGAGACTGTCGAGCAGACGCGTGAGGTGTTCCTGCGGATCGGCCAGAGCGTGGAGGACGTCACCACCCGGGTTGAGCAGATTGCGTCATCGGTGCGAGCTGTCGCTGCCGCAAGCGATCAGATGCGCGGGAGCATGGAGTCGGTGGCGACGGTGGCGGAGGCGACGAGCGCCTCAACCGAGCAGGTGTCGGCCAGCACCGAGCAGTCGAGCGCGTCGACACAGCAGATTGCCGCAAGCGCGCAGCAGCTGGCCAGCACCGCCGATCAGCTCGAGCACCTGGTCGCGCAATTTGTGCTCGCCTGAGCATTGCTGAGGGGGCCGGCCCCGCGGGGCCGGCCCCCTCACCGGTCAGCTTCAGCCGCGGCGCCGCTCCTCGGCGCGCAGCCGCACCGACCGCTTGGCGTCAAGATCCATGCTGCCGGGGTGGCCGAGACCAGGCCAGGGGGTGAGCAGCAGCAGCAGTCGGGCCGCGCTGAGCGCCTCCACGCCGTGTCGCTCGGACGGCTCGAACTGCACCATCAGTCCGGCGCCGCCCGTGGCCGCATCGCCTGCCTCGCTGGAGACCGCCACCTCGCCGCTGATCACCACCAGCCAGGCGCGCTCGTGCACCTGGTGCTCGCGCAGGCTACCGCCCGCCGGAAGCTCGAGCAGGATCGCTCGGCCATCCTCGCCACTGTCGAGGATTTCTGGCGCGTGCGGGCTCAGTGCGACGCTGTTGAGATCCCAGCTCTGCATCACGTGAAGGCTTCCACATAGCGTCCGTGGCGGCGAGGCTCGTCAAGCTGAATTGACGACATGATGCCCACCGGAACGTTTGTCGTGGCTAGGCTGTTGGGTATGACTCGCTCTATGGATCTGACCCCAAGCGTTTCTGAAAATCACATCCTGGACAGCCGCGACGTGCCCGTTCAGGAGCTGTTTCGCCGTTGGCAGCAGCATCGAGACCAGAACGCCCGCGAGGCTCTGGTCAGGCAGTATCTACCGTTGGCTCGCAAGCTGGCTCGACGCTACCGTGGCGCCCGGGAGCCGTTGGATGACCTGGAGCAGGTCGCGAGCCTCGGTCTCGTGAAGGCGATTGACCGCTATGACGCCACGCGCGGGATTGGCTTTCAGCACTTTGCCGTCCCGACCATCCTTGGTGAGCTGAAGCGGTACTTCAGAGATTCCGGCTGGGCTGTGCATATGCCTCGCGGGATCCAGGAGCTGGCGCTTCAGGTCGCCCAGGCCGAGCGTCAGCTCGCCGCCAAGAGCGGACGTGAGCCGACCTACAACGAGGTGGCTGAGTTTCTGGAGATCAGCGTCGGCGAGGTCCTGGAGGCGGCGGAGGCCGCGGCGGCGCATCATGCCGTTTCGTTTGACACCCCGCACGATGATGGTGACGGCGAGGCCGGCACGCTCGGTGACTCGATCGGCCAGATCGATGAGCGCTACGCGCTTGTCACGCTGACCGCGTCGATTGCTCCGGCGGCCAAGCGGCTGTCCGAGCGAGATCGCCGGGTGCTCGCGCTGCGCTTCGTCGAGGATCGCACGCAGAGTGAGATCGCCGACGAGGTCGGCGTTTCGCAGATGCAGATATCTCGCATCCTCAGTAAGGCCCTGCGTCAGCTCGCAACCGCAGTTGATGATGGCGGCCGTTCATCCTACGACTGACGGCCGGCAGCCGACGCCTCCCGAGTGATCGAGGGGTTGAGGTCATCCGCATGCCTGTGCGCCGGACGATGAGGAGGACAGGCGCGGATGGACGCAACCTTTCGATACCTTGGGTACAGGCGTGATTGATGAACCCCTTTGTGTCCGGCTCGAACTCGAGAACCGGCCTGAGAATGTGGCGATCGTCCGTGCCGCGTTGGCGGGCGTCGCTGAGGCGGCGGGTTTTGATGAGGAGCTGGCCACTGATGTGAAGACCGCGGTCAGCGAGGCGTGCAACAACGTTGTGATCCACGCCTATGAGGGGCGCTCGGGTCCGCTGCGGGTTCTGGTCAGCAGTACGCGCGACCGGGTCGACGTGGTGGTCGGCGACGTCGGCACCGGGATCCGCAGGCTCTCGAGCGGGGCCGACCACATGGGTCTCGGTCTCGCGCTGATCAGCGCGCTGGCGGATCAGGCGGAGTTCACCAGCCCGCCAAGCGGCGGTACCGAGGTGCGCATCCGCTTTAGGCGCGGCGGCGACACCCTCGACGCGGGCTTCCCGCGCAACGACCAGTGGCCGCAGTGGCCGGCGCCGCTTGCAGACGGCGGCGTTGTCGTGTGGTGTGAGCCGGTGCCGCTGGTCGGGTACCTGTTCGGCCGCATCGCACGGGCCGCGGCGGCGAGCTCGCACTTCACCATGAGCGGCGCGCAGGACCTCTACGCGATCAACGATGCGATCGCGGGCGTCGCGGAGGTGGCAGCCGATGGGCATCTCGTGTTTGGGATCACACCCGCTGCCCACCGGCTGGTGCTCGAGGCCGGCCCAATGCTCATAAGTCCGCGGGCGGAGCCGGCTGATGGGAACCCACCGGACGGCGGTCAGGCGGTGGAGGTGCGGACTCGTACTGACGTTCTGGCTGACCTTGTGGACCAGCTCAGCTTCGAGCGCCATGACGGTGCCAGCATGATGCGGATGCTGGTCCTTGATCGCGGTCACACCCGTGCGGCCTGAACACAGCTCCGGCGAAGGTGCCGGAGCTGTCAATTGACATCCGTCTCGGCGTCAGTTTGCGTCCGACCCGGCGTGGCCAGGAAGCCCGCGGGGTAAACCAGGGGTATGTCAAGCGATCAACTGCGACCGGTCCGTGGCCGTCGCTTCGTCCGTGCGATGGGGTTCGCTCTTCCGGGCCCGCTGCGCCGCAGGTGGCTGCGGTGGCGCTGGCTCTCAGGCCCGCTTCCGCAAGACTGGTGGACGCAGTTTGAGCGTGACTTCCGCGCCTACTGCCAGGCGACGGCTGGTCAGCATCGCCGCTCTGAGCCCGACCGCTAGCTGTAGCCGACGGCCAGCGGCCGGGTCCAGCGCGCAGAGGCTCGGCTGACAGTCGTGCCTCCGGGAGCAGGTGACGCGCTGCGCCACCGCTCCCGGGGGCCGGTTCGCGTCCGTTTGGCGTCCCATGGGGGTGGGGAACTAACCCCAATACCGATCACTCGCCAGGAGCTCTGGGGGTAACTGCCATGTCTCATTACCGGAACTCGCCCGCGCAGGGCACAAGCTCGGAGGAGCTCGCCTACATGCTGCTCGAGGAAGCGCGGCTGCGGTGCAAGGCGCTGCTCGATGAAGAACATGAAGCCGGGCTTGAGTCCATCCCGCCGGGCGAAGCAGATCCTGATCGTCTGAGCCTGAGCGGGCTATACGGGGATCTGGGAATCGCCGGCTACTACGCCAGCGCGCGGCTTGAGCCGGCCCGGCGCAGGCAGCTGCTCGCGCAGGCACACGCTCGCTGTGAAGGCGCAGGTGGGCCGCCTGGGAATTCGGAACGGGCGCTCGCGAACGTGACGGCGGCCGCCACCCGCACGGTGGAACGAGCGCTCACCGTAACCGGCCTGCTGGACCACATGCATCTGGCGCACATCCACGTGATGTCCGCCTGTGAGGCGCTGGACACCGTGCTGGCGCTGCAGACCTGAGCCTCGGGTCAGGTCCGGGAGTCTGGGGTACCCGATTCCTCGCCGGTCAGCAGGCCTTCAAGGCCCGTCAGGCTGAGCAACCTGCGCGCCTGGGTGCGGGCATTGCACACCCGGAAGCTGATGCCGCGTTCACTCGCACGTTGGTGCGCCCGGACCAGCACACCGAGACCGGTTGAGTCGATGAACTCGATCCCACCCAGGTCAAGGACCACGTCCGCGGTCGCGGCGTCCAGTACCTCCTGAAGCTGGTGCTCCAGCGTCGGTGCCTCAGCCAGCGACAGCTCACCGGCGATGGCGAGCACTCCGTTTGCCTGCGGTTCGACGGTCAGCCTTGAGGTCATCTCCATGCAGCCTACTGGGGACGCGCCGCGATGCAAGCATGAACTGGGTGTACTGACCGGTCTATGCTGGGTGTGGGGCCCGCAATCGAGGAATGGTGACGCCGTGACGTTGCATGGTGCCGTCAAGGCACAGCGCTCCCGAGCAGGGGATCCGACCAGGTTGCTGCTCGTCGAGCACGATCAGGAGGCGGCTGCCCGGATCTGCCGTCGGCTGGCGGACGCGTGGCCGCAACTGCACGTGACCCGTGCACCTGATCTCGCCCAGGCCGAGGTTCGCATCGGCTCGAAGGTGGACTGCGTGCTTGTTGACCTGGACGTGCCCGGAGAGGAGCGGATCGCCGTTGTGCACCGGATCCGCGCGCTGGCGCCCGACCTGCCGATCGTCGTGCTCACCTCAGACGACGACGAGAGTGAGGGGGAACAGGCCATCACCGCGGGCGCCCAGGACTTTCTCGCCAGGGATTCCGCTGAGGGATACGCGCTGGCCCGTGCCATCAGGCATTCCGTGCAGCGCAAGCGGGCCGATCGCTACGCCCGTGAGCTGGCGATACTCCGCTTCCAGAGCGCTGAGAGCAACCGTGTGCAGCGCGGGCTGATGCCGAACATGCTCGTCGACGACCCGCGCCTGTCGATCCGCTCCGGCTACCGCCCGGGTGATCGGCGCCAGGTGCTCGGCGGCGACTTCTTCGATGCTGTCCAGACCTCCCCGACCCGTCTGAAGCTGGTCCTGGGTGATGTCTGCGGGCACGGTCCGGACGAAGCTGCGCTCGGAGTGCAGCTTCGCATCGCGTGGCGGACGCTTGTGCTCGCCGGCGTTTCACAACTGCCGCTGCTGGCCACACTCGACCACCTGGCCAACCAGGAACGCCACGCGGAGCACGTGTATGCCACGGTCGCAAGCGTTGATGTCGACCTCCCCACAGGCCACGCCTGGGTGGGGCTCGCCGGCCATCCGCCGCCCCTGGTCTGGGGCGATGGGCCGCCGCGGCTCGTGACCGATCATGCGGGTGGGCCTCCGCTCGGTATCAACCTGCCGCCTCGCTGGGAGCTCCACCAGCTCGAACTGGGACCGCGGTGGTCGCTGCTGCTCTATTCGGACGGGATCTATGAGGGGCGGGTGGCCTCGCGCGGGACTCGGCTGGGTATTGAAGGGCTGCTGGATCTACTCGCCGCGCACTCGCCTGAAGCAGCCTGGGATTCGGTTCCGGACCGCCTGCTGGATCAGGTGGAAGCGCTCAACGACGGGCCGCTGGAGGACGATGTGGCGCTGTTGGCTGTGCGCTGCAAGGCCCTGGATCGACCGTGAGAGCCTCCGCCGGGCCGCGCGTTCCTCAGTGGCGCCGGGCGATGCCGACGCCAACAAGACAGAGCAGCCCACCCGGGACGGCAAGCAGCGGCGGTACCTGGCCGAGCGTCATCCAGCTGATCACGACCACCAGCGGCGGCACGACATAGGTCGTGGCTCCCAGTCGCCCCGCGTCCATCCGCGACAACACGTAGGCCCACAGCAGAAAGGCTGTGGCTGTCGGGCCGACGCCGAGGTAGATCACCTCAAGGATCGCTCCTGCGGAGGCTGTTGTGAGCTCGTGCGCACTCTGCGGCGCAAAACCCAGCAGCACCACCGCGCCGGCGCTGCAGGCAAGCCAGGTCACGGGCAGCGCTCCCGCCACCTTCAGCGCCGGCTTCTGAATGACCACGGCCAGCGCGTACGCCAGCGCGGCCAGTACGCAGAGCGCGGCTCCGACCAACTCATGCGAGCCTCGCCCGGAGACGCTCAGGGCGATCAGGCCGGCCCCCGCCAGGCTCACGGTGCATCCGACCAGCAGTGATCGTGGGAAGCCCTCGGCGAGCAACCAGCCGGCCAGCACCGCGACAAACAGCGGCCCGGTGTTGACCAGCAGCGACGAGGTTCCGGCATCGACCCAGCGCTCGGCGGCGTTCAGCGCGAGCATGTAGACGCCGAACCAGAGGACTCCCGCCCACGCGGCGCGTGCCAGCGCGCCGGGGCCGGGCGGTCGCTCCCGCCGGGCGATCATCGCCGCTCCCAATACCCCGCTCCCGACCACGATCCGCATCAGCGCCAGCGGACCGGGCGAGAAGTGCTTGCCGGCCGAGCGGATGACGACAAACGCCGAGGCCCACATCAGCAGCGTGAGGGCGAGCGCGGCCGCGATGCGGCCGCGCTCGCCCACGCGGCTGGAGACGCTGCTGACCATGCTGCCTTCCACCACCTGCATGTAACGCTCTTCTGCGCTTGCGTGTGAGCTGCGGACATATGCGGGCATCACGCCGATGGGATCTGCGCTTGGGCCGTGACCACCGGTCGAGAGGTTGCGCCGGGCGTGGATCGGCCTAGACTCAGGCGGCAGGAGAGGCCATGAGGCGACCGGGCCAGCTGTCCAACCGCATTCTTGCGAGCGTAATCGCGATCCTGGTTGCCACCAGCGTCGTGGGCTTTGTGCTGGACACGATGTCACGACGCAGTGACCTGCAACACCAGTATCAGCGCCGCGCGCTGGCGATCGCTCAGAGCTTCGCCCTGATCCCGTCGGTCCGTGAGGCGCTGTACCGGCATGACGCTGCTGACCGACGCCTGATCCAGTCGCTGGCGGAGGAGGTACGGCGCCGCACCGGCGCCGCCTACATCGTTGTGATCAACCGTCAAGGAGTCCGCTTCTCTCACCCCAATCCGGCGCTGATCGGCAAGCGCGTGTCCGAGCCGGTGGTCGCTCTGGACGGCCGCTACCACCTGGACTTTGACAACGGCAGCCTGGGTCTGTCGGCACGCGCGCGGGTGCCACTGCGCGCCCCCAACGGCAGGATCATCGGCGAGGTGTCGGCCGGGATCCTTGAGGGGATCGTCTCTGACCAACTGCTGGACGAGCTGCCGACGCTGCTGCTCTACCTGGCTGCGTCGCTGGGCATCGGTGTGCTCGCCTCGTTCACGCTCGCGCGGAGCCTGAAGCGCCGCACCTTCGGACTCGAGCTGGATGAGATCGCGTCTCTGTTTCAGGAGCGGGAGGCGATGTTGCACAGCATCCGGGAGGGTGTGATCACGCTCGATCGCGCTGACCGCGTGACCCTGATCAATGATGA
>JAKAED010000222.1 GCA_021820105.1 Actinomycetes bacterium | reverse complement strand
AGCGTCAGGCCTATGCCGCTACCGCGCCGCTTGGTCGTGAAGAAGGGCACAAACACCTTCTCACGCTGATCGGGCGGAATCCCAGGACCGTTGTCGACCACCGAGATGACGATCCGTCCCTCGGCACGACGAGCACACAGGTCGATGCTCCCGTGGGACGTATCGCGCAGGGCCTCGATCGCATTGCGCACGAGATTGATCAAGGCCTGATCGAGGAGCTCGGCGTCGATCGCGAGTTCCAGCGCTTCCGGCTCGACCGTGCTGGTCATCCGGATTCCCCGTTCCGCGAGATCCGCCGCAAGCAGCCGATGGATGCGTGCAAACACGCGCTGCACCGGCACGACTCGCATCTGGGCCTCCAGTGGTCTGGTCAGGCGGCGATGGCTGCTCACGAAATGCAGCAGACCCTCGCTTCGACGCGTGGCCGCTTCCAGAGCCTCCAGCGCGTCTGCCAGGGTCTTTACGTGAGGATCGTCCGGCGACATCTGCGCGAGGGCTTCGGCCACCAGATCGCGAGACGTGGCAGACAGAGAGGAGACCGGCGTGAGGGAGTTCATCACCTCGTGCGCCATGACCCGGATGACGTTCTGCCAGGCAGCGAGTTCCTGCGCGCTCATCTCGCTGGCAATGTTCTGAAGGGATATGAGCCGTCGGCGGACGCCGCCGATGGAAATCTCGGTGGCGGCCACCTTGAGCAGCAACGCGCCCGAGGGTCGCTCCATGCGCACGATCGCGCTGCTTCCTGGGCGCAGGGATTCGAGTCCAACGGCAAAGGATTGCCCGTAGCGGGACAATTGCCCACTCGTGTTGATCGGGCCTTCGAACAGCCGCC
The DNA here is from genome assembly GCA_021820105.1 of Actinomycetes bacterium. GTDB lineage: Bacteria > Actinomycetota > Thermoleophilia > Solirubrobacterales > Solirubrobacteraceae > Palsa-465. The sequence goes on along the minus strand of JAKAED010000222.1, from coordinate 3,378 downwards.
GGGCCGCGGTGTTCAGCGAACGCACCGCGCCCCCCTGGTCGACGGAGATCAACGCCACTGGAACGTGATTCACCAGTGCCTGGAGATAGTGCGCCTGCTCGTCCCGCTCAGTCCGACTGACCCGCAGGCTCGACAGCACTCGCTCCATTGCAGCGCCCAGCTCGCGGAATGCGCCGTCGGCGCGCAAATTAGTGAAGCTCTGCGACAGGTCGTCCACCGCGAGCGCATCGAGAAAACGCGCGACCTCTCGGCTCGAACGCGAGGAGAAACGCACAAGCAGGGCCATCTCGGCGAGCGATGCCGCCGAGAGCAACGCGATGGCCACGTACCATTGGGTCAGCGCGGCCATCCACGCCACCGCAGCAATGGTCAGAAACAGCGCCGCTGAGCGCCAGCCAATCCCCCTGCTGAAGCGGCTAAAGGCCATACTTCTGCATGCGACGATAGAGTGAGGCGCGTGTGAGGCCGAGCGCTTCGGCTGCGCGACTGATGTTACGCTCATGGGTCTCGAGAGCGTGCGCGATGGTTTCTCTCTCCATCGCATCGAGTCTGGAGGCTTGCGCCGGGCGGGGCGAGGAGATCGGCGAACTGGAGCCCTCGAGCGAAAAGTCATCAGGCTCGAGCATCGGACGTTCGCTCAGGATCACGGCGCGCTCGACCGCATGCCGCAGCGCGCGCACGTTGCCCGCCCAGGAGTGAGCCGTCAAACGCTCGAGCGCGGCGGCGCTCAGCCGCTTGAGCGGCACGTTGTATTTCTCCGCATATACGGCGATGTAGTGCTCGAGTAGCAGGGGGATATCCTCCCGCCTCTCCCGCAGCGGCGGCAAAAGCACCTCCACCGTGTTGATCCGGTAGAGCAGATCCTGCCGGAAGACGTTCTCGTCCGCCAGACGCTCGGTGGCGAGGTTCGTGGCGCAAATCACGCGCACATCAATGGGTTCCGGCATCTCGGCGCCGACGGGTGTCACTTGGCGCCGCTCCAGCACCGTCAGTAGCTTGCCTTGCAGATGCAGCGGGACGTTGCCGATCTCGTCGAGGAACAGCGTGCCGCCCGAGGCCGCCCGCAGCAGACCGACCCGGTCTTGCCGGGCATCGGTGAACGCTCCACGGCGGTGACCGAACAGCTCGCTCTCGAACAGCTGCGGTGAGAGTGTGCCCAGGTCGACGCGCACGAAGGCTTCCTGCGCACGGTGCGAGTGCCGGTGGATCTCGCGCGCGAGGAGCTCCTTGCCCGTGCCGTTCTCACCCAGGATGAGTACGTTGGCGTCGGTGGGCGCTGCGCGCCGGACGGTCTGAAAGACGCGCAGCATCGGAGCCGAGGTGCCGATGATCTCACCGTCGACTCGTGTCGCTTCAGCGAGTCCGCGGCTCCGCGTGCGCAACTCCGTGGCCTCCAGGCGCGAACGCCGGAGGTTGCTTGCAGCCAGCACGGTCGCGATCAGCCGGTCGTTATCCCACGGTTTGGTGACGAAGTCCGCCGCGCCTTTTTTCATCGCCTCGACGGCCAGGGCGACGTCGCCATGGGCGGTGACGAGCACCACCACCGCCTGCGGATCCAGACCGGTTACCTGCGCAAGCAACGCCAATCCTTCCTCGCCCCTGTCCGTTCGTCCGGTGAAGTTCATGTCGAGCAGAAGGACGTCGAAAGCGTTCCGCCGGACCCGATCCGGGAGCGAAGCAGGGTCCTTCAACGTCTCAACGGACGCGAAATGGCGCCTCAGCAACAGCCGGGCGGCCAGCAGGATGTCCTCTTCGTCGTCGACGATCAGGATGCGGGCGGGATGCAGCGGGGGTGATGCCAAGTGTTCGAATCCGGACAGCCAGTGTCCGGTCACCTTGTACACCAGCGGACAGTCGATCGCCACCGACGGCCATAAGTCATTGAATATGTGCGACGGTGGGCCTGGCATGCGTCTTGCTCAATTGCACGCATGGCATTCAAAAAAAGTTTTCGGCTGAGCGACCCCCTCACGGTCCCGAAGGGCGCGAAGTCAGCCGAGCAGCACGGCACGGCGTCGGGCTCGGCAATGGATCAGGCGCTGGCGCGACCGCCCGCGTGGCGACGCTACGGCCCCTATGGATTGGTCGGGGTGGTCGTGGTGAGCACCATGCTCTGGCTGCTGCACGGGGTGGGCATTAGCACCTATCGCGTCGCAGCCGATCAACTCACGATCGGCACTGTGACGCGCGGCCAGTTCGAGAACTACATTGCCGTGCGCGCCACCGTAGCACCGCTGACCACCTACTATCTCACCACCGAGCAGGGCGGCGTGGTAAAGCGCGTGCTCGCGCAGGACGGTGCGACGGTGAAGGCAGGTCAGCCGCTCATCGTGCTGTCCAACACGGCGCTGCGCCTGCAGGTCGCCTCGCGCGACGCCAGCACCGCGAACCAGATCAACGCCATCGAGAACACCCGGCTGCAGCTCGAGGACACCCGGTTTCGCTACCAGCAGCGACTCCTGGACATAGAGCATCAAATTGCCGTGATCAAAGGCAAGCTCGCGCGGGACACGATCCTGCTCCACGGTCAGGCCATTGCACCGACGCTCTATGCCCAGGAGCAGGAGCAATATCGCTACGAGCTGAAGCTGCGCGCCGCGACCATTGCCTCCAGCAATGCGGAGGAGCGGGTGCGCCACACCGAGATCGGCGAGCTGCGCCGCACGCTCGTCTCGCTGAAGAACGATCTGGCGATCGCCAAAGCGAGCCTTGCGGCCCTCACGATTCGTGCGCCGATCGGCGGACAACTTACGGCACTCGATGCCCGGGTCGGCGAATCCAAATCCCCTGGCGCAGTGCTCGGCCAGGTCGACTCCCTGGATCAATTCAAGCTCACCGCGCAGGTGGACGAGTTCTACCTCGGCCGCATCGCGCTCGGCCAGCTGGCACGCTTTGCGGTCGGCAACCGCCAATACCGGGCCACGATCGTCAAGATCCACCCCAAAGTGACCAACGGCACGTTCAAGGTCGATCTGCACTTCCAGGGGGAGGTGCCTGCCGGCATCACCGTCGGTCAGGCGATCGATGCCCGGCTCGAGCTCGGTGGCGCCTCTCCCTCGATGCTGCTGCCCAACGGTCCGTTCTTTCAGGACACCGGCGGCACCTGGGCATTCGTGCTCGCGCCGGACGGAAAGTACGCCACCCGCCGCAACATCGAGCTGGGTGAACGCAATCCCGACTTCGTCGAGGTGCTCCACGGTCTCTCGCCCGGGGAGAAGGTCATCATCTCAAGCTATCAGGGATTCAGGACCGTCCAGCGCGTGCAGCTCACGCCGAGTCACGGGAATTGAAATCATGTGGAGAGTGGCATGCTGTCAATGAAGCAACTGACCAAGGTCTACCGCACGACCGAGGTCGAGACAACCGCGCTGCGCAGCG
>JAKAED010000066.1 GCA_021820105.1 Actinomycetes bacterium | reverse complement strand
CGGTGGCAATGGCAGCGGCTCGAGCAAGAGCGCGTCCGCCGGTGCCGGTGCGAGCGGCGGCGGTACGAGCGGCGGCTCCAGCTCTGCAGCGTCGAGCTCCGGCACCGGCGCCAGCGCCACCACCGCAAGCGCCAGCTCCCCGGCGTCGAGCGCCGCTGCGACGGCGACTCGCTCCGCCGTTGGCAGTGATGTCCAGTATCCGTTCGGCGACCTTGCGGTCAAGGTGACGGTTCAGGGCAAGAAGATCACCGACATCTCCGTGGTCAAGCACAACACCTTTGACCCGCGTTCAGCGATGATCGATCAGTACGCGATGCCACTGCTGCGCCAACAGGCGATGCAGGCTCAGAGCGCGCAGATCAACGGTATCTCCGGAGCTTCGTACACCTCCGGCGCGTACGCGCAGTCGCTGCAGTCGGCGCTTGCCAAGCTCAAGGTCTGAGATGAGTCCGGGGGAGGTCACCTTCCGTCACGAGGAGCCGGTGATGGGCACGATCGTCCTGATTGAGGTGCGCCCCCAGGGCCTGCCCGCGGAGCAGACGCGCGCGGCTGTTGCCGATGCGTGCGCCGTCCTGCACCGTGCCGATGAGATCTTCAGCCTCTACCGTGCGGACACGCCGCTCTCCCGCCTGCGCCGAGGTGAGATCGAGCTTGGGGACTGCCCGCCGGAGGTGTCCGAGGTTGAGCAGCTGTGCCGAGAGGCGGTGCTCTCCTCCGACGGCTGGTTTGACCCCTGGAAGGTGCCGGGCGGCTTTGATCCCACCGGGCTCGTCAAGGGCTGGGCGGCCCGCGAGGCCGCCCGCAGGCTGCAGTCGGCGGGCGCCGGCGCGGCGATGGTCAACGCGGCGGGGGACATCGCCTGCTTCGGCACGCCTGGGGGGCAGGACGCATGGCGCGTGGGCATCCGCACGCCGGAGGCCGCTGATCAGCTGCTCTGCGTGATCGACCTGGACGGGGCGGTGGCCACCTCGGGGAACTATGAGCGCGGCGCCCACGTGTGGGATGTGCGTGGCGGAGTACCCGCCGAGAAGATCGCTTCGGCCAGCGTCACCGGCCCGGACCTGGCGCTCGCAGATGCGCTGGCCACCGGCCTCTTTGCGGCCGGCGCAGAGGGTCTAGGCGCAGTGGAACGAGCGGGCTATCAGGGCATCGTCGCGCTGCACGACGGGACCTGTCTGACAACGCCCGGATTTCAGGATCTCCTGGCCGTATAAATTGGCAAGTAGATGCGTGCACTTGTAATAGAGGACGATGACGGCGTGCGGTCCGCGATCCGGCGCTCGCTGCTGCTCGCCGGCTATGAGGTGCTTGAGAGCGCCGACGGCGAGGATGGCCTACGGCAGCTGGCGCTCGATTCACCGGATGTCGTGGTTCTGGACGTGGGACTGCCGAAGCTCGACGGCGTCGAGCTCTGCCGTCGGCTGCGTGCCGCCGGCGACCGCACCCCCGTGTTGATGCTGACCGCGCGCGACGCCGTTGAGGATCGCGTTGCCGGGCTGGAGGCGGGAGCCGACGACTATCTGGTCAAGCCCTATGACGTCCGCGAGCTGCGCGCGCGCCTGGCGGCGATCATGCGCCGGCACCTGCCCGAGGCCGAGGGTCAGTCCATGCGCTTCAACGGACTGGAGCTGGATGCGGACGCCCACGGCGCGCGGATGAACGGCCGTGAGATCGAGCTCACCCGCACCGAGTATCAGCTGCTTGAGCTGTTCATGCTCAACCCGCGCCGGGTCCTGCGGGTGGAGTTGATCTACGACCGCATCTGGGGCTATGACATCAGCGTCACCAGCAACTCGCTGCGCGTGTACATCGGGTACCTGCGCAAGAAGCTCGAATCCGAAGGAGAGCCGCGCCTGATCCACACCGTTCACGGCGTGGGTTACGTGCTGCGTGACACATGAGCCTGCACCGCCGCATCACGGCTGCGGCAACCCTCGCTGTCGCCGCGGTTTGCCTGGTCTTTGGCCCGGTCGGATATATCTACACGCGGGCCAAGCTGCGGCAGGAGGTCAGGCGGGAGCTGGTGCAGCTCGTGCACCCCTACCTCCAGTCCCACCGACCGATCAAGGTGGGGGTCGGTAAGCCGGCGCTGTCGAGTGACTCGCGTTCCGGGCGGGCCGGCACAACGGTGCGCACCATCACCTCCAGTAGCGCGGAGGGCGGCCAGACCAACTCCGATCAGCATCGAACCGTCACGACGATCACAACGGTCACGATCACCAAGCCAGGCCGGCTGACCAACACCGATGAGAGCGCCGACAACCTCTCCTGCGCGTTCAATCCCAGCTTCGGCGGGGGCGGTGACGCCGCGCTTGGCGGACCGACCGGGTACTTCCAGTCGGTCTGCCCCAATGGCCGGGTGATCGCCCGGGATGGCAAGACCCCGCAGCTGCCGGTGAACGAGCGTGTGCGCGCGGTTGCCCGCACGCTGACCGGCGCCTTCTTCTTCACGTCCAGGGTCAACGGCACCAACCTCGAGATCTACGTGACGCCCGACCGTCCGGACCAGAAGGCGATTGAGGTCGCCGTGCCGCTGACCTTCGCCGACTCCACTCTGCACGGGCTGCTGATCTTCTGGGCGTTCCTGATCGCCGGCGGGGTCCTGCTCGCCGGGCTGATCGGGGCGCTGATCGCGCGCTCAGCGCTGGCTCCGATCCGTCGCTTCACCAACCAGACTGAGCAGGTGATCAGCTCGCTCGATCACCCGCGGCGTCTGGATGAGGAGGGCGCCGTTGAGATCCGTCGTCTGGCCGCCAGCTTCAACCAGACGCTGAGTGCCCTGGAGCGCTCGGTGGAGGCACAGCGGCACCTGATCGCCGACGCCTCCCATGAGCTGCGCACACCGATCGCCGCCCTGCGCAGCAACATTCAGATCTTCCTTGAGGCCGACCAGCTGCCGCCTGAGGAGCAGGCCGACCTCCGTGACGCGATCGTCGCCGAGCTGGACGACCTGACCCAGCTGGTCTCAGACGTGCTGGAGCTGGCCCGTGGCGCGGCCCCGAATGAACACGTTGAGGAGCTGGAGCTGGACGCGATCGTGGGCGAGGCGATAGATCGTGCGCGCAGGCGCAGTCCGCAGATCACCTTTGAGGCCGATCTGCAACCCACGCTGATCACCAATTCCGCTGACCGCGTCGGTCGCGCAGTGACCAACGTCGTTGAGAACGCCCGCAAGTGGAGCCCGGCTGATGGCACCATCGAAATCCGCTTGCATGAGGGCCTCCTGACCGTGCGTGACCACGGACCGGGATTCCGCAGCGAGGATCTGGCACATGTCTTTGAGCGCTTCTACCGTTCCGCGGATGCGCGCCGGATGCCCGGTTCCGGGCTGGGCCTGGCGATCGTCAAGCAGGCGGCCGAAGCGCACGGTGGCTTTGCCACCGTCGCCAACGCACCGGAGGGCGGCGCGCTGGTCAGCATCACCTTCGGCCCGGCCAGGACGGAGAGCGGCGCGTCGGTGACGCCGGACGAGATGAGCCCGAACGCATATCCTTGATGGCGGCTGCATGATCGATAGAGAGTTGCTCCACGACATCCGGACCACGGCCGACTGTGAGCGGCTCGTGCGGGTCTTCTATGGCCGGGCAATGGTCGACCCCATCATCGGCTTCCTGTTCACAGACGTAGCGAAGCTTGACCTTGAAGCGCATATCCCGCGGATCACCCGGTTCTGGGACACGATCCTGTTGGATGCCCACAGCTATGGCGGCGGCGCCTTCCGCCCGCACATAGAACTCAATGCCAGGGTGGCGCTCAAACGCGGGCACTTTGACCGCTGGCTCCACCTCTGGAACCTCACGGTCGACGAACTGTTCGCGGGTGAGCGGGCGGAACTGGCCAAGGCCCACGCCAAGCGCGTGGCGGTGGCGTTTGAGTCGCGCCTGCGCTCTCATGAACGGGGCGAGTTTGAGTTCGCCCCAGGCATCCCCGGGACGGAGCTTCCGCTCGTTCACAGGGGTGGACATTCAAGTCAGGCCTGAGGCGTCGGGTAGCTAGAGCCAATGAGTGATCCCGCCGGAACCAAGCTGCCGCAACCGCGGTGGCGGCGCCGCGCCAGGAGTCCGATGGCACGCCGGGCGGTCAACATGTTCGGGGCTGAGAGTGAGCGGCTGCCCAGTAGCCTGCCGGTCAGGCTGCTGCGCTGGTGGATCCCGGGAGCGCTCTGCCTGATCGGGATCGTGTTGCTGGTGGCGGACAACTTTGATGCCTTTGGGGTATCGGCCTTTGGCGGGTTCGTTGGTGCCGGTGGCTCCATCTGGTTGGCGAACTTCCTCTGGCGCCTGGGTGTCAGCGGCGACGACGAACGTGACAGGGAGGCGCTGGACCGGGCGTTTCTTGCCCGGCACCGGCGCTGGCCGTCAGCCGCGGAGTCCGCCTACATGGCCGAACACGGCCACTGGCCCGGCGAGGGGCCGCCGCCGGTCTCCGTCCGAGAATCCGGTTGAGCAGGAATTTCGCTGTTTAGAAGGTCTTAGGGCTACCAAAGCAGCCGTCCGGGAAGAGCTTGTGGTTATTCTGCGCGACCGATGAGCGACATGAGACCAGAGGTTCAAGAACGACTGCTGAAGGCGTGGCGCGGTGAGGTTGAGGCGCGCGCCACATACGAGCTGATTGCCAAGCGGTTGCCTGAACGTGAGGCCGAGATCATGCGCAGGATGGCCGAGGCCGAGGCCGCACACCGCGGCAGGCTCGAGGCGCGCATGCGCGAGTTGGGCATCGAGGTTCCCGCGCCCGGCTCGGTGCGGCTCTCACTGTGGGCGCGCCTGCAGGCGCGCATCGCACCGGTTGACCGGCTGCTGGCCGCCCGCGAGGCGGCAGAGGACGCTGAGGTGGACGGCCTGTACAAGGATTCGACCGGCGACGCCACCACGGACCAGCTGCTGCGCGAGATCCGTAAGGATGAGCGCGCCCACTCACTCGCTGTCGGGGAGATGCGGGCGGGTGAGCGCGAGTCCGTCAAGCCGGCGCTGAGCCCTGAACAGCAGAGCGCCAAGGCGCGGCTCGACAAGATCATCGGCCGCGAGGACTGGCACAAGGGCAGTGGCGGTTGGATCAGCGGCGCCATCTACGGCGCCAACGACGGCCTTGCGTCGGTGTTTGGGATCGTCGCCGGAGTCTCCGGCGCTACCGCCGGTTCGTCCTTTGTGCTGACCGCCGGCGCGGCCGGCGCCATTGCGGCATCGCTCTCCATGGCCACGGGCGCGTACCTTGCCGAGCGTTCAGAGGCTGAGGTGGCGCATGCGAACCTCGCCCGTGAACGGGCGGAGATCGAGGCCCACCCTGAGGAGGAGATGGAGGAGCTCTCACTCTTCTACCAGCTCAAGGGCGTGGATCGCGAGGTGGCCGACACCATGGCGGCGCAGATCGGCCGCAATCCGGAGGCGCTGCTGCATGCGCTCGCGGTCGAGGAGTTCGGTGGGATCGGCAGTGACGGCGGCGACGCCCTACAGGCGGCCACCGCCGCCGGCATCTCAACCGGGCTCGGCGCGATGATCCCGGTGATCCCGTTCATCTTCATGCACGGGACCACTGCGATCCTGATCTCCGCCGGCATCTCCATCTTCGCGCACTTCCTGGTGGGGGCGGCAAAGTCACTGGTGACGCTGCGCACCTGGTGGTCGGCGGGTCTTGAGATGACGCTCGCGGGCATCATCGTCGGTGGCGCCACCTACGCCGTCGGCCTGATCCTGCCGACCTGACACGGTGCCGGGGCCGGTGTCGCGTGCCTGCCGCCCCGGCCCCGCGCCTGCCGCCCCGGCCCCCGGCCCCGCGCCGGCGTCTGCGCCTGCCGCCCCGGCCCGGCGTCTACGACGTGCAAAACCAGGCATCCTGTGCAGCCAATTTGCAGATCGCTCACAGGTGCACGAATTTCGAACACTTTCCGGTAAAGCTCGCTCAGGGCGAACAGAATGCGGACTTATGCACGCTGAGCGGTCTGGCACGCTGAGCTCAGCCCGACGAGCCGGGACACCCCGTGTGAGGTGAGGCCATGACGAGCTCAGTTACCGCGCCTAATCGGACAGCGACTCTCCGGTCAGTTCCTCCAGCAGCGCCGCGAGCCGCTCGACCCGCGACTCAAGGCGGTCCAGGCGCTGACTGAGCGCCTGCCCGTCCGCGCTGCTGTCATTGCGGTGGCTGTCCGGGACGTGGCTGTCGCGGACTTGGCTCGGCGGGTTGACCGGCGCGCGGGGCGGCAGCGGTTCAGCCGACGGCGCAGCCGGCGCTGCGCCATCTCCAGGGGCTCCGCCCAAGGACTGCGCGTAGCGCTCCTCCTTCTGGCCCGGACGGCGTTCCAGCCGCTGCGCGTAGCCGCGCTCGATCAGCTCCGTCAGCACCTGCTCCACATCCGCCAGCGACTGCATCTGGACCATCCGCTCAGTGCGGGCCTTCAGCTCACCCGGGGTCTGTGGGCCGCGCAGCAGAAGCACCGCCAGCACCGCCAGCTGGTGCTGGCCCAGGCTCAGCGCCTCCTCGGCCAGATGCCGGTACTTGGTCGCGCGGCTTGAGTGCCCGCTGGCCAGCCGGGTCAGGCCGTAGCGGCTGAGCCGTGCCGCCGCGTCACGGACGGTCTCCTCGTCGTAATGCACGACCGGGTCGCGATTGGTCGACTGGTTGCAGGCAAGCCGCAGGGCGTTGAGCGTCAGGGGGTACTGATCAGGCGTCGTGAAGCGCTTCTCGATCAGGCATCCGAGCACACGCTGCTCGGGTTCGGTGAGCGTGTCGATGTGCATCGCAGCGAGCGTAATCAATGTGCCCGTTGCGTGCTCGTCAGCCGGCCTGCACGCAACACCCTTGCAGGCATGCAGCACATATGCACATATCTTTATATATGCATGTTTGGTGCGCTAGACTGACGGCATGCTTCAGAGCGCCGCCTACGAGACCGCCACCGAGCTCGGCTTTGACGACCTGGTCGGCGCGCTGCGCGCCGTCGCCGAGCCCACCCGCCTGCGGCTGGTCGCGCTGCTCGCGCGGGAGGAGCTGAGCGTCAACGAGATCAGCCGCGTGATCGGCCAGAGCCAGCCGCGGATCAGCCGCCATCTGCGGCTGCTGGTCGATGCGGGCGTGCTGGAGCGCACGCCGGAGAGCACCTTCGTCTACTACAGCCTCGCCGAGGACCGGCCTGAGGCCGATCTCGCCCAGCGGATCGCGATGCTCGCACCCGACGCCGACACCGTGATCGCCGCCGACCTGGATGGACTGGCACGCGTGCGCCAGGCGAGGATCGAGGCGGCCATTGCGTACCGCAACGCGCACGCCGATGCGCTGGATGCGCTCCAGGAGCTCTACGTGGGCGAGGCCGCGGTGGAGCGGGCTCTGCTTGACATGCTCGTCAGTGAGGGACCGATCGGCAGGCTGCTGGACATCGGCACCGGCACCGGGCGGATTCTGGAGTTGCTGGCCCCGCACAGCGAGCAGAGCGTCGGGCTCGATCTGGACCATGACATGCTGCTGGTGGCGCGAGCCGCCCTGGGTGAGGCGCAGCTCTCAAGGGCGTCCGTGCGCCACGGTGACCTGCACCGCCCCCCGTTTGAGGCAGGGACATTTGATGTCGCGGTCATGCACCACGTCCTGCACCTGCTCGACAGCCCCGGCGCCGCGATCAGCGACGCAGCACGCCTGCTCTGTCCGGACGGACGCCTGCTGGTGGCTGACTTCGCCGCTCACGACCTTGAGCGTCTGCGCTCGGCCCATGGGCACACGCATCTGGGCATCAGCGACACGGAGATGCTGAGCTGGGCGGTGGCGGCCGGTCTCGACATCGAGCAGGAGCGATCGCTGCCGCCGGTGGCGGCCGGTGAACAGCTCACGGTTCGCCTCTGGCTGCTGCGCCCGGCGGTGCGTCCCACCCAGGCAGCCACACGCCCCGCTCAGGCGGTTGACGCGCTCGCGGGCGCCGGGCTGGCGGCCGGCGGAGGGCTCGACTGATGCCCCGCGTCTCCTTTGAGGTCTTCCCGCCCCGCACACCGGAGGGAGAACAGCGCCTGCTGCAGACGCTGGATCGCCTGGCGCCACTGAAGCCAGCCTACGTCTCGGTGACCTCAGGGGCAGGCGGTAGCACCAGCGAGGCCACGCTCGGAGTGCTCAGGCACATTGGCGAGCGCACCGACATCCCCACCGCCGGCCACCTCACCTGCGTGGGACGGTCGCGCTCGGAGGTTGACGCTGAGGCGATGCGCTACTGGCATGCGGGTGTGCACCACATCGTTGCGCTGCGCGGAGACATGCCGGGGGGCGGTCCGTTCGTGCCCCACCCGGAGGGCTACGCCAGCGCTGTTGACCTGGTGGCAGCGGTACGCAGGCTGGCCCCGTTCGAGGTCAGCGTCGCGGCCTACCCGGAGCCGCATCCGGACTCCCAATCGGTGCTGCATGACCTGCGCGTGCTGGCGCTCAAGGCCGACGCCGGCGCCACCCGCGCGATCACCCAGTTCTCCTTTGACACCGACGCGATTGTGCGGTTGCGTGATCGGATCGCGGCCGCGGACATCCCGCTGACGGTCGTCCCAGGCATCCTGCTGGCCACCGACTTTGCCGGCGTCACCCGCATGGCGGACCGCTGCGGTGCGGTGGTGCCTCCATGGCTCGGCGAGCGCTTTGCCGGCCTTGACGACGACCCCCACACGCGCAGCCTGGTCGGGGCGATCGTGGCAGCCGAGCAGGTCGGGCGCCTGCGACTGGAGGGCTTTGATGAGTTTCACTTCTATACCCTCAATCAGGGTGAGCTGGCGCCGGCCGTCTGCCGCCTGTTGGGCGTGCAGCCGGCTCTGGCTCCTGAAAGGAGTGCCGCATGACGCCACATGAGCGTCAGATCATCAGCCCGGACCGCTCGCGCGAGGCGCGCATTGAGGCGCTGCGGGCCGCGGCGGAGCAGCGCATCCTCGTCCTGGACGGCGCCTGGGGCGCGCAGATCCAGGAGTACCGACTCACTGAGGAGGAGTTTCGCGGTGAGCGCTTTGCCGATCATCCGGTCCCGCTCAAGGGCAACAACGACCTGCTCTGCATCACCCGACCGGACGTGATCAGCGAGCTGATCACCGCATACCTGGACGCCGGCGCGGACATCATCAGCACCAATACCTTCACCTCCAACAGGATCGCCCAGGCCGACTACGGCACGGAGTCCGCCGCGCGCGATCTGAACCTCGCCGCGGCGCAGCTGGCCCGCGCCGTCGCCGACGGATACACCGTCGCCAATCCGGCCAAGCCACGCTGGGTGGCGGGTTCGATCGGGCCGACCAACCGCACACTCTCAATGTCGGCGGACGTCAACGACCCCGGCGCGCGAGCGGTTGATTTCGACCAGGTCTACGACGCGTACCGGGAGCAGGCGATCGCGCTGTACGACGGGGGCGTCGACCTCTTCCTGGTGGAGACGGTGTTTGACACGCTCAACGCCAAGGCGGCGCTCAAGGCGATCCTCGACCTGCAGGACGAGGGGCGCATGGAGCTGCCGATCTGGATCTCCGGCACGGTCACGGATCGCTCCGGTCGCATCCTCTCAGGCCAGACGATCGACGCCTTCTGGATCTCAGTCCGCCACGCGGAGCCCTTTGCAATCGGGCTCAACTGCGCCTTTGGCGCGGAACAGCTGCGGCCGTTCCTGGCCTCACTCGCCGGGATCGCGGACACGCTGATCTCCGCCTACCCCAACGCCGGGCTGCCCAACGAGCTGGGCGAGTACGAGGAGGGCCCGGAGGAGATGAGCACGCAACTGGGCGAGTGGGCCCGGGCCGGCCTGCTCAACATCGTCGGCGGCTGCTGCGGCACCACACCGGACCATATCCGTGCCATCGCGCAGGCGGTGGAGGGGGTCACGCCCCGTCCGGTTCCCGAGGTCAAGCCGACCCTGCGGCTCTCTGGACTGGAGCCGTTCGCCGCCGCCTAGACGGAGAGCACCGCAACGCACATGAGCGCAACCACGGGCGACACCCTCGCGACCTTCATCCATATCGGCGAGCGCACCAACGTCGCCGGCTCGGCTCGTTTCAAGCGTCTGATCCAGGCTGGGGACTACGAGCAGGCGCTGAGCGTGGCCCGCGAGCAGATTGAAAACGGCGCCCAGATCATTGACGTCAACATGGATGACGGGCTGCTCGACGGTGAGCAGGCGATGACGACCTTCCTGCGGCTGGTCGCCTCCGAACCGTCCATTGCCCGTGTCCCGATCATGATCGACTCCTCCAAGTGGAGCGTGATTGAGGCGGGACTCAAATGCGTGCAGGGGAAGGCGATCGTCAACTCGATCAGCCTCAAGGAGGGTGAGGAGCCGTTCCTTGAGGTCGCTCGCAAGATCCGCCGCTACGGGGCCGCGGTGGTGGTTATGGCCTTTGACGAGCAGGGGCAGGCCGACACGGTTGAACGCAAGGTCGCGATCTGCGAGCGCGCGTACGACCTGCTCACGCAACACGCGGGCTTCGACGCTGAGGACATCATCTTCGACCCCAACATCTTCGCCGTCGCCACCGGGATCCCGGAACACAATGACTATGCCCTGGCCTTCATCGAGGCGACCTGGCAGATCAAGGAGAGGCTCCCCGGCACGCGCGTCTCCGGTGGCGTCTCCAACGTGTCGTTCTCCTTCCGCGGCAACGAGCCACTGCGCGAGGCGATCCACGCGGTGTTCCTCTATCACGCGATTGCCGCCGGCCTGGACATGGCCATTGTCAACGCCGGTCAGCTGGCGCAATATGAGGAGATCGACCCGGAGCTGCGCGACCGGGTTGAGGACGTGATCCTCAACCGTCGCCCCGATGCGACGGAGCGGTTGCTTGAGATCGCCGAGCGCTACCGCGACGCGAGCGCCACCGCCAAGGTCGCGGACCTGAGCTGGCGGCAGTTGCCGGTCGGCCAGCGCCTGGTGCACGCGCTCGTGAACGGCATCAATGAGTACATCGTCGAGGACGCCGAGGCGGCGCGGCTCGAGCTCAAGGAGCCGCTGCACGTGATCGAGGGGCCGCTGATGGACGGCATGAACGTGGTCGGCGACCTCTTCGGCCAGGGCAAGATGTTCCTGCCGCAGGTCGTGAAGTCGGCACGCGTGATGAAGCAGGCGGTGGCGCACCTGGAACCGTTCATGGAGGCGAGTCGCACCGACGCGCGCGGCGCCGGGCGGATCGTGATGGCGACCGTCAAGGGTGACGTGCACGACATCGGCAAGAACATCGTCGGTGTGGTGCTGGGCTGCAACGGCTTTGACGTGATCGACCTGGGCGTGATGGTGCCCGCGCACCAGATCCTCGACACCGCAATTGAGCGTGGCGCCGACATCATCGGCCTCTCCGGGCTGATCACCCCGTCACTTGAGGAGATGTGCTCGGTGGCGTCGGAGATGGAGCGCCGCGGGATGACGATGCCGCTGATGATCGGCGGCGCCACCACCAGCAAGCTGCACACGGCGATCAAGATCGACCCCTGCTACAGCCTTGGCCAGGCGCTCTACGTTCCGGACGCGTCCCGCGCCGTCTCGGTGGCCACGGCGCTGGTGGATCCGGAGCAGCGGGCGGCACTCTCGGCGGAGGTCAAGGCTGAGTACCGGGAGATCGCCGAGCGGCGCGCCAGCGGGCGCGCCGCTGATCGCAGGGTCTCACTCGAGCAGGCACGTGCCAACCGACTGATCACCGACTGGAGCGCGCACACGCCGGTTGTGCCGCCACGCCTGGGTGTGCAGGCCTTTGATGACTACGACCTCGCGGAGATCGCCCGCTACATCGACTGGACGCCGTTCTTCCGGACCTGGGAGCTGAAGGGCACCTTCCCGAAGATCCTGGATGACCCGGTTGTCGGCCCAACCGCCCGCTCGCTGTATGAGGACGCCCAGGCCATGCTCGAGCAGCTGATCGCGGAGCGCTGGGTGACCGCGCGTGGCGTCGTCGGGCTTTGGCCGGCGGCGGCCGCCGGTGACGACATCCTTGTCTACGCCGACTGCACCGGCGGGACGCAGCTCGCCACGCTCCACACCCTGCGCCAGCAGCTGGCGCGTGATCGGGAGCACGCCAACCTCGCGCTGGCGGACTTCATCGCGCCTCTGGAAGCGGACGTGCAGGACCACATCGGGGCCTTTGCCGTGACCGCCGGTCACGGCGAGCGGGAGCGAGCTGAAGCGTTTGACCGTGAGCACGACGACTACAACAAGATCCTGTTCACAGCCCTGTGCGATCGCCTCGCAGAGGCCTTTGCCGAGCGCATGCATGAGCGGGTTCGGCAGGAGCTGTGGGGTTACGCGGCCACCGAGCAGTTGAGCGCCGCCGAACTGATCGCCGAGCGCTACACCGGTATCCGTCCCGCCCCCGGCTACGGCTGCCAGCCCGATCACACGGAGAAGCGCACGATCTTTGCGCTGCTCGGCGCCCCGGAGAGCGCCGGCGTCGAGCTCACCGAGAGCTGCGCGATCCTGCCGGGCTCATCGATCAGCGGCCTCTACTTCTCCCATCCCGGGTCACGCTACTTTGGCGTCGGCCGGATCGGAACCGACCAGCTCGAGGATTACGCCGCGCGCAAGGGCTGGAGCATCGAGGAGGCGCGGCGCTGGTTGGCGACGCTGCTGGATGACCAGCCGGTCGCTCAGGTCGCGGGCTGACGCGGACGCGCTTCAGGCGACGTTCGCCGCCGGACGCATCCGCACCAGTGGGCGGATCAACCCCCAGCCGGTGGCGCTCGCCATGACAGCCAGGTAGATGAACTGCGGGTACTCAAAGCCGTGGTCTGAGAGGGGCCAAAACAGCGCGATGCCGGCCCCCATTCCCTCCCCCATGTCGCGGAAGAAGTGCATGACGATGCCAGCAGCCAGGCCCACCAGCAGTGTCTGTCTGCGGCGCAGCGCCAGCGCGAGCCCCAGCAGCACGAGGATGGTCAACAGGCTGTGGGTGTAGGGGCGTGGTGTCCCGGCCGTCAGGAGGTCCGTTCCCAGGAACTGCGGTATGTGGTCAAGGTCAATCGCGACCGACGCCACCAGCGCGGGGGCGGCGATGGGCGTCCGCAGCCGCTGCGGCAGCAGCTGCAGCAGCAGCACCGCAGTCAGCAGGTGTGCGGTTTCATCCAGCGGGCCACCCGGCACATATGAGTAGCCAACCTGTTGATAGGCAAAGTGGCAGGCGAGGAGCACCGCCGCGCACAGCGCCACGACGGGGGGCGTGAGCTCGGCGCCGGCAGCGCGGTGGAGCGGGCGGCGGATCATCGCTGCCACCAATGGTGGCAGCAGTCCGCGGAGCTCAGGCGCCGATTGTCCGGAAGCTGATCTGGCGGCTCGGGTCCGATGACCGCCAGCCATCCCGCTGGGTCCAGCTGACTTTCAGCCGATCGGCCAGGATCGTGGTCGCCCTCCCGCTGTCGGGCGACCCCCACAGCGTCGCCTCCAGCGGCCGCTCCGCCGCCGGCGTATCGCCCAGACCACGCGCCACATGTTCAGCCGGATAGGTGACGACAATCGCGCCCGCTCTGACCCATACGGGGATCCTGTCAAGCGGGGCCGGTACCACCACCTCGCGGCCGCCCGTGACGCGCCTGCCTGACCAGGTCTCGATCCAATCGCCGCGGGGGAGCAGCACCTCACGCTCGCGGGCACCATCGTCGAGCACCGGCGCAACCCAGAGCGAGGGGCCGTAACCGTACGCGTCGGCCAGCCCCCAGCCCCGCGGATCGTCGGGCTCGAGCAGACACAGCGGCCGGATGATCGGCAGGCCGGTGCGGGCGGCGGTGAGCGCGGCCGCCCGCACATACGGGACCAGTTGCTCATGCAGCACTACGTAGGAGCGGTAGGTGTCCACCATCCGCTGCCCGTAGTTCCACGGCTCATGCGGGAAGCGTGAGTGCGCGTGCATCAGCGGGGTGAAGCAGCCGAACTGCAGCCACCGCACGAACAGCTCGGGCGGGCAGCGCTCGGTCAGGCGGTGGCCCAGGTAACCGCCCACGTCGTGGGACCAGTTGGAGAATCCGCTGGCGGCCGCCGACAGCGTGGCGGTCACCAGCGCCCGCAGCGACCAGAAATCGGAGGCCTGATCAGCTCCCCACGTGTGACCGGTGGCGTGCTGGCCCAGCCAGCCTGAGCGTCCGAACAGCACCCCGCTGCCGGGGTGCACCTCGTCCAGCGCCCGCTGCAGGCTGATGCGGTGCAGTCCGCCCAGCTCCCAGGCCGCCTGAACGCCCCGGCGGCCGTCCGCGAGCCGCACATCATCCTTGACGTAGAAGCCGTCGCCGTCGTCCATCTTGATGCCCTCAACGCCCTGTCGCAGCACGCGCTTGACCTGTTCTCGCCACCAGCGCTCAGCAGCCGGACTGGTGAAGTCAACAAGCGAGCCGGTGCCCATCCACCACTGCCCGACCCAGGGTTCGTCGGTGTCAGCCGCCCTGACGAAGTGACCGCCCGCGGCGCCCTCGGCGTAGTTCGGCGCCGGCTCGCGGTGCAACTGGGCGGACTGCGGTTGCGGCGGGATCTGGCCGTCGCGTGAATCGAGGTTCACCCACGGTGTGCACCACACGACCGTGCGCACGCCGTCGGCGCGGAACCGTGCGATCAGGGCCTCCGCGTCGGGCAGCTGGTGCGGGTTGAACTCCCAGGAGTTGTACTGCGTCGCCCACGGCGAGTCGAGCACGATCGCGTCCAGCGGGATCTCGTGCCGTCGGAAGCCGTCATAGTCATCAAGCACCGCCTCCTGGTCCTCGTGCACGTCACGGCTCTTCCAGAATCCGTAACCCCACTCCGGCAGCAGCATCGGGAACCCCGTCAGGCGGCAGAGCGCGCGCAGGCGCGCAGCCGGGGTGGACTGGCAGACGAGCTCCAACTCCAGCGGTCCGGCCGGGGCACGCGTCGAGACGGACGTGTGCGCGCCGGACATGTCAAAGCGCGTGCCGTTGCCGAACGTGTGGGCGATCACCCCGTAGCCCCGGCTCGACAGCAGCCACGGCATCGGCGCGCAATCTCCCTGGGGGATGCCGCCCTGGGCGAGCATCTCCGGCGGGCAGTCCGGCCCGGTGTAACTCCGGTCGGCGCCGAGCTGAACGCTTCGCCCCCGCTGATCGAGCTCCGTCCCGTGCCGTGCCCCCAGCCCCACAAAGTGCTCGTCTGAACGACGGTCCCAAGCGAACGCGAGCCGCAGCGGCGGGCCATCAGCCTCGAGCGTCAGGGTGACGCGCTCATCCGCGTGCAAGCCGAGCGTGAGCTGACCTGCTCTGCCGCCGTCGAAGCGGAGGTCGAGCACGACCTCCGCCGGACCCGGCCGCGCTTGTGAGTTGACCGCCGCCCGGACCGCTCTCTCCGCCGGCGCGAGCTCCTCACCGGCAACGACCCCCTCCGTCCACTGGATGAAGCTGTCACTGACCGTTCCCTCAGCCACCCAGGCGCCCGCGTTGCGCAGCAGGTGGCGGCCGTTGCGGCGGATGCTGAAGCTGAACGGCTGGAGGGTGACCTCCGCCTGCAGCGCGCCGCTTGCGAGGACGAGGTCGTGCCGTGCCGGGTCGGTCATCTCAGGTGAACGTCGCGCATCCGCGTAACTCTTCGGCAAGCGTGCCCTCTGTCCCACCACTTCACCGGAACTTCACAGCCAGTGCCCGTGAAGTTCACAAGCCCAGACGGCCCTTGGGGGACAACTTGAAGCATGCGAGAGACCATGAGCACAGACCTGCACGTGAGCCGGGCCGACATGCACGTGCACTCGACTGCATCGGAGCTGTCAAAGCTGGGAATCCAGCGCTCCCTGCACCTGCCTGAGTGCGCCACCGAGCCCGAGGAGGTCTATGAGCTCGCGCGTCGCCGGGGCATGGACTTTGTGACCATCACCGACCACGACACCATCGCCGGCGCGCTGCAGATCGCGCACCTTCCGGGCACGTTTGTCTCTGAGGAGCTGACCGTCTGGTTCAAGGGTGAGCCGCAGGCCGTGCACGTCCTCTGCTACGGGATCACCCCCGATGACCATGAGTGGCTGCAGGCCCACAATGACAGTGTTGAGGAGTGCGCCGAGTACCTGCGGGATCGTGAGATCACAACCGCACTGGCGCACCCCTTCTTTGCGGTGGAGGCACCGCTGACCGCGCGCCACCGCCGGCGTCTGGCGCAGCTGTTCCCGATCTGGGAGACGCGCAACGGCTCCCGCGCCAAGGAACTCAACCTGCCCGCCTTTGTCTACATCGAGACGCACGGTGGCACCGGCATCGGCGGCACCGATGATCACGCCGGGATCGACATCGGGCGCACCTTCACCGAGACCCCGACCGCTCACACCCCGACTGAGTTCCTGGCCCACATCCGCGCCGGTCGCGCCGTCTCGCATGGCGACCAGGGCGGGGCGGCCAAGTGGACCCACGCGGCCATGGCGTTGGCGATCCGGGCCCTTGGTGATGGGGATACGACGGGTCGGCCCGACCCCACGGCCGTACTGAAGATCGTTGAGCGGGTCATGAGTGAGGGCAATGTCCGTTCGGGCGAGAGTCAGCGCGACCTGGGTCCCGATGACGCGCTGGCGCTGTTGCGTTCGTGGCTGCGAGTGATGGACCTGGAGGTTGACGAGCGCAAGCTGATCGCCCACCTGCAGGAGGGTGACATCGGCCATCAGGACCTTGCCCGCCGCGCTCGCCGAATCCACGAGCGGGAGTTGGCGCGCGTCGTTCACAGCGCCATGTCTGCGATCGGCGCCGGCCGGCTGCCGGATTTCAGCCGCACCGCCACCGAACTGTTCGACGCCTGCATACCGGCCCTGCCGTACGCGGCCGCGACCGCCTTCCTGGGCCGTGAGAAGCTGAAGCTGACCCGTACCGACGGTGATCGGCCACGGGTGGCGCTGGTGGCTGATGGTGTCGGCGGGATGCACGGCGTCACCCACACGATCCAGCAGATCCGCGACCGTGGCGTGGGCGGCTTTGAGGTAGAGGTGATCGGCACCGACGCCGACGTCGACCGCCGCCTGAGCGCAGTCGCCGAGGTCGACGTACCGTTCTACAGCGGCCTCAAGATCGGGGTTCCAAGTGTCACCGCCATCACCGAGGTGATCGCTGAGGGCCGCTATGACCTCGTGCACGTGTGCACGCCGGGACCGGCGGGCATCGCCGCCTGGGGGATCGCCAAGCTGCTGGAGCTGCCTGTGCTGGGCAGCTATCACACCGAGCTTGCCGCCTACGCGGGACTGCGCTCCGGCCTTGGCCACGTTGAGATGCTCGCCAACTTCGCCCTTGGCAAGTTCTACGGCTCCTGTGACGTGGTGCTCTCACCCAGCGCCGCGACGGATGAGCAGCTGGAGCAGATCGGCGTAGAGCCGGGCATCATCGGCCGCTGGGATCGCGGTGTGGACCTGGTCCGGTTTGATCCGACCCGGCGCGACGTGACGCTCCTGCCCGGCGAGGTGAAGGTTCTCTATGCCGGACGCCTGACCAGGGAGAAGGGGGTCGAACTGCTCGCGGAAGCGTTCCTGGCGGCGCACGCCCGGGACCCGCGCCTGCACCTGGTGCTCGCCGGTGGCGGTCCGGAGGAGGACGCGCTGCGCGAGCGGCTGGGAGCGCACGCGACCTTCCTCGGTTGGCAGTACGGCGAGGATCTGGCGCGCACCTACGCCAGTGCCGACGTGTTCATGTTCGCCAGCCGCACCGACACCTTCGGTCAGGTCGTGATCGAGGCGCAGGCGAGCGGTCTGCCGGTGGTGGCGGTTGCCGAGGGCGGACCTCGCAGCCTGATCGAGGATGGTGAGACGGGACTGCTGGTGGCGGCTGATGCGCAGGCTCTGGCTGGGGCTCTGCACCAGATCGTCGATGGCCCACTGCTGGCGGAGCGGTTGCGCCGCGGTGCCCTGCAGGCGGTGCGGACCCGGACCTGGGAGGCCTCAATGGAGCGCCTCGGTGCCGGCTACCGGCGCGCGCTCGCGCGCGGCCCGCTGGCCGCGCGCGAGGTTGCCTGAGCAGCCCGGCGCTCAGTAGCCACCGTAGTAGCCGTAGTAACCGCCGCCGTAGTAGCCGTAGTCACCGTCACCACCGTACGCATAGCCGTAACCCCCGCTGTAGCCGTAGCCACCGCTGTAGTAACCGCCACCGTACGTGTAGCCGTAGTACCCCTGCGCAGAGCCCGGGCTGGACGACTGCGTGCTCAGCGCGGCACCGTACTTGACCTTGAACCCGGAGCCGCCCTTGGACAGCGAGGTTGGCGCAGCACCCTGTGAGGGCTGGTATCCGGAGAACGATGAGTAGCCGCCTCCGGCAAGGTAGCCGCCCGGGCCACCACCGAACTGGCTGCCTGAGGAGGGTTGCAGCGCAATCCGCTGGGCGCTCCAGTGAGAGTCGCTGATCGAGCCGGTGTGGCCGGCTGAGGTCGCGTGTGCGTCGGTGAACGTGGCCATGCCGAAGTTCGCCAGCGGCAGTGGCGTGCAGTAGCTCGCGGCCGAGCCCGCGCAGGCGGATGGGGCCTCCGCGACCCATTCCGCCGTGCTGGTGTCGGGTGCCGTGGAGGTCATGGTCAGCGTCCGCTGCCATCGCTGGCCCGTGGTGCGGTTCACGAGCGTGAGCGTGACGTGATCACCGTTCACAGCCGTGCGCGCCCACACACTGTCGCCTGCGTGGATCGCGAGCGCGAGCTTCACGGGCGCGGATGGCACCAGCTCGTACCAGGCGTAGTAGGTTGCCCTGCCGCCGGTGGTGCAGTCGGCCTGGGTGCCGACCTGCTCAAGCGCGTTTGACTGCTGAGCTCCACCGCCCAGACCGACCCAGTAGGCGGAGTAGGTCGGTTGCACATTGGCCTTGCAGGCAACGCGCGGCTGCTTCCATTGGCCAGAGACGGCAGTGAAGCCGCTGCCATCATTTGGACTAACGACATAGCCTGCCCAGTTCTCGCTGGCACCCACCTGGGTGGCGGCGAGGGCAGGCGCGGCGAGCGCGCAGGCCGCGACCGCCGGAATCACTGAGACCAACAGGCTTTTCTTCATATGGCGAGCGTCGCTCTGGTAGGTAAGAGACCCGTACGAGCTGGCGAAGCTTCAATGAAGGACACCCACCGCACCCTGAGAGGATGGATCGGATATGACCGCGACGGCCACACGGCTGCTTGACAATTACATCGGTGGTGACTGGGTCAGTGCCCGGGCGGCCACCGGTGAGCTTGATGTGACCAATCCGGCAAACGGTGCCGTGCTGGCGCGGGTGCCGCTCTCTGGCCGGGCCGATCTGGATGCGGCGGTGGCGGCCGCCCGCGCGGCGTTGCCGGAGTGGCGGGCGGTGTCGGTGATTGCGCGCGCGCGCAAGCTCTTTGAGTTGCGTGAGCGTCTGACGGCGCGCCACGAGGATCTTGCCCGCGCGGTGACAACGGAGATGGGCAAGACGCTCGCCGACGCGCGCGCCGAGGTGGCACGCATGATTGAGATGGTTGAGGCCGCATGCGCGGTCCCGACAACCATGCAGGGCCGGATCATTGAGGACGTGTCGCGCAATATCGACGCCGAGACGGTGCGCCAGCCGGTTGGTGTCTGCGCGGCGATAGCGCCGTTCAACTTCCCGGCGATGGTGCCGTTCTGGTTTCTGCCGTTCGCGATCGCGTGCGGTAACACGTTCGTGCTGAAGCCCTCGGAGCAGGTGCCACTGACGCAGCAGATCGCCTTTGAGGAGCTGCATGCGCTGGGGCTGCCCGCGGGTGTGGTGAACCTCGTCAACGGTGGTCGTGAGGTGGTCGAGGGGATCCTCGAGCACCCGGACATTGATGCCGTCTCGTTCGTCGGATCAGCGCCGGTGGCAAGGATCGTCTATGAGCGCGCGGCCCAGACCGGCAAGCGTGTGCAGGCGCTGGGCGGGGCCAAGAACCACATGGTGGTGATGCCGGATGCCGTGATTGACAAGACCGTGGAGGGCATCATCGGCTCGGCCTTTGGCGCCGCCGGTCAGCGGTGCATGGCGGGCTCCGTGGTGGTCACGGTCGGTGATGCGCACGGCCAACTGCTTGAGCCGTTGATCGCGGCGGCCGGCGCGCTGCATGTCGGTGACGGACTTGATGAGCAGGTGGAGCTGGGCCCGGTGATCTCCTGCGCCGCGCGCGACCGGATCGCCGGCTACATCGAGCGGGCTGTCGCTGACGGCGCCCGTGTGGTGCTGGACGGACGCGATCCGCAGACTGCGGGACTCAACCCGGACGGCGCCTTCCTCGGCCCGACGATCATTGACGGCGCCACGCCGGACATGGAGATCGCGCGCGAGGAGGTGTTCGGCCCGGTGCTGACCCTGATCCATGCCGAGTCGCTGGATGAGGCGATCCAGATCGTCAACTCCAGCCGCTTCGGCAACGGCACCTCGATCTTCACCGAGTCTGGCGCCTCCGTGCGCCGCTACCGGCATGAGGTCCAGGCCGGCATGATCGGCGTCAACATCGGCGTGGCCGCACCG
>JAKAED010000065.1 GCA_021820105.1 Actinomycetes bacterium | reverse complement strand
CCGACGCCACCCCGGCACCAAGCACACCACCCGCCGCGACCGAGGTGACTGCAATCTGTGTGACTCGCCTCCGCATCTGCAGCCTCCTTCCCTCCGGTTACCGATGCACGACGATCATTGCCCGCCGCAGTGTGGGGGTCTTGGAGATCGTGTGGAGGTCGTGTGGAATCGCGCGCCGCCCGCGCAGGGGGCGCTGAGTTGCGGCGCCTCAGACGCGCGCCGGGGCGGACGGTCGCTCGTACGCCAGATAGCCGTCACGGATCGCGATGTGCTCGGCCAGGTGACGAGCGTCGTGCCAGACCCCCCAGATGAAGGAGGAACCACGGTTGGCGAGCCACGGCAAACCCAGGAAGTAGACCCCCGGTTCACTTGACACGCCGCGGTGATGACGAGGCCGCCCGTCAGCATCAAAGGCCTCCACCTGAAGCCAGCTGTAGTCCTGCGTGAAGCCCGTTGCCCAGATGATCGTGCTCACGTCCGCGGCGTCCAGCCGCAGAGCGCTGAGGGCCCCGCCATCCAGCGGCATCTCACCGAGCTGATGAGCCTCCGGCTCGGGCGGAAGCTCGATCCCTGTCTGCTCGACGTAGGCATCGGCCTCCTCCAGCAGCGACAGATAGTTCGCGTCGCCCTGGGCGATGTTCGCCGCCAGGTCGCCGGCGAAGTGGACGCTGCCGTCCGCGAAGGTGGTCGTGGAACCCACGAGCGTCACGCCACCGGCGGCCAGTTCACGGAAGTCGATGGTGCGCCCGCCGTAGGCGCCACTGACAGCGATCGTCACATGCTCCGCGCCCTGCGGCGGCGCTGCGGCATCCCACTTGCCAAGCACACCGAGCCACCAGACAAAGTCGCGTCCGCGATAGCGCCTTGGGGGCCGGTCGTGAGGACCCACTGAGAGGTACACACGGCGGCCCGAGCGGTTGAGCTCATCGGCGATCTGCACGCCGGAGGAGCCAGCGCCCACGACCAGGACGGCGCCGTCCGGTAGTTCAGTGGGATTGCGGTACCGGCTTGAGTGCAGCTGTAACACCTCCGGCTGGTCGGGCACGATCGGAGGTATGGAGGGGACCTGGAACGGGCCGGTGGCGGCCACCACATAGCGCGCCTCAACGGTGCCGTCGGTTGTCTGGGCCCGGAAGCCGGCTCGTCTCTCCAGGCGTCGCACGGATGTCACCTCGACCCCTGAGCGGATCGGCGCGCCGATCATCTGCGCGTACTGTTCGAAGTACTCGGCGATCCGATCCTTGCCGGCGAAATCATCCGCGCCCAGGTCGGAGAATTCGAGTCCTGGAAAACGGTCATGCCAGGCTGGTCCGTTGGCCACAAGTGAGTCCCAGCGTTCGGTGCGCCAGCGCTCCGCCAGGCGGCCACGCTCGAGGATCAGATGCCCGATGCCACGTGCTCCCAGGTGCTCGCTCATCGCCAGGCCGGCCTGTCCTCCTCCGACGATCAGCACCTGCACACTTTCAGTCGACATCTGCTCCCCAATCATGATCGTGCTCTTGCGACTCACGTCCTGAGCCCCGGACCATGCTGACGAGGCGGCGGATAACGTCCAACCGGGGTTACCGAAGCCAAGCATGCGATTTTTCGATCCAGCCCTTCAGCGGGACTGTTCGGGCGGGCCAGAAACAGCCGGTTGGCCCGCCGGTGTCGTAGGGTTGGAGCCTCACGACCGCCCCGACCGAGACCTCCATGCGCTTCACGCTGCGTCAGCTTGAGTACTTCGTGGCCACCTGTGATGCCGAGAGCGTCACGGAGGCGGCCCTCAACATCCCCGTTGCACAGTCCTCGGTCTCGGCGGCGATCTCCCAGCTTGAGAGCGCGCTGGGCGTGCCGTTGCTGATCCGCCACCACGCGCGCGGAGTCTCGCCGACACCGGCCGGGCGGCAGCTCCTGGTCCGGGCGCGGGCGCTGCTGCGAGAGGCGGAGCAGCTGGAGCGCTTGGCCGCTGAGCTGACCGACGACCTCTCCGGCCGCCTGGAGCTCGGCTGCCTGGTGACCATCGCGCCCCTCCTGCTGCCGAGGCTGTGCCAGTCATTCCAGGTCCAGCACCCGGAGGTGACCTTCCTGACCGTGGAGGCCGGGCAGGACACGCTGCTTGAGGGCCTGCGCAGCGGTCGGCTGGCGCTCGCCCTCACCTACGATCTGGACATCCCGGCGGACGTTGAGTTCGAGCCGCTCGCGTCACTTCCGCCGTATGCGCTCTTCCCCGCCGATCACCCGCTTGCCGAGCGTGACGAGGTGAGTCTCGCCGAGCTCGCCGACCTGCCCCTGGTGTTGCTCGACCTTCCCCTGAGCCGCGACTACTTCTGCGACCTCTTTCTGGCGGCGGGGCTGCAGCCGACGATCGTCAAGCGCTCACCGCATCCCGAGATGGTCCGGACCCTGGTGGCAAATGGCCTGGGGTACACGATCCTCAATTCGCGGTTGCTCAACCGCCGTGCGCTTGACGGGCAGCCGCTCACCGGCGTGCCGATCACACCCCCCGCGCGGCCGATGACGATCGGCGTCGCCAGCCTCCGCATCGTCCCGGGAACGCGCCTGTCAGAGGCCTTTGCGGCGCACTGCCGTGCGGCGGTCGCATCCGCGCAGGTGCCCGCGCTGCTGGCGATCAGCGACGAGCCCGAGCCTGATCACAGTCTGCTCTGACGCAGCGCGGGCCCCACTCACAGCCAGCCGTCGCGGACGGGGGCCTTCAGCTCGCCGTCCCGTTGGACGGCGAGCTCACCCGACCGCACAGCGGCCAGCATCCGCTCGAGCTGCTCACAGATCGCCGGCGCCTGGGCCGCGATCGCCTCAAGTTCAGCGCGCTCCAGAGCCGGGCGCGCGTCTGCCAGGACGCCGGTGCCAAGCGAGCACAGCGCCTGCCGCATCCAGCTGACCGGATCCGCGCTCAGGCTGGGGTCGAAGATCCGCTCGCTCACCTCCCAGCCGTCCACGCTGTGGTGATGGGTGCGGTCGAAGCTGCCGACAGGCCCGGCCGCGGACTCCAGGAGGTCCGCTCGCCACAGTGGCTCATCCACGGTGATCGGCCTGGCCGCGTAGATGCTGCCGCGGTCGGCTCCGTGGTTGATCCGGCGGATCTCAAGGCGCACCCCTCGCTCTGGGCCCTCTTGCCCGGGGAGCGGATCAGGGTCCAGGAACAGGAGGTCCGCCATCATCACGGCGACCGTTGAGAACCCGAAGCTCACGAGCATGGGGTCACCTCAGTGACGCTCAGGGCGCGTGAAGAGCTCATGCGGGGATGACAGCGGTCGCGTCGATCTCGACCACCCACTCGGGCCGGGCCAGTCCGTCCACGATCAGCCCGGTGGAGACGGGGAAGACGCCCTTCAGCCAGCGTCCCATGACCTGATAGACCGGCTCGCGATAGCGAACGTCGGTGAGGTAAACGACGATCTTGCAGATGTGGGAGAGCTCGGAGCCGGCCTCTCTGAGGAGCAGCTCGATGTTGGCCATCGCTCGCTCCGTCTGGGCCTCCACGTCACCTACACCAACCGATTCGCGTGTTTCCAGATCCTGGCCGACCTGGCCGCGCAGGAAGACCATGTTTCCGGCCACGACGGCCTGGCATAGGTCGTTGTCCAGGTTCTGCTCCGGGTAGGTATCCCTGGTGTTGAACGGCCTGATGCGAGTGTGGGTCATGTTTCCTCGAAAATGAGTGATTGCAGTGACACGAACGAGCGCGATCAGTCGGTTTCCCGTATTCTGATAAACGCTCCCAATAAGAAGGCAACCTATCAAGGCACCCAGGCACGTACAAGCTGATGAACGTTTGAGCGGCTGGGCGGAAGGAATCACCGGATGGCAAGACCACGAACGGATGGCGCGCTTGAGGCACCGAAGGTGCTTGACAAGGCGCTGCGTGTACTCGAGTCGTTTGAGCTCGACACGCCGGTGTGGGCTGAGGTTGAGCTGCGTCATCAGCTCGGCATGCCATCCACCACGCTGAACCGGATCCTGCGCAGCCTTGAGCAGTCCGGATATCTGCTGCGCCGCGAGGACGGCCGTTACCAGCTCGGCATCGCCGCCGTTCGCCTTGGGAACAGGGCCAGCGAAGCCCTTGATCTGACCGCCGTTCTGAACCCGATCGTGCGTGAGTTGAGTGTTGAGCTAAACGAGTTGGCGATGTTCGCGGTGCCTGAATTTCACGCGGGCCGTGCGCGGTACATCGCCGGACATGAGTCGTCCAGCAAGCTGCGGGTCACCTCAGAGGTGGGCGTGTCCGTACCACTGCGGGCGGGAGCCACCGCCAAGGTGCTGCTCGCATATCAGCCGGATGAGCTGATCGAGCGCGTGCTGGCGATGCCGTTTGAGCGGCTGGCGGCGGGCACGATCATGGATGTGGACATGATCCGACAGCAGTTGGCGGAGATCCGCCGGCGCGGGTGGGCCTTCAGCTGGGAGGAGACCTACGACGGCGCGTTTGCCGTGGCGGCTCCGCTCCTGGATCAGGATGGGCGATATGCCTTTGCCTCGATCGGCGTGGCCACCCCGATCAGCCGGCACTCGCCGGAGTTTGAGGAGCGCATCAGGGAAGTGACAGTCGCGGCCGCGCAGAGCGCGGCGCGCGCGCTGGGCTACGGATTGCCGAGCTTCAGCGCCGGCGTCTGAGCGCCGCCGTCACCCGGCTCGCTCCGCGGCCTCCGGCTGCGGTCTTCATGCAACCTGCCTGCGGCCTTGATGCAGCCGGGGTGCGGCCTCCTGGCGGTGGTTCCGCGGCCTGCTCCCGATGTCCATTTGTGCAGGCGGATAGTGAAAACGTTCCAAATGGAGCTTGCCATGTCGTAAACGCCTGGGATACGATACGTACATGGGAGAGTTTACCAAAATGCGGGAAACATGACGGCGACGTCAATGACCCGCTGGTCAGAGCGTGCAGCGTCGCTCACATTTCGCACGCAGGCCTTCATCAACGGAGCCTTTGTCGATTCGCTCACGGGCGAGACATTTGATTCGATCAATCCCGCCACCGACCGGCTGCTGACGCCTGTCGCCTCCTGCGGGGAGGGTGATGTGGACCGCGCCGTGCGAGCCGCACGGATGGCCTTTGAGTCCGGTGTCTGGTCGCGCGCAGCGCCGCAGCAGCGCGGAGCGGTGCTGACACGGCTCGCTGAGCTGATCATCGAACACGGTGAGGAACTCGCCCTGCTCGACACGCTCGACATGGGGAAGACCATCACCGACTCCTTTGGCACCGATGTGCCCTTTGCCAGCTCAGTGATCGCCTACTACGCCCAGGCGGCTGACAAGCTCGGGGGAGAGGTTGCGCCCACGGCACCGGGGGACCTGGTGCTCGTCACCCGGGAGCCGGTTGGCGTGGTTGGGGCGATCATCCCCTGGAACTACCCGCTTGACATGTGCGCCTGGAAACTCGGTCCGGCACTGGCGGCGGGCAACAGTGTCGTGCTCAAGCCGGCGGAGCAGTCACCGCTCTCCGCGCTGCGGCTGGCGGAACTCGCGAGTGAGGCCGGGCTGCCGGATGGCGTCCTCAACGTGGTTCCCGGCTTTGGTGAGCGCGCCGGCGCGGCCCTCGGCCGGCACATGGATGTGGACTGCATCACGTTCACCGGCTCCACGGAGGTGGGCAAGCTCTTCCTGACCTACGCGGGTCAGTCGAACATGAAGGCCGTCTGGCTGGAAACCGGAGGCAAGAGCCCGAATGTGGTCTTTGCCGACACCACCGATCTTGACCACGCGGCCGACATGGCGGTCTTTGACATCTTCGGCTGCAATCAGGGCGAGATCTGCTCCGCGGCCTCAAGGCTGCTCGTGGAAGCGAGCATCCATGACGAGCTGGTTGAAAGGATCGTCGCGCGAGCGGCTGAGATCCGCCCCGGCAACCCACTGGACCCAGCCACGCGACTGGGAGCGCTCGTGGACCGCCAGCATCTGGAGCGGGTGCTCGGATACGTCCGGGCGGGCGAGGCGGAGGCCGACCTGGTGCTGGGTGGGGAGGCGGTCAGCGTCGACGGAGCCGGAGCCTTCCTCGAGCCGACGCTCTTTGATCACGTCCAGCCCGGTGCCCGGATCGCCCAGGAGGAGATCTTCGGCCCGGTGCTCGCCGTGCTCACCTTCTCAGATGAGGAACAGGCGGTGCAGATCGCCAACGACACGATTTATGGGCTTGCCGGCAACGTCTGGACGCGCGACATGTCCAAGGCACTGCGCGTCGCCTCG
Source organism: Actinomycetes bacterium (assembly GCA_021820105.1). Taxonomy (GTDB): domain Bacteria; phylum Actinomycetota; class Thermoleophilia; order Solirubrobacterales; family Solirubrobacteraceae; genus Palsa-465. The sequence continues at coordinate 14,292 of JAKAED010000065.1, read as the reverse complement.
AGACTGCGTGCCGGCACCGTCTCGGTCAACACGATCGACCGCCTGAGCCCGCAGACCCCGTTCGGTGGTTTCAAGCAGTCGGGCATCGGGCGCGACCTGTCGCTGCACGCGATGGACAAGTTCACAGCGTTGAAGACGACCTGGATCGCGTACTGAGCAGAGATGCATCCGCGACGACAGCTATTGGCACTGGGCGGACCGGGCCTCATCTGGCTCGCGCTGTTCGTGACCGTGGGCCTCTACGCCCTGGTCTCGATCGCGGCCGGCGGCTTGGATCCGATCCTGTTGACGCCGGTCCCGGCCTGGAGTCCGCTGCACTGGAACTTCACGGTGCTGGGGCAGGTCACCTCCTCCTTCAATCCATTTGGCGGCGGCGATTGGCATCTCTTCCTGCGGACCTGCATCTACATCGCGATCTCCCTGACGGCCTGCATCCTCATTGGATATCCCGTGGCCTATTTCACGGCTGTGCGAGCCCGACGCACCAAGGGACCGCTCCTGGTGCTGCTGGTGATCCCACTGCTGGTCAGCTACATGCTGCGCATGCTCGCATGGGTTGGGCTGCTCTCACCGGGCGGCTGGGTGAACTCGGTGCTGCTGCATCTGGGCATCATCAGCTCGCAGGTGAACTGGCTCAACGGTATGTCGGTCACCGTCGTGCTGGGGCTGATCTACGGCTGGATCCCCTACTTCATCCTTCCGCTCTACGCATCTCTCGCACGGTTTGACACCAGATACCTGGAAGCTGCAGCGGATCTTGGGGCCAGTGGCACAGCCACCTTCGTGCGTGTCACCCTGCCGCTCTCTGCGCAGGGCATCCTCGCCGGTTCAGTGATCGTGGCGCTGCCGATGTTCGGTGACTACTTCACCAACGGGCTGCTCTCAGGCACCAGTTCCACCTCCATGGTCGGGACGCTGATCAACAGCTACGCACAGAGCGAGTCCGGTCAGGCAACGTCGGCCGCCCAGGCCCTGCTCCTGATCGGCTTCCTGACCCTGCTGCTGCTTCCCTACCTGCGCAGCTCAGCGCGCGCGAATGGAGTGGTTGTGCGATGAGCCGGCTGCGGGGCAGATCACTGGGCAGCCTGATGCTCGGGGCGGTTGTCGTTGCCTACATCGCCTGGTCGCTGCTGCCGGTGGGCGTTGCCTTCCTCTTCTCCTTCAATCGCGGCTACTCCCGCAGCATCTGGCAGGGCTTCTCCCTGCAGTGGTGGATCGGGCCTCACTCAGTGTTCAGAAACAGCACCTATGCGGGTGCAATCACCCACAGTCTGCTGTTGGCGGGCCTGGCCGTCCTGATCACGGTGCCGTTGGGGGTCTCGCTGGCCGTCCTGCTGAGCCGCTGGCGTGGCAGAGGAACCCGCGGCCTGTCGCTGCTTGCGACGGTCCCGCTCGTGGTTCCGGAGCTTGTTCTGTCACTGGCGATGTTCTTCCTTGTGACACGGCTCCTGACGTTCGTGTCGCTGGGCACTCCGGCTCAGGTCGTGGGGCAGGTGACCTTCATCCTGCCCCTGGTGGTGGTGATCACGCGCGGACGGCTCACGTCGATTCCCATCGGCTTTGAGGAGGCCGCGACGGATCTGGGTGCCAGTTCGCTCGGTGCGATCAGGCTGGTGCTGCTGCCTCTGTTGCAGCCCGCGATCCTGGCCTCCGCGATTGTCACCTTCGCCGTCTCGATTGATGACTTCGTGATCACGCAGTACATGTCGTCGACCTCCGCGACGCAGTCAGTGCCGATGGTCATCTACAACGCGACCCGAGGCGGGGCGACACCCGTCCTGAACGCCATGGCCGTGGTGATGGCCGTCACGACGATCCTGATCGCGGGGCTGAGCTTCCTCGGCTACCGCTTCCTGGTTCAGCGCGAGCAGTTTGGCGCGCTTGAGACCGAACCGGAGCTCACCGCACCGCCGATCACGACCGTTCCAGCAACCAACGAGGGAGGGTGGTGAACGAGATGGCCGGCGGCCATATCGACATTGTTGCCTTGACCAAGGCGTTTGATGACTTCGTGGCCGTCAAGGACATGCACCTGGAGGTGGCGGCCGGCGAGTTCTTCTCGATGCTCGGGCCCTCCGGCTGCGGGAAGACCACGACGCTGCGGATGATCGCCGGCTTTGAACACCCAACCTCTGGTCAGATCATCCTCGACGGCGTTGAGATGAGCGGGACGCCGGCCAACAAGCGCCACGTCAACACGGTCTTTCAGAACTACATGATCTTCCCGCACCTGAATGTGTTTGAGAACGTCGCCTTTGGTCTGCGGCGCCAGCATGTGGCTCGCGCCGAGCTCAAACAGCGGGTGCACGAGGCGCTTGAGCTGGTGCAACTCGGCCACCTTGCGACTCGCCGGCCGGCCCAGCTCTCAGGGGGTCAGCAGCAGCGGGTCGCGCTTGCTAGGGCGCTCGTGCTGAGACCGTCGGTGCTCCTGCTGGACGAGCCGCTCGGGGCGCTGGACGCGAAGCTTCGGCGCAGGCTCCAGTTGGAGTTGAAGTCACTGCAGCAGACCGTCGGGATCACCTTCGTCTACGTCACGCATGACCAGGAGGAGGCGCTCACGATGAGTGACCGGATCGCCGTCATGAACAACGGCAGGGTCGAGCAGGTGGCCTCCCCGCGCGAGGTGTATGAGGAGCCGGCAACCGAGTTCGTCGCCGACTTCCTGGGTGTCTCCAATCTGCTTGAGGCCTCTGTCGACGGTCGCCAGGGTGATGCCTGCCGGCTCCGCATCGGTGAATTCGCCCTCAACGCACACATGGGCGAGATGAGCCTGAGTGGAGAAGTGAAATGCGTGGTGCGCCCGGAGCGGGTGCGCCTCCTGGACTACGCCAGCGCCGGCGCCAACCAGCTGCCGGGAATGGTCGAGCGCGTGGTCTACATGGGCAGCGCGACGCAGGTGATCGTGCGGCTCGCCAGCGGCGGGCAGTTGCAGGCGCTCACCCACAACGACGGGACTGAACACGACTACCAGCAGGGAACCGCTGTGCAGGTGCAGCTGCCTCCGGATGCACTGAGGATCCTGCCGCCGGTTGCGGCACAGGCTGCATGACCCACCCAAAAGACAACCAGCAAGGGGAAGAGATGAGCAACGAGCATGGCGCTCCGCAGTCAGCCGGACAGGACATGACCCGACGCACGCTTCTGCGCAAGGCCGGGCAGGGATCGCTTGCGCTGGCAGGAGCAGGCGTATTGCTGGACGCCTCGCGCGTGACCGGCGCGCGGGCTGCGGGCAGCCCGGCGAGCATCCTCAAGAGCCGCGGACCCAGTTACACGCTTGCCTCAAAGGACAAGCCGATCACGCTCCCGATCTTCTCCGACAACAAGCCGATCAAGTCCGGGCTCAAGCCGGAGAAGGGCCCGCTGGTCATCTACGACTGGGCGTACTACCTGAGCCCCGCCGTGGTCAGCAGCTTCGAGAAGAAGTACGGCGTCAAGGCACACGTCACGACATTCGCCACAACTGACGAGGCGGTCAACAAGGTCGCATCGCGCGCCATCACGCCGGACGTCTGGGTCCCCTCGGCGCAACAGATCGTCCAGCTGGTGGCTGCAAAGCTGATCCAGCCGCTGAATCACAGCTACATCCCGAACCTCAACAACGTGATTCCGGCAGCCGGGGACCCCTGGTATGACAAGGGTGCCCGCTATTCGACGCCGAACTTCATCAACACCTTTGGCATCGGCTGGCGCAACGACCTGATCAAGATCAACCCGGCCAGCATGAAGAACCCGTGGGATGTGTTCTGGAACCAGCACGGTGGTTCGCCGGTCGGCCTCTGCAACGCGGATCCGGAAGATGCCATGACAATGGCGCTGATCCGCATGGGTAAGACGTCGTTTGAGACGCTCACCCAGGCCGAGATCAACGAGGCCGCCCATCAGATCGGCCTGATCAAGGACGCGAAGTGGCAGTACACCGCGTTCCAGCAGCTTGGCACCGGCTCCGAGCACCTGGCCTTCTGCTTCAACGGCGACATGGAGGTGGTGCCTCACTACCTCAGCAAGAACGTGCCGCTGTCATCCGTCAGCTACTACTTCCCCGCCAACGGCAAGGGTCTCATCCTCAACGATCAGTGGCTGATTCCGCGGACAGCCAAGAACCCGGTTCTGGCGCACCTGTTCCTCAACCACTTCCTTGAGGAGCAGAGCGCAATTGACAACTTCCGCGACGTTGGCTACCAGACGATGCTCAAGGGGCTGACGATGCAGAAGCTCGAGGCCGCCAAGGTCGCGCCGACGCACGCGATCCAGATGGCGTTCTCCCCGCCGAACTTCCAGTCGCTCGGAATCCCGGCGCCGATCTACAACACGACGCAGATCAAGTGGATTGAACAGGCCTTCACCGCGCTGACGTCCGGCGCGGCCTGAGGCTCTGATGACCACCGTCGACAATCGCCTGGAGACCGAGATTCTCCAGGCGATTGCCAACTCCGAGGCGGAGCTTGTGGAGTTGGCCTCAGACCTGATCAACTTCCACACCCCGGTGCGCGAGCACGGCGACCAGCCGCAGCAGGAGCGCGCGCTGCAGGAGTACCTGGCCGCCAGACTGGAGCGTGCGGGAGCGGCGATCCGGCTGTGGGAGCCGGACGCCGCCAAGCTCGCGGACAACCCACAGCTGCCGACTGGACTGACGTTCGTGGGAGTCCCTCAGCTGGCAGCCACGTTCGCCGGCGCCGGCGGCGGCCCGTCGATGCTCTTCAACGGCCACATTGACGTGGTGCTTCCCGGACCGCTTGATCTCTGGTCGTCAGATCCGTTCAGAGCTGAGGTCCGTGACGGCAGGCTCTACGGACGTGGAGCCTGCGACATGAAGGGTGGCGTGGCCTGCATGGTTCTTGCTGCTGAGACCCTCGCCCGTCTTGGGGTCAGGCTGGGCGGAGACCTGATCGTCAACACCAACAGTGATGAGGAATCATCCGGATGCGGCAGCCTCGCGTGTGTCGCTGACGGCGTTGCCGCCGATGCCGGGATCTGCCCGGAGCCCACCGATGCAGAGATCTATCTCGCCAGCCGTGGGTCCATCTCGGTGAAGGTGATCGTCGCAGGACGCTCCGGCCATGTGGAGATCAGACAACCCCATTGGCGAGAGGGTGGCGCTGTGAACGCGATCGAAAAGGCGGAGATCGTGCTTGGAGCTGTCCACGAGCTTGGTCAGCGGTGGGCCCAGCAGGAGCACGCCTACCTGGCACCGGGCAGCATCACTCCCACTGTCATCCATGGTGGCGACTGGTTCGTGAACTATCCGGCACGTTGCGAGGTCACGCTCAACATCAGCTACCTGCCGGCCGCCGCTGACGAGCACGGGTACGGGGGCCGCGTGCGTAACGAGGTGGAGGCCGCGATCCGGGCCGCCACTGATCGGGATCCGTGGCTGGCAGAGAACCCCCCGGAGCTGGTGTGGGGTCCGGATCTGCCGCCATTTGAGATTCCCAACGAGCACCCGATCGTCGAGGTCATGAGCGAGGCGAGCCGTCGCAGCGGCCGGGAGCCGAAGCTCGGCTTCACCGATTCATGGTTTGATGCCGCAAGCTTCATGCGCGCGGATGCGGGAGCCGTGGTTGGTTACGGGCCAACCCCGCACGGGCAGCATGGCATCGACGAGCATGTCTCGGTGGCTGATCTGGTGGCCTGTGCTCAGGCGCTGGCGCTGGCTGCGGTCAACTGGTGCGGAGTCGCCCACTGATCAGGTCGGCGGCACGCTCACCGACCATCAACACCGTGATGACCGGATTGACCGTTGTGAGGGTGGGGAAGACCGATGCGTCGGCCACGCGGAGGCCGTCGATGCCCCGCACGCGCAGTTGCGGGTCGACGACCCCCAGTGGGTCGTCGATGGCTCCGATCCGACACGTGCCCGAGACGTGGTAGACCGTATGGTGAGCCTGACGCGCCAGTGCGGAGAGTTCGCTGTCCTCCTGCACCTCCGCTCCGGGGAACACCTCCCGCTTGATCCAGCCGGCCATTGGCTGAGTCTGCGCGAGCTGCCTGCCCATCCGGATTCCGGCAAGCAGCGTTCGTTCGTCGTGTCCGTCCGGGTCGGTGAAGTAGCCGTAGTCGATCAGCGGCGGCTGGTCGGGGTCAGCCGACCCAATCCAGACGCGGCCACGGCTGCGCGGCCTGGCCACGTTGGGGGTGAGCGTGATGCTGTGGCGTGGCGTCTGGAAGCCAAGTCGCTCGGCGTTCTCAGCCAGGGTCAGCAGCGGAATGTGGCAGAGGATGTCAGCGGCTTCGCGCTCCGCGTCCAGGCGGGTGGCGATGATCGCGTCCCACTGGCTGGCCGCGAGCTCAGGGACCGGACGGGAGGCTTCCCACACCAGCAGGCCCTCAGGGTGGTCCATGAGGTTCCTGCCGACTCCGGGGAGGTTGTGCACGACCGTCACGCCGGCGGTGGCGAGCTCCTCGGCGGGTCCCACGCCGGAGAGCAGCAGCAGCCGCGGTGTGTCGATCGCGCCTGCGCAGAGGATCACCTCGCGTCTGGCCCTGACCTCGGCGACGGAACCGTCGGCAAGCCGCATCTGCACGCCCTCGGCGCGACGGTGGGCATCGATCAGGACCCGGGTGACCCTCGTCTCGAGCAACGTCGTCAGGTTGGAGCGCCGCCCCATGATCGGATGCAGGTAGTCAACCGAGGCAGACGAACGAACTCCCGTCTCCGGGTAGTAACCCAGCTCCAGGAACCCTGCGCCGTCCGTCCACTGGGTGTCGTTCCAGGACTCCCGCAGCGGGATGTTGAGCGCCGCCGCGGCCGTCTCGATCACGTCCTGCAGGAACGGGTTGCGATGCTCGGGCGCGACCGCGACGATGTTGGTGAGGAGCAGGTCGTAGTAGGCGGCAAAGTCTTCACCCCAGCCGCTTGCCCCGAGCGCCTCCCACTCACGCAGGTCCGCCAGCGGCGGGCGGAAGGCGATCATCGTGTTGTGGGAGGAGCACCCTCCCAGAATCCGTGCCCGCGATTGCACAATGTGCGAGTTTCCGCGCGGCTGCGGCACCGACCTGTAGGCCAGGTCAAACTCCGACTCGAGCATCTCAGCCCAGCGCAGCAGCTGCAGCGCCCGCGGCTCCCTCTGATCGCTGGGCCCCCACTCGATCAGGCAGACCGTCGCCTCCGGATCCTCGGACAGGCGTGCGGCCAGCACCGGGCCGGAGGTTCCTCCGCCGACGATCACGTAATCGAACTCAGGTGTGGTGGCGGTCATCGCAGGTCCCGATCTGTGGTTGAGCTCTTGGCAGAAGGCGGGGCCGCAGCCGTTCCGGACGGTCCCGCGAGATTTTTATCATTTGGACCTCTATTTCAGAATGCGGGAAATACATGATCAGAACCGGCGATGAGTACCGTGAGTCGATCCGTGACGGGCGGGAGGTGTGGATTGATGGCGAGCGCGTGCGTGACGTCACGACGCATCCCTCGCTGAAGCCGATCGTGGATGCGCGCGCGCGGATCTATGACCTCGCGCACGAGGACGCCACCAGCGCCGTCATGTCCTACGTCGACAACGAGACGGGGGAGCGCTGCCCAACCGGTTCGAAGCTGCCGCTTGACAAGGAGGACTGGCTCGCCAAGCGGGCAGCGGTGGATGTCGTGATGGACGACTTGGGTGGCATCGTCACCCGCGTCGGTGATGAGACGGTGGGTGAGATGTGGTCGCTCTACGACGGCCAGGACGTGCTCAACGAGATCAACCCTGCGTTCTCCGAACACATCCGCACGCATGTGCGCCGCGCCGCGCTTGAGGATCCGTTCCACGTGTCCGCCAACACCGACCCCAAGGGGGACCGTTCCAAGCGTCCGCAGGATCAGGATCCCGATGTGCTTCTGCGGGTCGTGGGTGAGAACTCACGCGGGATCATCGTCCGCGGCGCCAAGTTCGAGACAGCGGCCGCCTACGCCAATCAGGCCTTTGTCAAGCCCACGATCGGAGACTGGGGCAACGCGGAACTCTCCGACTACGCGGTTGGCTTCATCGCGGACATGGCCGCCCCAGGCATCAGGCATGTGTGTCGCTCCTCATTCGCCGGACGGGGGAGTGACGGCGAGTACCCACTGGCCAACCGCTTCGATGAGATCGACGTGATGATCATCTTCGACGACGTGGAGATTCCCTGGGAGGATGTGCTGTTCTACCGCCACACTGCGGCGGCGGCGTTCATCCGGGCGACGCTTCACCGGTACAGCATGTTCCCGTTCGTGCAGCGGCATCTGCGGTTCGCGGACCTGCTCGTCGGGCTGGCTTACACAAACGCGGTTCAGACCGGCGTGAAGATGCACCAGGGCGTCCGCGAGAAGATCGCCCAACTCGTCTGTTTCCGTGAGGGCATCAACGCACACCTGACCGCCGCGATCGAGCTGGGTGAGCGCAGCCCCGGTGGCCTGCTGATGCCCAACCAGCAGTTGCTTTACACCGGCCGGGTGCTGGCCTGTTCCCAGCTGCCGGCGATGATGCACCTTGCGCGCGAGCTGTGCGGCGGACAGTTGTGCGTGACGCCGGCAGCGGCCTGCTTCGACTCTCCGGAGACCGAGCCGTGGCTCAGCAAGTACCTCAGCATCGGCGACATCGATGCAGAGGAGCGGCGTCGGCTGTTCGCCTTTGCGCGTGACCTCCTGAACTCTGATTACGCCGGGCACCGGCTCACCTTCCAGCTGTTCGCCCAGGCGCCGCCCTTCTCACATCTGCTGGCGGTCTACAACAACTACGACTTTGAGTACCCCGCTGATCTGGTGCGGCGCTACGCCGGACTCGAGAACGGCGCCGACGCGAGTACGCCGCCGCCGGCGATCGGGGCGGGCGAGCTGCGTGCCCCTGCCGTCTCATGAACGACCTGAACGTCATCAACGCGTCCCAGCTGGCGCGGATCAGAGATCACGGTGCGCCGCGACGCGGCGCCGAGCAGGGCGAGCTTGATCTGCTCGCTGACGGCGCCGTGGCGATCCGCGACGGTGTGATCGTCGCGGTGGCACCCACAGCGGAGCTGCTGCGACAGTACGGCGATCCGGTGCCGACCGTGGATGCGTCTGGGATGACCGTCCTGCCGGGGCTCATCGAGTGCCACTCACACCCGCTGTTCTCAGGCAGCCGCCATGCGGAGTACCAGCTGCGGCTGGCCGGGGCGTCGCTTGAGGAGATAGCCGCAGCCGGCGGTGGCATCTGGTCGACCGTGGTTGCCACCCGGACCGCGAACGAGGGGGAGCTGGACAGCGCACTTGATCGCGCGTACGCGCGTATTCTCGCTGGCGGGGTCACGACGCTCGAGGTGAAGTCCGGTTACGGCCTGACCCCGGAGAGTGAGCTGCACCAGCTTGAACTGCTGGAGCGCAGCCGCGCGCGTACACCGCTGGGGCTGGTCATCTCCTATCTCGGTGCGCACGTGGTGCCACAGGGCGTTGACGCAGACACCTACACCCTTGAGGTGGAGGAGACGCTCCCGCGCGTGATCGAGCAGGGGATCGCGGAGTTCCACGACATCACCTGCGAGCAGGGCCTCTTCACTCCCGATCAGGCGGCGCGACTCTTTGACGCCTCACGGCGCCATGCGATCCCCGCCAAGGCTCACGCGGATGCCTGGGCGCCGTCTGAGGGGTGGCGCACCGCCGTGGCTGGTGGGGCGGTCTCGGCGGAGCATCTCACCTACACACCGGATGAGGAGATCCGGGAGGTCGGAGCCTGTGACACGGTCGCCGTCCTGCTTCCTCAGGCGGAACTCATCTACATGACTTCTCGACGTGCCAATGCACGGCTGCTGATTGAGTCCGAAGTTCCCGTGGCGATTGCGACTGACTACTGCTCATCGATCCACGCCACGTCGCTGGCGCTGACCATCGGGCTGGCCGCACCCTGGTTTCGGATGACTGCGGGGGAGGCGATCGTGGCGGCCACGCTGAATGCCGCCTACGCGCTGCGCCGCAATCACGATCGCGGTTCGATCGAGGTTGGCAAACGGGGCGACCTGACGATCCTGCCGTTTGATCACCCAAATGAGCTGACGCTGGCCATCGGCCAGCAGGCGATCGGCGGGGTTGTCATCGGTGGGCAGGTGATCAAGCCTTGAAGCGCCTGCCGGACGAACCACGATCAAACCCACTGCATCGAGCAGGCCGAACCAACTCAGCGGTCAAACCCATTCAGATCAGTGACCGCTCTCCGCTACACACACCTCCAACGACCGCAGACATCGTCTGCGTCAACCCCGGACATCTGGAGCTCCCATGACCGAACCGTCCTCCACGCTCGCTGACGCCGAGACGCTTGCACGGCGCGACCGTGACCTGCTGATCCATCCCTACCTATCAGGCAGCGTCAAAGAGCGCGTGATCATGCGCGAGGGGGACGGCTGCCGCCTGCGTGATGTCGAGGGCCGCGAGTATCTGGATGCCACGGGCGGCCTCTGGCTCGCGCAGGTTGGGCATGGACGTCAGGAGATCGCCGACGTGGCCGCCGCTCAGATGTCCCAGCTCGAGTACTTCATGTCGTTCTGGGAGTTCTCGAACGAGCGTGCGATCGAGCTCGCTGAGCGGCTCGTGTCGATCGCGCCCGACGGCATCCGGCGCGTGTTCTTCACCAGCGGCGGCTCAGAGGGCAACGAGGCGGCGATCAAGATGGCGCGCTACTACCACCACCGCCGCGGTGAGTCGAACCGCACCTGGATCCTCGCCCGCCATCAGGCCTACCACGGGATCGGCTACGGCTCCGGGTCCGCCACCGGCTTCCCCATCTACCACGAGGGGTTTGGGCCGATGCTCCCGGACGTACGGCATGTGACGCCGCCGTGGCCGTACCGGTCGGAGCTGTTTGACGGGCAGGACCCGACCGAGTTCTGCCTGCGGGAGTTGGAGCAGACGATTGAGGAGATCGGTGCGCACCGGATCGCCGCGATGATCGGTGAGCCGATCATGGGTGTCGCTGGGATGATCGTGCCGCCGGCCGACTACTGGCCGCGCGTCCGTGAGCTGCTCAGCGCTCACGGGATCCTGCTGATCTTTGATGAGGTGGTGACGGCCTACGGCCGCACGGGCAATTGGTTCGCCTCGCAGTACTTTGGGGTTCAGCCCGATGTGATCGTCACAGCCAAGGGCATCACCAGTGGGTACATGCCCCTGGGCGCCGTGCTCGTCTCCGAGGCGGTGGCTGAGGCGCTGGCCCGGGACCACGGGTTCCCCATGGGTTACACCTACAACGGCCATCCAACGGCGTGCGCCGTCGCGCTCGCAAACCTCGACATCATCGAGCGTGAGTCACTGCTCGAGCAGGCTCGAAGCACCGGCCAGTACCTGCTCGACCGGCTGCGGTCACTTGAGTCACTGCCGATCGTGGGTGAGGTACGCGGTGTCGGCATGATGCTCGCGTTGGAACTGGTGAGCGACCGGGACTCCCGCGAACCGCTGCTTGTCACACCTCCGGTGGAGGACGTGGCGCGGCACGACGCCGGCCTGATCGTGCGCAACTGTGGGCACAACGTCGTGCTCTCCCCGCCGCTGTCGATGACGCGGTCTGAAGCAGACGAGCTGGTTGACGGGCTTACCTCGGTGCTTGAGCGGCTGCGCCCCGATGGCACCTGGCTGGACTGACGCCCAGCTCAGCAGAGCTCGTGCAGCAGCCCTGTGATCAGCGCTTCAGCCCGGACGAGCTGGTCCAATGCGACCGACTCGTCCGGGCCGTGCGCGTCGCTCATGCTGCCCGGGCCGCAGACAACCACCGGCACCTCCAGCCGCTGCTGATACAGGCCGCCCTCAGTGCCGTAGTCCACGCCACCGATGCCGCTTGCGGCGAGCTCCCGCAGCGGCTGCGGGAGCTCGCCCGCTGAGGATGAGCGCAGACCCGGGTAACCGGCAAACTGCTCCACGCTGACCGCGCACTCTGGCGCGCGCAACTGCATCTCCCGCTCAAGCTCGCCGCAGATCGCCTCCACGCGAGCGACCAGGATGCTGGGATCCACGTCCGGCACACAGCGGATGTCGATCTCCAGCAGGCACGCGTCGGGGACGATGTTGAGGGCGGTGCCGCCGCGGATCGGGCCGGCCCCGACCGTTGAGTGCGGAACCAGGAAGGTCTCCTCGCGTGGACCGCGGGTCAGCTCGTCCTGGAGTTCCAGGAGCTCTGTGATCAAGCGGCCGGCGTAGGCCACGGCGTTGACACCGAGGTGAGGCAGTCCGGAGTGGGCGGCCCGGCCGCGCAGCGTCACCCGCAGCGCCGCCTTGCCCTTGTGGTGGTCGACCACCCGCATCTCCGTGGGCTCACCGACCAGGACGAGCGCCGGTCTGCTCGACAGCACAGCAAGGCTGTCGAGCAGCGGTCTGACGCCCACACAGCCGGCCTCCTCGTCGCTTGAGAGCGCCAGCTCGACGGGACGACGCAGGCGCCTGCGGTCGAATCCCTCGATCGCCGCGAGCGCCGCCGCGATGAAGCCCTTCATGTCCGTGCTGCCACGTCCGTAGGCGCGCCCCGCGTCCACGTCCAGCTTGAAGGGGTCGCGCGTCCACGGCTGGCCCTCGACCGAGACCACGTCTGTGTGCGCGGACAGCAGGATTGCGCCCTCCGCATCGGCTGGGCCAAACACCGCGTGCAGATTCTGTGCATCGGGCCGGGTGCTCGGCATCACCTCAACGCGCGCGCCCATGGCGCTCAGCTGCTCCGCGACATCAGCCATCAGTTCAACGTTGGGCGTGCGCACGACGGTGGGGTGTGCAATCAGCCGCTCAAGGAGCTCGAGCGTGCGTGTGGGTTGTGAGCTCTGCATGGCGTGTCGGAGTATGCGAGCGTAACTGAAAGGATCTGCCGTGAGGCCGCCCCTGTTGGTCGGTACGTCACGTTCAGCCACACCGCTTCAGCGCGGCGATGTTTCGCTGGCGCGTCGGTTGCGGTCTCGGAAGGTGATCCTGCCGCTCGATGAGCTGAAATTTAAGTCTGGCGCACGGCCCGTACACCTTCGGGTATAAATACGCACTGTTGGGCCCGCACGGGGGCGTCTTGGGATTGGGACCGGGGTTTTTGATGGGGATTTCAGGTGGTTGGCGGGGGCTGGTTGGGGCTTTTGTGGTATTGGTTTGTTGGTTGGGGTTGGTTGGGTCGGCTTCTGGGGCGACGCTCACGGTGACGACCACCGCTGATGCCAATGATGGTTCCTGTGCGTCGGTGTGCACATTGCGGGATGCGGTGCTGTACTCGACCGCGGGTGATGTGGTCAGCGTTCCGGCGGGGGTCTATCAGCTCAGCCTGGGGAGCTTGAATATCACGAGGGATCTGACAATTGTGGGTGCCGGCGCGCGCTCGACGACGATCGATGCCCAGTCACAGAGTCAGGTGCTGCACGTCTCCAGCGGTGCGACGGCGGCGGTGAGCGGTGTGACCATCACCGGTGGCAGCGCTGATGTGGGCGGGGGGATTCAGGTTGACGGCGGTGGTGAACTCGACCTCACGGACAGTGCCGTGTCGGGTAATACCGCCGGCACTTCTGGGGGCGGGATTGACGCGAACGGGACGGTCAAGATCGTCCGGAGCACGATCTCGGATAACACGACCACCGGCACCAGCGGTTTGGGGTACTCCCTCGGGGCCGGCATCGACTGTTTCTGCACGCTCGTCTCGGTGGTCGCCGGAACGATCACCAACAACACGGCGGGGGGCGGTAGCTCCAACCAGGGAGGCGGGATCCTCTACTCGTCTGGCAGTTCGCTGATTCTCACGAGTTCGACGGTAAGCCACAACGCCGCGGCGGGCGGTGGCGGCGGTGTGTTCATCTACGGGTCATCGCCGTCGCAGGTGACCAACACGATCGTTGCCGACAACACGGGCGGGGACTGCAATACCGCCGTGTCGAGTCTTGGGCACAACCTCTCAAGTGACAACAGCTGTGGGTTCACTGGGAGCGGTGATCTTCAGAATGCCGACCCGCTGCTGGGGGCGCTGGTCAACAACGGTGGCCCCACCGATACCCGTGCACTCGGGTCGGGCAGCCCCGCGATTGATGCCGGCGACAACGCCACCTGCCCGGCCACGGATCAGCGCGGCATGACGCGACCGCAGGGTGCGGCGTGCGACATCGGCGCCTATGAGACGGTGCCTCCCGCACAGCCGCCCACCGCGTCCTTCACGGCCGTGCCCTCCGGCCTCGGTGTGACGCTCGACGCTTCGGCCTCATCCGATCCCAGCGGCACCATCACCTCGTACGCCTGGGACTTCGGCGACGGCTCGACGGGAACCGGTGTGTCCACCGCTCATGCCTACGCGACCGGAGGTACCTACACGATCACGTTGACCGTGACCGACAGCGGCAGCGTGAGCGATCACATCAGCCATGTGA
>JAKAED010000221.1 GCA_021820105.1 Actinomycetes bacterium | reverse complement strand
TCTGGCCTCCACGGCCGCTCAGCCAATCCGCGCCAACCAGGGTGTCGGTCACATGGCGGCGGAGCCGCTGCAGGTCCTTCTTGCGGACCGGGCGCTTGGGGTCGCCGTCAGCGAGGAAAGACTCCGTCATCCGGACAGCGCCGATCGGGAAGGAGGCGCTGGCGTGCTCCGCTCGCGCACGCACATCAATCAACTGCATGCTGCCGCCGCCGATGTCCAACACGACGCCGTCCGTGAGAGTCGTGCTGTTGACCGCCGCAACGTATCCATAGTGCGCTTCCTCGCGGGTCGACAGCACCTCAACCTCGTAACCGCAGGTCGCCCGCGCGAGCGCCAGAAACTCGTCACGGTTGCTCGCGTCGCGGATCGCGCTGGTGGCAAACGCGTGCACGTCCTTTTGATCCATTCCGTTGGCGCTGCAGAAACGGGAGAAGATGGCGAGCGTCTCGAGGCCCCGCCTGATCGCGTCCCCGCCCAGCGCACCGCTCGCGGCCATGCCGCTGCCGATCCTGACCGACTCGTAGAGCTCGTCGGTCTCCTTCCACCAATGCGGCTTAGAGGAGTAGCTGTAGATGACCAGACGCCACGAGTTGGAACCCAGGTCGATCACAGCAACGTGATTGGGCTCAGCCCCGACCGGGGCGGCAGCGCGCGTGGTCCGCCAACTCATGCAGTCATGATCCGCTCCGGCCCGGACGGGTGCCCGGTGCCTGCACGGTAAGGCGGTGCCTCGCGTCCGCCGGTCGCCACCCGTCCGCCGATGGCCAGACGCTCACGCAGGGTGGCACGGCGTGAGAGCCAGCGGATCGCGTCGCTCAGGGCCGTGCCGGAATCAGGCACGAGGAAGCCGCTGCGGCCGTTCTCGATCAGGCTCGCGGCGCTCCCGCCCTCCACAGCGAGCACTGGCAAGCCGCAGCGCTGCGCGTCGGCGATCGTCTGCGCGGTGTCCGCTGCCGTGGTGGGAGAGATCAGCAGATCCAGGTGCTCAGCCAGTTCGGGCAGTGGCGAGCCCCCGAGCTCACCAAGAAACGTCGCCCCGTGGCCCAGCTGTCCCATCAGAGTGCTGCGCAGTTCTCCGTCACCGACCAGCAGCAGATGCAGGCGGGGGTCGTGTTCGCGGGCTGAGATGAACGCCTCCGCCAGCGCGCTGACACGATGCGCGTCATCAAGGGGGCCGACATAGATCAGGTTTACGCGGGCGAGGGCACCCTCGCCGCTGGCCGGGAAGTTCATCACACGAGCATCGCTACCCCGGATCCCCAGCTCGTTACTACCGGGGGAAGCGATGGTGAAGAAGCTGTGAACCGGCTCAGGTGCCAGCCGTGCCGGCGCGCAGATAGCGGACGGCGGTCAGCACGGTGAGCACGGTCAGGCAGACTGCGCTGCCGACACACCACTCGCAAATGGCGTGGATCGTGAAGATCTCCCGATAGGTGAGGTACATGCTGAAGCCGAAGCCGATCAGGGCGATGCCAAAGGCGGCAGCACGCCCGAGCTCGGCGTTGACCCGCGCGGCCACAAGGTAGGAGACGTAGAGTCCCACGTAGCCGATCAGGCCGAGCAGCGCCACCGGAACGCCGTCCAGCTCTGACCATTGCGATGACTGGACCGTCTGGCAGCTGGAATGGCCGCTGTGGGCGCCGAAGCAGGCCAGGGCGCTGAAGCCGTGGTAGTGGACGTAGGTGAGATACGCCGCGTCGGCGAACCCGATCGTGGTGAAGATCAGGATCGCCAGCATCAACCGATCAGGGCGCGAACCGGCGCCCCCGACCTGGTGTTCAGCCGGTCCAGCCATGGCGCTCACGAGACCGCCTTGACACCCGCCTCGAGCTGAGCGTAGGTGAGGATCCCGGCCCCGAGGCTCTGTATGCCCTTGGGGCCCTTGATGACCAGCGCCGGTGTGGCCTGGATGCCGTCAGTGGTGGCAACACTGTTATCGGTGTTGACCTGCGTGTGCAGAGTCTGATCCTTGCGCGCGCTCTGCCAGGCGGACATATTCAGGCCCGGGATCTCCTGGGCGATCCCTGACAGGTAACCGCTGGTCACGTACGGAGTGCCCTCAGTGCCCTGTTCGCGGTAGAAGATCTCCGCATAGTTCCAGAACTTGTTCTGCTTGCCGGCGGCGTAGGCGGCCACCTGTTGGGTGTTGAACAGCTGCTGCGGGTTGCTGACCGACGTGTTGTTGCAGCTGGCGGTGCAGAAGGAGCGGTAGACGATCTTGACCTTGCCGTGTCTGACGTCGTTCTGGATGAACTGCGGCAGGCCACCACCGCCGATCCCCTTTGTGAAATCAGCGCAGATCGGGCACTGCAGGTCACCAAAGTAGGTCAGCGTCACCTTGGCGCTGGGGCTGCCGAGCGTCGTTCCGCTCTGGGGGATGTTCTTGAGCTCCGTGGCGACATAGGCGGCGGCCGCCTTGGCCTTGGCGTCGGTGGTGAGTGAGCTTCCGGATGTGGACTTGCTGCCTCCGACCGAGAGGGCGATCACGACCACGATCACAACAACGGCGATGGCTATGACACCACCAAAGACCTGCAGGCGGCGGGTACGCTGCGCCTTGGCAGCGGCCTCCTGCTCCTGTGCGATGCGCGCCGCGCGCGCCTGTTCCTTCTGCTCTTTTCGGGACGCCATGGGCGGGCACAATACCGTCTGGCCGTAAGAGGTTGCACAGAACCACTGCGTTTGCGGTGCGGCGTGGCCCGCGTCAACCTTGTCCTGGGACCCCCCGGTTGCGCTTGCCGGACCGCGTAATCGCTGCAAATTGCGTGTGAAGATCTTGTTACCGGCGCTCGTCGGCGTGACGACCTTCGCGGAGAACGCTTTATGCTGGCCGCATGTCGCCTGAAGCCAGCGACGCGCTCATGGGGAATGCGGCCACCGCAGCCGCTCAGCGCGCCAACAACCGCCTTCGGCTTGCGGTCATCGACCGTGATCCCGGGTTCATGCAGGTTCTGTCCAACCGGCTCGAGGCACTCGGCTGGGATCTGAGAGCGCTGTCCAGCGCGGTCACCGTCGATGCTCTGGTGGGCATGCGGCTCAACGCCCTGGTGATTGACCTGGCCGTGCTGGGTCCCGGCAGCTGGGAGTACCTGGAGCGTGTCTGCGCGCGCCTACCGGGGCTGGCCGTGATCGTCTGTACCGGACCGTCATCGGTTGCTCAGCGTGTGCGCGGTCTGCGTCTGGGTGCCGACGCCTGGATGAGCAAGCCCTGCCATGCCGAGGAACTGATCTGCGTGATTGAGGCATCGATCCGCCGCCACCGCCGCGCTGAGATGCCGCAGCTTGAGCAGTCCACGACCGTTGGTGAGATCACGATCCGGCCCGACCTGTACCAGGCCTACGCGCGGGGTGCCAGCCTCGAGTTGACCGCACGCGAATTTGAGATCCTGAACCTGCTCTCCCAGTCCGATCGCGTGTTGCGTCGCGAGGAGATCTACGAGCGGGTGTGGGGCTATGCGATGGCTCACGGCGACCGCTCGGTGGACGTCTTTGTTCGCAAGCTCCGTCAGAAGCTGCGCACCGGCTCACCCAACTGGAATTACATCCACACCCACTTCGGTGTCGGTTATCGCTTCGCGCCCGAAATGGACGGCGGCGAGTCTCTGCCCGCGACGCAGATCGCGTCGGCGGACGCTGAGAGCGACCAGATCGTGTTTCAACCAGCGCTGGTCGCCTAGGCGCGGCGCTGGGTGCGCCGCCCCGCTCCAGCGGGAGCGGGGTCGGCGCTGATCCGATCACAGCCTCTTCACAGTCGTTTAACGAGGCGGTAACGCGGTCGGACCTGCGGGGCAGCAGCATCACGGCATGTCCGTCACCACCTTTGAGCGGCCGGAAATCCTCACGATCGGGCCTCTCCAGCTGGCCCCGGAAGAGCACCTGGCACGCGCCGATGGGCACGTGCTGGCGCTATCGATCAGGGAACTCGGCCTCCTGACCGAGCTTGCGCGCCGGGCCGACCGGATCGTCTCCCGGGAGGAACTCTTCGAGCTCGTGTGGTCGCGGGCGATGCGGCCCGGCGATCGCTCGGTTGATGTCTACATCCGCAAGCTGCGCGTGAAGCTCGATGCCGCCCTGCCTGAATGGAGCTTCATCCACACACACTTCGGGTTCGGCTACAGGCTCGCCGCACAACCGCGTAGGCCGCTGCCATGATGACTGCTCCACACCACCCACGGGTACGGAGCAGAACGAGATGGCGGAGGCCGACAGGCAGACCAGGGGTCGCAGCGGACAGCATCAGAGCTGGTTCAGAGACGAGCTGACACGGCTC
>JAKAED010000220.1 GCA_021820105.1 Actinomycetes bacterium | reverse complement strand
CAGGTCGTACGTCACGCACAGGCCCACCCGGTCGTCATTGTAGGACGAGGCGAGAAAGCTCGAGCTGCCCGGGGAGCCACTCTGATGCCGCCGCTCAATGTAGAACCAGATCATCGTCCGCGCGAATCGCTTGGAAAAGCTGAGCCGGAAGGTCTCGCGACGGGTTTGCGCGTGGAGCCGACCATAGCGAACCCAATAGCCATTTGCCGACAACTGCACCGCCAATGTCGGGCGCAGTTTGCGCCCGAGGCTCAAGCTGACCCCCTCGTCCCGATGATTGGAATTGCCGGTGGAGCTCACCTGGGTGAGACTCGTCTGGTTGAAGATGTCCTCTTGATACGTTCCGGTGAGCGACACACTGGTGCGCGCGCGCTGAAACAGCCAGCCCGCATCGGCGGAGCGCTGGTTGAAAGGCTGTGGTACTGCATAACCGGCATTCTGCGCGCCGCCCGTCTGCAGGCCGATCTGCGCACCGGGCGAGCCCAGCGCGCTGCCGTTGGTCGTGTAGATCTGACCGCCGCCTACGTACACGGTCGAGAAGGGAGAGATCTGGCGGCTGAGCCTGACCTCAAAGAGCGGCGCCCCATGGCGGGTGGCACCTCCTCCGTACTGGATCGTATTGTAACCCGCTGTCAGCCAGACGCTGGTGCGCACGAATTGCGCCCCGTAGGACAGCGAGGCCTGACGGATGTCAAAGCCGCTAGACTTGCCGCCGAGGAAACTCTGCACCGCGGCGCTTTCCAGGTAGCGGGTATGCGCGGTGCTGGCCCCGAGCGAGAGGCTCGAGGCGCCGGTGAGCGCATGCCGGAACTGCGCGCCGCCCTGATAGGTCTGGGTGTCGAAAGGGGAGCGCTGAAAAGTGACACGCGAGAAGTTGCCGAACAGGGTCAGGCGATTGGTCAGCCCGAAATGCAGATTGACCAGAGGTCCCGTGGCGACATCGTTGATCGTCTGCAGGTTGGCGGGCGTGGGCGAGGCGAGCGGATTGGTCATTTCCTCTCCGAAGCTGTCGCTGAGCTGCCATTGCAGGAGATTCGTGGGTTGACCCAGGACGCCGGAGCCGAAGAAATGCCCATAGAAGCTGCCGCCGAACGAGCCGCGCAGATATTGCACACGGTCGAGAGCGCCCAGCAAATTCAGGCTGAGATTCCCCGTTCTCCGGTAATCGGTATCGAACCCGACGGTGGCGATGCCATCGCTGCTGTGTCGGCTGCTCGCGAGCAGTGCGTTGTCGGTGTACGCCAGCCCTCCCATCAGATCCACATACCCGGCCTGCTGTACCGGCGCGTTCAGGGCGGCGCCCGGCGGCTGAGTCGGCGGTTGAGTCGGCTGCTGACCCACCTGCTGGGCAATCGCGCGCCCCTGCCATCCCAACGCCAGCAACGCAACACAAAAATGACGTGTGTCGATGTTCATGTTTGTACATCCCCGTCACGCCAAAGCGTTCTCCGGCATGAATTGAGTCCCCCGGGTGAACCGAGCAAGCCCTAGGCACTGTCCCTATTCGGGCGCTCGCTGCCGTAATCGTAGCCGTAATAATAATACGCTGAAGTAACCGACCGGGTACTTTGATTGAGCACCAGCGAGACGGAGGGATGCTCCTGAAGAGTCTTCAGCGCATCGAGCAATACCGGCTGAGGAGTCGAGTCCGCGCGGACCACGACGACAATCTGTCCGACCACGTGGGTGAGCGCCGGCGATTCGGTGGTCTGCAGGAGCGGCGGCGAGTCGAATATCACGATGCGTCGGCTGTCGTGCCGGCCGAGGAGGTCTGCTATTTGCGACATGCGGGAGCTGGAGAGAAGCTCGGTCGCATCCTCCGTGCCGACCCCGGCGGGGAGGAAGGACAACGTCGGAACGTCCGTCGTGCGGATAAGCGACTCCACGTCGAGGTGCGGATCGCGTAGCACATCGAGCAGCCCCTGCGAGTCCCCGAGGCCGAGCATGTGGCTCAACTGCGGCTTGGCGACGTCCGCATCCACGAGCAGTACGTGCAGATCCTTTTCCATCGCCAGGCTCAACGCCAGATTGAGCGCGGTGAAACTCTTACCCTCTCCCGACATGGCGCTGGTGATCATCAACAGATAGCCCTTGGGCGCGCGCGGCACGCCGCGACCAATGGCCTGGGCGACCAGCGGGTGCTTGATCTTGCGGTACTGGCGCGACAGCAACGCCGTGTCCTCTTCCGGTGGCAGGAGTCCCGCAGCGCGCAGCACACCGCGTTCCAGCACGATGGGTGGCTGCCGCCCCGCCAGCGCAGCGTCCGCGGAATGGGCGGGAAGGGGTTCGTGCGCCGGAGACGCATCCCCCGCGACAGCAGGGTCTACGGCCGGGTGCTGCTTCTGCTCCTGAAGCTTGCGAATCGCTTTCTCAACGACGCTCATGCGAGAAGCTCCCCGACCACGTTGGAAATGTATCCCTGCAACAAGAGCACGGCCACGCCGACGATGAGCAGCCCGGCTGCCCAGTAGGCGTAGCGAACGCTGTTTCGGCGTGTCTCGGTGCGGTATCGGTCCGCCCACGCCATGTTGACCGCGCCGAGCACGGTCAAACCGGTGACCTCACCGAGCTGACGCGCGCTCACGAATACCGGCCGCAGCATGTGCAGCAGGTACGCGACGGCGAGTCCAGAGGCGATCGAGAGAAAGAAAATGGCGACGATGAGGGGTATCCGCTTGGGGGAAACCGGCGTGTATTGGGCCGACGGCGGATCGATCACCTGGAAGTCGACGAGTCCCGTGGCCGCCGCCTGCTTCCCGAGCCGCGTACTGTCGAGTCTCGCGAGCAGCGCGTCGTACTGCTTCCTGGTGACTTCATAATTGCGTGTCAGCTGAGCATACTCCGCCTGGACCTGCGGAGCGGCACCGATCTTGGACTTGAGGGCCGCCGCCTGCTGCTGCAAATTGGCAATCTGCTGCTGGATCGAGGCCACCTCGATCTGCTCGTCGTTGTACTGCTCCTCCAGTTGCTGAAAGACGGGGTTCGCCGAGAGACCGAGCGCGGAGGCGGCTCCGACGTCTCCCTTCTGTGCGGCGACCATCTCTGCTTTCTGCCGCGCCTTGAGCTCCTGGATCGCCTGCTTCAACGCGATCACGTCCGGGTATTGGGGCGTGTACTGCAGCAGCATCTGGTCGAGCTTCTGCTGGTCCAAGGCGATCTGCTGCTCGGTATCGAGGGCCGCGCCCCCAACGGTGCCGCCCGCCGTTGCAGCAGGCACGCCACCGGCGGTGAACTGCTGGCCGGTTCTCATCTCCACGGCGAGCGCGTCGCGCTTGCGCTCGGCGACATAGAGACTTCCCTGCAACTGAACGAGCTGGCTGTTGTACGACTGCAGCTGGGTGAAGGCGTCACCCTTGTCGCCCGGCACGAGTCCGATGTGACGCCGCTTGAAATCTGCCAACTGCTGCTCGGTCTGCGAGAGTCGCTGCCCGTAATCGGCGACCTGCTGCCTGAGGAACTGCTCGGTCTGATCGGAGCCGTGGCCGTTCTCGGCCAGCGAGCCCTCGACGAAATCGTTGAGCAGCCGGTTGACCACTTTGATGCTGAGGGCACGGTTTTTGTTCCGATACGTGATCGTGAATAGCGTTGGAGGAGCCCTCGGGTTCTTCGGATCCACATAGGGAATCAGGTTGAGGTTCTCGCTGAGATCATCGATCACCGCCTGCTGCTGCTCTGCGGTGACCGCGCCCGTCATGAGGTTGGTTTCCATCGCGACCTTGCGCAGCTGTGCCGTACCCATCAATGCGGCGCTGATGCGTTGGAGTTCCTGATTGACGTTGTCGCTGAGGCCAATCCCCTGGGTCGCCTGGCTGAGGGTGGTCCCGGTATCGACGAAGACCTGCGCGGTCGCCTCATACTTGTTGGGGATCACGAACACAATCGCCCAGGCCACCAGCGCCACGACCCACGCCACGATGAGCGCGATCCATTTGAAGCGCCAGATGCCGCGCAGCTGGTCCTGAAAAGCCGACAGATCCGCGAACACTGAAGAGCTAGCCATCGGGCCCCCGGGTCAGAACAGCGATTCCGGCACGACCAGCACATCGCCGGGCTTGACCGGCAGGTTCTGTGACAGGTCGCCCTTGTTGAGCAGGTTCGAGAGTCGCACGTGCAGGACCTGTGTCCTCCCGTCGACCTTACGCTCGAGCTTGGCGCTGTTGCCGGAGGCGTACGGGGTGAGTCCGCCGGCCGCGAGCACCACATCGAGCACCGTCATGCCCTCGTGATAGGGGATGGATTCCGGGTGCACCACCTGCCCGATGACCTGCACCTGGCTGAGCACGCTCAAGG
>JAKAED010000219.1 GCA_021820105.1 Actinomycetes bacterium | reverse complement strand
GATCGCCAAACCAGGTTATGGCCAACTCATGGGTCTCGATCGACGCCACCAGCGACCGCCGCGCGCGGGCGCTCGCCTTGGCGGCAGCACGGGAGTCGGTGCTGTCCGGAGCGGAGGTGCCTCGCAACCAGATCCGGAGCGTGATCACGGCCTCGTGGCGACGTTCGAGCCGCGCGGGAGTGGACGCCGACGCTGGGCTCGCGCCGATCGCGGCAGATCGGTCGGAGGCCAACGCCCGCTGGCAGCAGCACCGGGTGGCATCGTCGATGGAGGCTGCGCGCGAGTTGCTGAGAGACGTGGGGCGCACCGACCATCAGGCGCTGCTGTTCTGCGACGTCGACGGCATGCTGCTGTGGATCGACGGGGATCGTCGAGTCGTCCAGCGCGCACGCGATGTCCGACTAGAACCGGGGGCGGTGTGGTCTGAGGGTGCTGCCGGCACCAACGCGATGGGGACGGCGCTTGTCACAGGGCATCCGGTGCAGGTTTTCTCCGCGGAGCATTACGCGCGCCCGGTGCACGATTGGACCTGTAGTGCGGCGCCGATCCGCGATCCTGAAACCGGCGCGCTGATCGGTGTGCTGGACCTCTCTGGGGCACTTGAGACTGCGCACCCACATTCACTCGCGGTGGTCACCGCGGCAGCACGCGTCGTTGAGCAGCAACTGAGCGTCTCTGCAGCTGTGCTCGCATCCCGACTTGTCGACCGGTACGGCGGCCGCATCGGGCGCGGACCGGCGCGCCCGGACGTTTTGACCAGTGCGGGCGGCAGGGTGCTGTTGTCCTCGGAGGAGTCGCTGATCGGTCGCAGCCTCGAGTTGCCCGACGCGGATTCGATCCTGCGCGCCGGCGGCGTTGTGCGGCTGCCCGGAGGCCGCGTCGCTGTCGCCGAGCCGCTCAGTGATGGTGGCTTCCTGCTCTGGATCGCCCGTGGCGACCATAGCTCGGACCCTGGGAACGTCCAGGAGCGGCTGCTGTTCCAAGCGCTGGGACGAGACGGAGCCCGGCTCACCATCGACGGTCGACAGCACCAGCTCTCACCGCGCCACAGTGAGCTGCTGACGCTGCTTGCCCTGCGGCCTGGCGGTTGGACCGCGGAGCGCTTGGCAGAGGAACTGCTGGGCGCCCATGGCAAGCCCGTCTCGATCCGCGCGGAACTTTCGCGTCTGCGACGAATCTTGGGAGCGTCTCTCGGCAGCCATCCCTATCGGTTGCAGGTGCCCGTTGAGAGCGACTTTGGTGAACTCGAGCAGCTGATCGAGGACGGTCGCCTGCGTGCCGCACTCAGTGTCTTCCAGGCCGGAGAGCTGCTGCCCTCCTCAGAGGTGCCGCTGATCGCGGAGGCGCGCTTCCGCCTGACCATGAGCCTGCGTGAGGCGGTCCTCGCCTCCGCTGACCCCGATCTCCTCACAGCGTGGCTGAGGCTTCCGGCGGGTGACGACGATCTGCATGCTTGCCGTGCCGTGATTGCGCTGTGTCCGGCATCTGATCCACGGCATGTGCTCGCGGCCGGACGCCTGCGGCGGCTGTCCGGCGCGCGCTGAGACGGCCTGCGGTTGAAGGCGCGCTGATCAGCGCGCCGTCAACCGCAGCGTGATGTTGTGTCGCACGGTTGTACCGCCGTCAAGGTGCACGGTCAGCGACACACGCAGCCGATGGTGCTTCGCGGTTGAGAGCAGGTGAGCTCCCCTGCGTGTGAGCCGTACGGTGACCCGACCGCGATGCCCGGTTGCGATCCGGTAGCTCGCATGTCCGAACGTGATCGTCACCATCCTGACCCGGTGGCGGTGGTGGTGGACCTTCTCAGCGATCCGCTCGCGGAGGGTCAGGCTGAGCTTCCCCCTGCACACGGTTCCGGGCAGGCCGGCGGTGCAGCCGAGCGATACATGTGCGCTGCCGGCCGAGACGGTGCTCTCCCCGCCCTGCACGGTGATGTGAGCGGGTGCAACCACCGTGTAGGTGATGCTCGTAGTGCTGCTCTCTCCGTCCCTGGAGGTGGCGGTGACCGTGTAGGTGTGCGAACCCGGCCTTGAGGTGTTCAGGTGTCCGGTGCCGCCGGTGGCGCCGCCTGAGTCGGTGCAGGAGGAGAGCCCGGGACCGGAGGTTCCCTCCGTGCAGCTGAAGCTGGTCGGCACCTGCGTTCCCCGCAGATAGGTGCCGCCGGAGACCGGGGCGGTGATCGAGGCGGTCGGAACCGCTGGCGCTGATTGCCATTCGGCTGCCCCGATGTCCACGAAACCGTCGCTCTGCGGCGCGAAGATTCGCGGCTGACCGTAGAAGTCGGTTGTCGTTCCCGCGGGCACGAGCGCATTTGAGCCCGCGTTGATCGTCGGGCTGGCGGCCGTCTCGTGCACGTCGCCGGCCGCTGGGTTGGCGAGCTTCGGGTCGGCGCAGATGTTGCCGGTGCCGGCGTACGGCAGGGTAGAGCTGCCGACCGCGCAGACGTCGCTGTAGGTCGCGGTGACCGAGCCGCTGCCGCCGCCGATCCCAAAGCCACCCAGGTCGCTTGAGCCGGGTGCGGTGTTGCCCTGCACGATCGTGTTCTGCAGGTCGAGGAAGTCAGTGCTCTCACCCGAGACGCCGGCGGGGCCGCCGGGCGCCGTGTTGGCGGTGACCGTGGAGTTGATCAGCGTCAGATGGAACCCGCCCGAACCGACGGTCGCGGTGCATCCCGCATAGATGCCGGCTCCCCAGATGGTGCCGCCGCCCGACGGGGCGCCGATCGTGTTGCCGACCGCCACCAGATCCGAGGCGGTGGCCGTGACGGTCGCGGATGGGGTGCCACAACTTCCCCGCACGGTTCCGAGACCAGCACCCCAGCTGCTGGCCGTCAGCCCCGATGGTCCCGGCAGCGAGTTGCCGATGTACTCGTCCCCGACGCTCGTCAGGTTCACGGACGCAAGCCACTCACCGGCGCCGTTATAGCTGTGCGACGCCGGCGTGACGGTCGAGGTGATGGAGTTGCCGGTGAAGACGTTGCCGGACTGCTGCGCGCTCAGCGACCCGTTGTTGCCGTTGCCGATGTAGAGCCCTGCGCCGTACGCATCGACGCCGTCGCTCCTGATCTGGTTGGCGCTGAACGTGTTGTTGGCGAGCTTCAGGGCCGCGGTGTTCGAGCCGCTGCAGAAGAACAAGATCGCGGCGGCGCCACCCGTGGCAAACCCCGAGCTGACGGTCGCGATGTTGTTGCGGAACGTTGAACCGGTGATGGTGAGTGTCCCGCTGAAGCTCGAGCTGCAGGCGGTGGGCCCACTGGCGTCGATCAGCAGGGCGGCGGGCTCCGAGTAGGTCGCGCTTTCCGAGTTGTTGATGAAGCTGTCCGCCTCCAGCACCGGAAGCGCACCCTGGCCCTGAGTCAGCTCGACCGCGGCGTAGCCGCTCAGGCTGTAGTTCTCGACGGTGAGGTTGCGCAGCGTGAGTCCGTAGGCGCTGCTCTGGATCGCTGGCATGCTGGCCCCGGTGCCGTCAAATCCGTCCGTCTGGCCCGGTGCTCCCTCGAGCGTGACGCCGTTGTTGCCGATTGTGTAGGACCCGCCCGTGCACATCCCCGTGAGCTCCACGGTGTCACCGGCTGAGGCAGCGTCGAGCTGCGTCTGCAGGTTCGTGCAGTCCGCCTGCAGCACCGCAGCCGATGCGCGCTGCGCTCCGAGGGCGCACGTAGCCAGCATGCACAGCAGTCCCAACACGATCCTGATGCGGCGACTCCCAACGGTGACGATGCCCATCAAAGTGCTCCTCTCGAGAATGACGGCGCCAGCCTAACGCACCCACTCGCCCGGGGGTGACGCTTGCGTGGCGCGCGGACGCCTCCCGGCGCCCTGCTGGCTACTCTGTATGACGATGCCGGCTCAGGCCTATCTCGGTAAGGAGTGCGTCTGCCAGTTCCGCAAGGGGATCTGCGACCAGTCCTGCGTGCGCGACATGCTCGCCACGCCCTTCTACATCGCCTGCCTGCGGCTGAGCGGCCGGCGGGCGCTCGTGGTCGGCGGCGGTGACATCGGCCTTGAGAAGGTCGAGGGGCTGCTCGCCTGCGGCGCGGACGTCACGCTCGTGGCGCCGCGAGCCCATGAGGCCCTTCAGGAGCTGGCCGCCGAGGGCTCGATCACCTGGCACGCTCGCGAGTATCAGGGAAGCGACCTTGAGGGCTGCCTGATCGCGATCGCTGCAACCGACGACACGGACGTCAACATCCAGGTCTTCAACGATGCGGAACGGCGCTCGATGTTGATCAACGTCGTGGATGTCCCGCCGCTGTGCAACTTCATCCTGCCCGCGATCGTTCGCAACGGCCCGCTGGCCGTTGCGATC
>JAKAED010000218.1 GCA_021820105.1 Actinomycetes bacterium | reverse complement strand
CCAGAAGATGGTGGGCGACCACTGGCAGAAGCTCGCGAATCTGCGGACGCTCTACGGGTACATGTGGGCGCATCCGGGCAAGAAGCTGTTGTTCATGGGTGGCGAGCTTGCTCAGAAGCACGAGTGGGACGCGACGGCGTCACTGCCGTGGGAGCTGCTGGAGTCGCCCGAGCACGCCGGTGTGCAGACGCTCGTGCGCGACCTCAATCGCGTCTACCGAGAGCGCCCGGCGCTATGGGAGCTCGACTTTGAGCCCGACGGCTTCTTCTGGCTCGAGCCCAACGACGCCGACTCCAACATCGTCGCCTTTGCCCGGCGAGCCCGTGAGGGACGCGACGTGCTGGTGTTCATCGGCAACTTCTCACCGGTACCGCGTTCCGCCTATCGCGTCGGACTGCCCGGACCCGGTCTCTGGCGCGAGGCGCTCAACACGGACTCCCGCTTCTACGGCGGCAGCGATCAGGGCAACCTCGGCGACATCGTCGCTGAGGCGGTCCCATGGCACGGACAGCAGTACTCGGCGGAGCTGACGATTCCGCCGCTTGCGGCGCTGTGGCTGGTGCCCGCCAGTTGAGCGGGTACCCATGGGAGCGGCCACTGGGCGCCACCTCGCTCGGTGACGGCCGCACGCGCTTCCGTGTCTGGGCTCCGAGTGCGGAGGGCGGCCCGACCCTGATCCTGAATCCCGGCCGGCGGCTGAACGCCGGCCCGTCCGGCGAGCTTCCGCTGGAGCACGCCGGGAGCGGCGTCTATGAGGTTCTCGCCGACGCCCCGCCCGGCACGGACTATTGCTTTCGTGTAGGCAGGCGGCGCTTTCCAGATCCAGCATCCCGCTGGCAGCCGTACGGTCTGCGCGGACCCTCACGCGTGTACGCGCCGGTGGCGCCGCAGCCATTTGTGCCTGGACCACTGGCCGAGCAGGTGATCTATGAGCTGCATGTGGGCACCTTCAGCCCGGAGGGCACCTTCGCCGGCGTGATCCCGCATCTGGGCCGACTCGCCGAGCTGGGGATCACGGCGATTGAGTTGATGCCCGTGGCGGAGTTCCCGGGAGCGCGCGGCTGGGGCTACGACGGCGTCTACCTGAGTGCCGCGCAGTCCTCCTACGGGGGGCCTCAGGGACTGCAGGAGCTGGTCGAGTCGGCCCATCGCCTGGGACTCGGCGTGCTGCTGGACGTTGTCTACAACCATGTGGGCGCCTCTGGTGTCCGGGCGCTTGAGGCGTTCGGCCCCTATTTCACGGACCGCTACGAGACGCCCTGGGGTCGGGCGATCAACTATGACGGCCCGGACTGTGACCCCGTACGTGAATGGGTGCTGCAGTCAGCGCGCGGGTGGGTGGCCGACTTTGGCCTGGACGGGCTGCGTCTTGACGCCATCCACGCGATCTTTGACTCCAGTGCGGAGCACATTGTGCAGGCGGTGGCCAACCGGGTGCACGCGGTCGGTCCGGGCAGGCTCGTGATCGCAGAGAGCGGGCTCAACGACCCACGCGTGATGCGTTCGGTGCGACGGGGTGGCTATGGTTGCGATGCCGCCTGGGCAGATGACTTCCACCATGCACTGCGAACCCTCATCACCGACGACCACGACGGCTACTACTCGGAGTTCGGGCGCGTCGGCCAGCTCGCCAAGGCCTTCCACAGGCCGCACGTGCATGACGGCGACTATTCCAGCTTCCGCCGCCGACGCTTCGGCGCACCCGCGGATGACCTGCCGCCGGAGGCCTTTGTCGTGTTCTGCCAGGACCACGATCAGGTCGGCAACCGAGCCTTTGGCGACCGTCTGCCGGTGGAGGCCCGACCGCTCGCGGCCTTCAGCGTGCTGCTTGCGCCGTTCACTCCGATGCTGTTCATGGGCGAGGAGTACGGCGAGGACGCGCCCTTCCAATTCTTCAGTGATCACATCGACAAGCGGATTGCGGAGGCCACGCGCAAGGGCCGGCGCGCGGAGTTTGCGGCCTTTGCCTCGTTCGGAGCGGAGATCCCCGACCCACAGTCGCCGCAGACCTTCGCCGACTCGAAGCTCAGTCACGTGGCCAACCGGGAGCTCGCCAGCCTCTACGCAGAGCTGCTGCGGGCCAGGCGGGAACTGCCCCAGGGCGAGTCGGGACCGATCAGCTTCGATGAGGATGCGCGCTGGCTGCGGGTCGGGCGCGGGCCGTTTGAGCTCGTCTGCAACTTCGCGCGTGTGCCGCTCACGCTCGCGGCAGGTGAGATGCGCATGAGGCTCGCAACCCACGATGCCGTTCAGTTGGCTGAGGGCCGGCTGACGTTGCCGGCGCTGAGCGGTGCCCTGCTGGCCATGCGGGAGCAGCCGTTTTGACGGAGATCTGGCCTGGCCGGCCGTTCCCGCTTGGGGCGACCTGGGATGGGAGCGGCACCAACTTCTCCATCTTCTCCGAGCACGCGGAGGCGGTTGAGCTCTGCCTGTTTGACGACGCCGGCAATGAGCGCCGGATCCCGATCACCCAGCGCCGCGCACAGAACTGGCACTGCTACCTGCCCGGTGTGGGCCCGGGACAGCGCTACGGATACCGGGTGCACGGACCCTATGACCCGGGGTCAGGACACCGGTTCAACCCGGCCAAGCTGCTGATCGACCCCTACGCCAAGGCCATTGACGGGGTCGTTGACTTTGCCGCCGATGCCAACGTCCTGCCGTACGTGCCCAACGGCGGCGCCGACGACGACGACCTGGAGCGCGACGACGAGGACGACGCAGCCGCGATCCCAAAGGCGATCGTGGTTGACGGGGCATTTGACTGGGAGGGCGATCAACCACTGAGGATCCCGTTTGCGGACACGGTCATCTACGAGACCCACGTCCGCGGCTTCACGATGACCCATCCGGAGGTGCGTGAGGATCTGCGCGGAACCTACGCCGGGCTCGCGTCCGAGCCGGCGCTCGCCTACCTGAAGGATCTGGGCGTCACCGCGGTGGAGCTGCTGCCCATCCACCACATCTCAGATGAGTCGTTTCTGAACGATCGCGGACTCTCCAACTACTGGGGCTACTCAACGATCGGTTACTTCGCGCCGCACTCCGAGTACGCGGCCACTGGCCGCCTCGGGGCACAGGTGCGGGAGTTCAAGGGCATGGTCAAGGCGCTGCACAGAGCGGGGATCGAGGTGATCCTGGACGTGGTCTACAACCACACCGCGGAGGGCAACCACCTGGGACCGCTGCTCTCCTTCAAGGGCGTGGACAACGTCGCCTACTACCGCCTGGTGCCTGACGATCTGCGTCACTACATGGACTTCACCGGGACCGGTAACTCACTGAACCCGCTGCACCCGAGCGTGCTGCGGATGATCATGGACTCGCTGCGCTACTGGGCAATCGAGTGCCACGTGGACGGCTTCCGATTCGATCTGGCCGCGGCCCTGGCACGTGAGTTCTGGGACGTTGACCGGCTCTCGTCCTTCTTCGACATCATCCATCAGGATCCGGTGCTGTCGCAGGTCAAGTTGATAGCCGAACCGTGGGATGTCGGCCCCGGGGGCTACCAGGTTGGGAACTTCCCGGTGCTGTGGTCGGAGTGGAACGGCATGTACCGGGACACGATGCGCGACTTCTGGCGCGGTCAGGCCGGCCTTGGTGATTTCGCCTCCCGGCTGTCCGGATCCTCGGATCTGTACCAGAGCGACGGACGCGATCCGTTCGCCTCGATCAACTTCGTCACCGCGCACGACGGGTTCACGCTCGCCGACCTGGTGGCCTACAACGACAAGCACAACGAGGCCAACGGTGAGGGCAACCGCGACGGCACCGACGACAATCGCTCGTGGAACTGCGGTGTCGAGGGACCAACCGATGATCCGGCGGTGCTTGAGCTGCGGGCACGGCAGCAGCGCAACTTCCTGGCAACCCTCCTGCTCTCCCAGGGCACCCCGATGTTGCTCGGGGGCGATGAGCTCAACCGCACGCAGGGCGGCAACAACAACGCCTGGTGTCAGGACAACAGGACCTCCTGGTATGACTGGAGAGGTTCCGCGGTGGCGGAGGAGCTGCACACGTTCACCAAGCGGCTGATCGCGCTTCGCGCCGCTCACCCCGTGTTCCGGCGTGAGCGCTTCCTGGAGGGAGCGGTTGACGGAGAGGCGCTGCCGGATGCCTGGTGGTTCCGCGCGGACGGCTACAAGATGACGACCAAGGACT
Organism: Actinomycetes bacterium; assembly: GCA_021820105.1. Classification (GTDB taxonomy): domain Bacteria; phylum Actinomycetota; class Thermoleophilia; order Solirubrobacterales; family Solirubrobacteraceae; genus Palsa-465. The sequence continues at coordinate 179 of JAKAED010000218.1, read as the reverse complement.
GGGCAAGCAGCGTTCCGGTGTTGGGTCTGTTCCTCAACGGCGAGACGATCCCCAACCTTGGGCCGCAGGGCCAGGAGATCACCGACGACTCCTTCCTGCTGCTCTTCAACGCCTCACCTGAGGATCATGAGTTCGTGCTCCCGCGCCGGTATATGGGCCGGGGCTGGGAACTTGAACTC
>JAKAED010000064.1 GCA_021820105.1 Actinomycetes bacterium | reverse complement strand
GTAGGTGCTCGTCCAGCCGATGCCCTGCTGCTCGATCGGAGCCGCCTCCGGCTCGGGGCCCACGTGCTCCGCGGGGCCCGCGCCATGCGTCTTGCCGAACGTGTGACCGCCGGCGATCAGCGCGACGGTCTCCTCGTCGTTCATCGCCATGCGGCGGAACGTCTCACGGATATCGGCGGCTGCCTTGAGTGGGTCGGGATGTCCGTTGGGACCCTCGGGATTGACGTAGATCAGGCCCATCTGAACCGCCCCGAGCGGATCTTCAAGGTCGCGCTGGCCGCTGTAGCGCTCGTCGCCGAGCCAGGTCGTCTCCGGGCCCCAGTAGACGTCGGTGTCCGGCTCCCAGGCGTCCACCCGGCCCCCGGCAAAGCCAAAGGTCCTGAAGCCCATCTGCTCGAGCGCCACGTTGCCTGTGAGGATCAGCAGGTCGGCCCACGAGAGGGCGTTCCCGTACCGCTGCTTGACCGGCCAAAGCAGGCGGCGGGCCTTGTCGAGGTTCACGTTGTCCGGCCAGCTGTTCAGCGGCGCGAAGCGCTGCTGCCCCGAGCCGGCACCACCGCGACCATCACTGATCCGGTAGGTCCCGGCGCTGTGCCAGGCCATGCGAATCATCAGCGGTCCGTAGTTGCCAAAGTCAGCCGGCCACCACTCCTGGGAGGTGGTGAGCACCTCCGCGATGTCGCGCTTGACGGCCGCCAGATCCAACGTCTTGAACGCCTCGGCGTAGTCGAAGTCCGGGTCTAGCGGGTTGGCGACCGCCGGATTCTTGGCGAGGATCTTCAGGTTGAGCCGCTCGGGCCACCACTCGGCGTTGGCATCGCCCTGGGTTGGGTGCGTCAGGCCGGCATGCGCAACCGGACAGCCGCCGTTGTTGCCGTTGGCGGGAGTCGCCTCACTGTCCTGCATTTCACCGACAACAGCGTCTGGAGTCTCGGACACGGAGATCCTTTCGGATTCAGGGGTTGGTTGGAGTCGTCCGGCAGGTGGGGCAGATGCCCCAGTAGATGACCTCGGCCTCGTCTACGTGGTAACCGTGCGCATCTGAAGGCGCCAGGCACGGGGCGCTGCCGGTGGCACAGTCAACGTCCGCGACGGTGCCGCAATGGCGGCAGACAACGTGATGGTGGTTGTCGGCGACCCGTGCCTCATACCGCGCAAGTGAGCCCGACGGCTGGATTCTTCTGAGCAATCCAGCGGTGGTGAGCGCCTGAAGCACGTCATAGACGGCCTGGTGAGAGACCTCCTCGAGGCGCCGCCGCACAGCTTCGATGATCGTGTGCGTGTCGGCGTGTGGATGCTCGTGCACGGCGCTGAGGACGGCGATGCGCGGGCGCGTCACGCGCAGGTCAGCATCACGGAGGATTCGCTCGATCTCCAGCGTGGAGGGCATGAGCGCATTCTAGGAGCCTTTTCTTGAACGACTCAACTTTAGGATGGGCCGGCGCTCAATCTGGGGTTCATTCGTAGCAGTGCCCGGGCTGCCGTCACAGCGCCCGGGCTGCCGTCACAGCGCCCGGGCTGCCGTCACAGCGCCCGGGCTGCCGTCACAGCGCCCGGGCTGCCGTCACAGCGCCCCGGCTACCGTCACAGCGCCCGGGCTACCGTCACAAATGACCCTCCACGGGTCATTTGTGACGGCAGCCCTCGCCGATGGCGGTGCGGCGGCCGGGCGGTGTGGCGGCCGGGCGGTGCCGGCGGCCAGGCGCGACCTAGACTCGTGGGGCATGTCGATCGTGCCCGCCGACCGCCGCCGAGACCTGCCGGACGAGCCGGGCGTCTACCTGTTTCGTGACGCCGGCGGCAAGGTGATCTACGTCGGCAAGGCGATCTCGATCAAGAAACGTGTCGCCTCGCACTTCTCCAATCCGAGCACGCGGGCCGGCCGAGATCTGCTGCCCATGATCGACCGCATCGAGGCGCTCGTGGTCCACACGGAGTCCGAGGCGCTGATCGTCGAGCAGAACTTCATCAAGCAGTACCAGCCGCGCTTCAACATCCGGCTGCGCGACGACAAGTCCTACCCGTACATAGCGATCAGCCTCGATGAGGAGTTTCCGCGCGTTTACTTCACTCGGGAGCGTCACCGCCGGGACCGCGCCTATTTCGGCCCGTTCAGTAGCGCGAAGCGGACGCGTGCCACGCTCGAGGTGCTGGGGAAGGTCTTTCTCTTCCGTACGTGCGACGGTGCGGTTCCGGGTCGGCGCAGCGGCTCGCCGTGCCTCGATTACTACATCAAGCGCTGCGAGGCCCCATGTGTCGGCTACGTCACCCGGGAGCAATATCGCGCAGGGATCGACGGTGTGATCGCGTTTCTGTCGGGCCGCTACAAGGAGATTGAGCACCGGCTCGAGTTTGAGATGAACCAGGCGTCAGCCGAGCAGCGTTACGAGGACGCGGCCCGGGAGCGCAACCGGCTGCAGGCGGTGCGGAGATTGCTGGAGCGGCAGCGGGTCGCCGTGGAGCAGGGCGGAACCTTTGACGCGATCGCCGTGGCGGTGGGTGAGGGTGAGGCGAACGCTCAGGTCCTACAGGTCCGCGACGGCGTGCTGTCCGATCGTCAGAGCTTCTACCTGGAGAACGCGTCCGATGCTGACCCGGGTGATGTGACGGAGGCCTTCATCATCCAGTACTACGCGTCGGCGATGGTGATCCCGCCGCTGGTTGTGGTTGAGCCGGGTACCCCAGGTGTGGACGCGCTGGCGCAGGCACTCAGCGCGAGGCGCGGTGCGCGTGCCGAGGTACGTGAGCCGGAGCGCGGAGACAAGCGCCGCATCCTCGAGCTGGCCCAGCGCAACGCCCACCTGGCTCTGGACCAGGAGAAGCTCCGCTCGGAGCGCCGCCGTCAGCAGCGGACGGAGGCGCTGGACAGGCTTCAGCGGGCGCTGGGACTCGACCAGCTACCGCTGCGGATCGAGTGCTACGACATCTCGACACTGATGGGAACCAACACCGTGGCCTCCATGGTGGTGTTCGAGGGCGCGGCCCCGAAGAAGTCTGACTACCGTCGCTTCAAGGTTCGGACCGTGGGGGATGCATCGGTGGAGCGCGGTCCCGCGAGCGATGGCGTCGGGGCGGCCGAGCGGGTGGGTAGCGGAGCGCACAACGGTGATTACGGACCGGATGATTTCGCCTCGATGGAGGAGATCCTCGGACGGCGCATGGCCCAGTTCGAGGCGCAGCAGGACCGCTCGCCGCATGACAGGGACTACGACCCGAGCTTCGCGGCGCTGCCCAACCTGATTGTGATCGACGGCGGGAAGGGGCAGTTGGCGGCGGGGCTCCGCGCCCTGGAGGGCTTCCGTGCACGTGGCGTGGCTGTGGTCTCGCTGGCCAAGCGCATCGAGGAGGTCTTCATTCCGGGTCGTGCGGAGTCGCTGGTGATGCCGCACGAGACGCCGGAGCTGCAGTTGCTTCAGCGGCTTCGTGATGAGGCTCACCGTTTTGCAATAACGCACCACCGACAGCGCCGCGACCAGGCCATGACGGCATCGATCCTGGATGGTCTGCCCGGTGTCGGCCCGGCAAGAAAGCGGGCGCTGCTCACGCACTTTGGGTCACCCGATGCGGTCTTGGAGGCTTCGCGGGAGGAGCTTGAGTCCGTGCCGGGTATTCCAGGCAAGCTGGCGCGTGAGCTTCATCGCGAACTGCACCGGACTGGGGTCTGATCGTTCTCATTGGACCGGGATCTGAATCATCCGCGATAGCTGGTAAACCCCCATGTTGGGGGTACATGGGACGTCACAGAGTGGACACAAACCATCACGGAGCTGAGACATTTGGCCGCGCCTGCTGAAGACGGCTCCCTGGCCCTGCGCGACCTGGTGGTGATCACCGGCTTCTCCGGGGCTGGGAAGTCAACTGCGATGGCAGCGTTCGAGGATGAGGGCTACTTCTGCGTCGACAATCTGCCCTCGGAGATGATCAACTCGCTGGTCGAGCTGTTCGCGCACGAGGGCTCGAAAGTCGCGCGTGCGGCGATCGTCTCCGACCTACGCGCCGGCAGCTACTTCCAGGGTCTCACGAAGGTCCTGGACCGCCTCCAGGAGCTGGGTGTCAGCCACCGAGTGCTCTTTCTGGAAGCGAGTGAGGAGACGCTCCAGACGCGCTACAAGGAGACGCGCCGTCGTCACCCGCTGTCCCCGGACGGAAGTGTCGCCGCCGGCATAGCTCGCGAGCGCGATGCGCTGGCCCCCCTCCGCGCGCGGGCGGATTTTGTCGTCGACACGACCGGGCTCACCGCAGCTCAACTGCGGCGCAAGCTGAGTGACGCGATGTTGCCGACACATACGCCCGGTCGGCTGGCGGTGACCTTTGAGAGCTTTGGTTTCAAGTACGGCCCGGCCCGCGACCCGGACCTCATGTTCGACGTGCGCTTCCTGCCGAACCCCCACTACGAGCCGAGCCTGCGTCCGCTGACCGGGGTAGATCAGCGGATCGTCGACTTCATCGACCGGGATGGTTCGTTGGAGGCGTTCTATGAGCGGTTGCACCCTTTGCTTGACTACCTGCTTCCTCAGTACCTAGCTGAGGGCAAATCACATCTTGTGGTGGCCGTCGGCTGCACGGGGGGACGCCACCGCTCCGTTGCCATCGCCCAGCACCTGGCGGAGCGTTACCGGTCCATGCCGGAGTACGTGGTGCAGGTGATCCACCGCGACTCTGAGCGGCCGGCATGATTGACCACGTGGGCTTTGAGGTCAGCGATCTGGGTCGGGCAGCCCGCTTCTACGATCCGGTCTTCTTCGCGCTCGGGGCGCGGAGGATGTTCGAGTCAGAACACGCTCTGGCGTACGGCGTGAACGGCGCCGAGTTCTGGTTGGTTGTGCGGGGCCTGCCGCCCGCGCCGGGCTACGGGCACGTCGCGCTGCGTGCCAGCGGTCGCGTCGCCGTTGAGGCTGCTTACCGCGCTGGTCTTGCCGCCGGTGGGGCTGATGAGGGTCCGCCGGGCCTGCGTCCGCAGTACGGTCGGCGCTATTACGCGGCATATCTGCGGGACCTCGACGGGCTGCGGGTGGAAATCGTGTCGACTCGCTGAGGCGAACCACGTAACCGGCGCTCAGAGGGGTCACCGCGGGTCGGTCGCGGCACGCCACCCGTTACCCTCCGGAGCGCCTGCCCATAGCAGTGGCGCGGGCCCCATAGCGCGAACTTCAACCAGTCGGAGGGTCCATGGCGATTCGAGTAGGCATCAACGGATTTGGGCGGATCGGCCGCAATGTGCTCAGGGCCGCGATCGAGCAGAACGCCGACATTGAGTGGCTGGCCCTGAATGACCTGGTCGACCGGCGAACGATCGCTCACCTGCTGAAGTACGACTCCAACTACGGACCCTTCCCAGGAACCGTCGAGGTGACCGACAATGGCATTGCCGTCAACGGTCAGGAGATCAGGGTGCTGGCCGAGACGGACCCTGCGGCGCTGCCCTGGGAGGAGCTCGGGGCAGACATCGTGATCGAGTCGACCGGTCGCTTCACCGACCGTGAGAATGCGTCCAAGCACCTGGAGGCCGGAGCTAAGAAGGTCGTGATCAGCGCGCCTGCAACCAATCCGGACGTCACGGTTGTGCTCGGCGTGAACTTTGACGAGGTCTATGACCCGCAGCAGCATCGGATCATCTCCAACGCATCCTGCACGACGAACTGTCTGGCGCCGGTGGCGAAGGTGGTGCAGGACACGGTCGGCATCAGGCATGGCCTGATGACCACGATTCACGCCTATACCGCCGATCAACGCCTCCAGGACATGCCGCACAAGGATCTTCGGCGCGCGCGGTCGGCCGCGATGAGCCTGATCCCCGCCACGACGGGCGCCGCAAAGGCGATTGGCCTGGTGATCCCGGAACTGAACGGCAAGTTGAACGGCTTTGCCGTGCGGGCGCCTGTGCCCACCGGAAGTGTGGTTGATCTGACCTTCGAGGCTGAGCGTGAGACGAGCAAGGAGGAGATCAACGAGGCGCTCAAGGCGGCTGCCACGGAGGGTCCGCTGAAGGACTACCTGGTCTACACCGACGATCCGATTGTCTCGCGTGACATCGTTGGGCACCCGGCCTCATCGATCGTCGATTCGGAGCTCACGTCAGTGCTCGATGGAACCCTGGTCAAGGTCGTTGCCTGGTATGACAATGAGTGGGGCTATTCCAACCGCATCGTCGACCTGGTCGGGAAGCTCTGATCGACCGCCACGCAACACCCGGCAAGCAGCGAGCAGCGGAGAAACGATCATGAGGACACTGCAGGATCTGGGAGATCTGGCGGACCGGCGCGTGCTGGTGCGGGTCGACTTCAACGTGCCACTTGACGCTGAAGGCGCCGTGGCCGACGAGACGCGGATCAGGGAGACGCTGCCGACGTTGCGCGAACTGCTCAGACGCGGAGCAGCGCTGGTGCTGGTCTCCCATCTTGGTAGGCCCAAGAACCGCGAGCCCGCGCTGTCGCTGGCGCCGGTGGCTGTCCGCCTCGGCGAGTTGCTCGGGACGAAGGTCGCGATGGCGCCGGCGGTGGTGGGCGCAGAGGTTAGGGAGCTGGCGGAAGCACTCACCGGTGGCCAGCTGCTCCTGCTTGAGAACGTCCGGTACGAGCCGGGAGAGACAAAGAACGACCCCGGACTGGCCGCCGAGTTGGCAGCCCTGGCCGACGTTTACGTGGACGATGCCTTTGGTGCCGCTCACCGTGCTCACGCTTCAACGGTCGGTGCAGCCGAGCTGATGCCGCAGCGCGCTGCGGGTCTGCTGCTTGAGCGCGAGGTGCGGACGCTCACCGAGCTCACGGAATCGCCCGCACGACCGTTGGTGGCCATTCTCGGCGGGGCGAAGGTGAGCGACAAGATCAAGGTCATCGAGCGTTTCCTGCAGGTGGCGGACACGGTGCTGATCGGGGGCGCGATGGCGTTTCCGTTCCTCTGCGCGCAGGGGCATGAGGTGGGCAACTCACTCTGCGCAGCTGACGATGTGGAGCACGCGCGAGCGTTGCTGGAACTCGAGTTGAAGAGCCCCGGGAGGCTCGTGCTCCCAGCTGATCTCGTCGCGGGTGACCGGTTCGCCGCCGACGCCACGACCGAAGAGATTGATGGCACGGACGTGCCGGATGGCCTGATGGGTCTTGACATCGGCCCGCGCACAGTCGCCGAGTACACCGACATCATCGGGTCTGCCGGGACCGTCTTCTGGAACGGCCCGATGGGCGCCTTTGAGCTTGCGCCATTCGCAGCCGGCACGCGCGCGGTCGCCGATGCGCTTGCCGGTGCCGACGCCGTTACCGTTGTGGGGGGCGGGGATTCGGCCGCTGCTGTCCAGCTCTTCGGTGTGGCCGAGCGGATGACGCATGTGTCCACGGGCGGGGGCGCAGCACTGGAACTGATTGAGGGCAGAAGCCTGCCTGGAGTTGATGTCCTCGCTTAGCGAGGTGGAACGTATGGAGGCATGGAGTGACCGTTAGGACGCCGTTGATCGCGGGCAACTGGAAGATGCACAAGACGGTTGCCGAGGCGGAGGACTTCATTCAGGCGTTGCTGCCGCGCGTCTCGACCGCTGACGGTGTTGACGTGGCCATCTGCCCGCCCTTCACGGCGCTTGCCGCGATGGTCGACTCAACGCGCGGTTCTCGCGTTCAGGTCTTTGCCCAGAACATGCATCAGTCGGCCTCAGGTGCATTCACGGGTGAGGTTTCCTCAGCGATGCTGAACGAGCTGGACGTACAGGGAGTGGTGCTGGGCCATTCAGAGCGGCGCGAGTACTTTGGCGAGACCGATCGAGCCCTGGCGCTCAAGGTCCCGGCGGCGCTGGAAGCGGGCCTCGCGCCGATCCTGTGCGTCGGGGAGACGGAGGCGGAGCGGGAGGCCGGTGACACCGAGCGCAAGCTGCGCCATCAGGTGCAGGAGGGCCTCGCGAAGCTGGCGCCTGGTCAGCTGGCGGCTGTTGCAATCGCCTATGAGCCGATCTGGGCGATCGGAACTGGGAAGGTGGCTCAGCCCGAGCAGGCGCAGGAGGCCGCGGCCTTCATCCGCGCGCTGATCGCCGGCCGGGACGGCGAGCAGGCGCAGCAGGCGAGGATCCTGTACGGCGGCAGCGTCAAGCCTGAGAACGCCCGCGAGTTGCTCGAGTTGCCGGACGTCGACGGTGCCCTGGTCGGCGGCGCAAGCCTTGATGCCCAGGACTTCGCAGCGATCGTGGGAGCTGTCTCATGAGCACCGGCTCGGAGGTGGCACCGTTGTCCGGTGGCGCCGCTGCGCCACCGGCACCGTCGTGCGTGCTGGTGGTGCTCGACGGGTGGGGACTCGCGCCGGCCGGCCCCGGCAACGCGATCTCCCTTGCGCGGACGCCGGTATTTGACGAGCTCTGGGAGCGCTATCCACACTCGACCCTGACCACCTGCGGCCTTGCGGTCGGACTGCCTGAGGGGCAGATGGGCAACTCCGAGGTGGGGCACATGAACCTGGGGGCCGGCACGGTTGTGATGCAGGATCTGACGCGCATCGATCAGGCTGTGGCGAGCGGCACCCTCGCGCAGAACGAGGTGCTCAGAGCCGCGTTCAGCGGAGTTCCGGCGGGCGGTCGTGTGCACCTGCTGGGCCTGGTTTCAGACGGAGGTGTGCACTCCAGCATCGAGCACCTGCGGGCACTGATCGAACTCGGCCGCGAGCTTGAGATCGAGGATCTGGTCATCCATGCGTTCACGGATGGACGCGACACGCTCCCACATTCCGGCGTCGGGTTCCTGCAACAGGTCGAGGGTTGGCTCAGCGAGCTTGGCGTTGGACGTGTCGGCACGGTGACTGGCCGCTATTACGCGATGGATCGAGACAGTCGCTGGGAGCGGATCCAGCTCGCCTATGACGCGCTTGTTCACGGACGTGCCGATCACCATGCGGATTCCGGCACCGCGGCTCTGCGCGAGGCCTACGCACGCGAGGAGACGGATGAGTTCGTGCGACCGGTCACGGTCGGCTCCGAGGCGCGCATCCGTCCGGGGGACAGCGTCATTGCGTTCAACTTTCGCCCGGATCGGATGCGCGAGATCACGCGCGCGCTGGCGCAGCCTGACTTTGTTGACGTTCAGCGTGCGGGTGCGCCGGCGGTCGACCGCTTTGTGACGATGACGCAGTATGAGGAGGATTGGACCTACCCGGTCGCCTTCCCGCCGGCACGTCCTGCGGTGACGCTCCCGCAGGTCATTGCTGCGCACGGTGGCAGGCAGCTGCACGTTGCCGAGACGGAGAAGTACCCGCATGTGACCTACTTCTTCGGTGGCGGGGAGGAGACGCCGCAGGCCGGAGAGAGGCGCGAGGTGGTTGCCTCGCCGCGTGACGTTCCGACCTACGACCACAAGCCGGAGATGAGTGCGCCGGAGGCGGCCGCCGCCTTCGTCGCGGCCTGGGGTGAGGATGCGCCGGCGTTTGGGATCATCAACTTCGCCAACGCCGACATGGTCGGCCACACGGGCGTCATCCCCGCGGCGGTGAGGGCCGTGGAGACCGTTGACAGATGCCTCGGGGACGTGGTGCGTGCGGTACACGCAAGCGGGGGAGTGCTCGTGATCACGGCCGACCATGGCAACTCAGACAACATGCTGGAGCCGGACGGGAGCCCCAACACGGCGCACTCACTCAACCCGGTCCCGGTGATCGTCACGATGCCCGATCTGAAGCTGCGTGATGGGGGGGTGCTGGCAGATGTGGCACCGACGATCCTGCAGCTGCTCGGCTACGAACAGCCGGATGCGATGAAGGGAACGTCGCTCATCAGCTCAGACTCCTGAGTGAGTCGCCGGGTCGCCGGGTCGCCGGGTCGCCGGGTCGCCGGGTCGCCGGGTCGCCGGGTCGCCGCGGTCGGCAAGGGACCCGACCGCAGTGGCAGGCAGATCAGCCTCAAAAGGTGTCGCTCAGCTGCCGAACATCGCGTATGTGGCCTCCAGGAGCGGCTCCGCCAGATCCTTGAGGCCCTGCACATGACCGGTGCGCATGCGGTCGCGGATGAGCTCGTCAAGACCGCCGGTGTAGAGCGCGAAGATCGCCGGCGGCAGATCTCGCAGAGCGGTGACATCCTGTTTGGCCAGCTGGTTGAGGTTGGCGAGGCGGGAAGCGAGCACGCTTAGCAGTTCGGCGCGGTGCTCAAGCGCCACTGGGCCGGCCGCGAGCACCTCCACGTGCAGGGTCACCGCCAGCGCCGGTTCGCTCATGAGCACGTCCAGGTAGGTGGTCAGGTCGCTGCGCACTCGCTCCTGCCAGGCGGCGTCTGGCCGTGACGCGGCCGCCTCCGTCATTCGCCCCAGCGCGAGGTCCATGGCGTAGTCATAGGCGGCGGTGAAGCACGCCTCCTTGTCTGGGAATTGCGCGTAGAACGTGCTGCGCGAGACTGCGGCACGAGCAACCACGTCGGCGACGGTGGTGGCGGCAAATCCGTTCTCGGCCACGGCGTGCAGCATCGCGACGAGCATCCGCTCGCGCTGGGACCGGGCCACATCAGCGCGAGTGAGCTGGTGTCGGCCCGGCCGTAGCCGCTCGGGTGATGGCAGCGTCGACAAGTCCAGTACGTAACGGTACGTGACCGGAGGGCAGCTGCCAACGCGCTGCAACCCAGGCTGCAGGAGCGCTGGCGGTCCGGCCGCAGCGCGGCGTTGGCCGCAGAGCGGCGTTGGCCGCAGAGCGCAGTCGTCAGGCGTCGCGGCGGCGCAGGAGCACCGCTGCGAGCGCGATCAGCGCCACCGTGTAGCCGCCGAACAGCGCGAAACCGCCCCAGGCTGAGAAGCTGTTCGGATCGATCAGCGCCTGTGCCAACCCACCGCCGGCGTAGTTCGGGAGGTAGGGGTGGATCGAGTTGGCCAGCGAGCTGGGCAGGATCGCCACCATGAAGGGGAGCACATAGAAGACGCCCACAAAGAGCGAGATGCCGCCTGCGGTCCTGCGCACAGCCGTTCCCAGCGCGACGCAGACGGCACCGGTGGCGGTTGTGTAGAGGGCCGCCCCGATCACGGTTCGGAGCGCGTGCGGCGCGCTCAGCGCGACGTTCACATGGTGCTGCGCGAAGATCGCCTGGCCCGCGAGGAAGCCGATGAAGGCTGCCGCCAGCATCAGCACGAGCGTGACACTGCAGAAGACCAGCAGCTTGGCCCACAGCACGGGCAGCCGCTTGGGTGCCGCCATCAGACTCGCCCTGATCATGCCGGTCTGGTACTCGCCGGTGATGGTCATCACACCCAGGATCGCGATGGCGAGCTGTGCCAGGTGCCAGCCACCGAGGCTGTGGTCGATCGGGTTGATCGTCAGCCGGTCCTGCAGCGACAGCGAAGACCAGCGAGACATCTGGATCGCGGCCACGAGCGGCCCCAAGCCGGCCTGTGCGACGAAGGCGAGCAGCAGCGACCAGCGGGTTGAACGCAACGTCCACAGCTTCGTCCACTCGGAGCGGATGACTCGCACGAGTGTGACGCGTTCATCCGCGCGTGGGTTCCTGACCATTGGTCCAGCCGGGGCGGCCGTGATGCTCATCGGGGCGCTCCCGCCGCTGGGGCGGCCGCCTCTGACCCTAAGCCCGTTGCGGCTGTCTGTTCCGGCGAGGCATCCGCATGCTGATACTCCACGGAGTCCTTGGTGATGCTCATGAAGGCGTCCTCCAAAGAGACCTGTACGGGGGTGAGTTCGTGCAGGACGAGCTGGTGGGCGGCCGCGGCCTCGCCGATCTGCTCCGCTGTGAGGCCGTACACCTGCAGCGCGCCCTGGTCGGACGGTTCACAACGGCCCCCGAGCGCGGCGAGCGCCTCCGCGAGCGGCGTGGGCTGCGGCGAGCGCACCCTGACCGGCGCGCCGGCAGAGGCCTGCGCAACGAAGGTGGCCACGTCAGTGTCGGCGATCAGGCGTCCGCGACCGATCACGATCAGGTGCTCCGCGGTCTGCTCCATCTCACTCATCAGGTGCGAGGAGAGGAACACCGTGCGGCCCTCCGCGGCGAGACCCCGGAGCAGATTGCGGATCCAGCGGATCCCCTCCGGATCGAGACCGTTCGCCGGCTCGTCCAGAACCACTGTGGCGGGGTCGCCGAGCAGCGCGGCGGCAACGCCCAGACGCTGACCCATCCCCAGCGAGAAGCCACCGACGCGTTTGCGAGCGACCGACTCAAGGCCCACCAGCTCAATCACCTCCTGCACGCGGCTGCGCGGAATCCCATGGGTCTGTGCGAGCGCGAGCAGATGGTTGTAACCGGACCGGCCGGTGTGCACGGCCCGTGCCTCGAGCAGCGCTCCGACCTCATGCAGCGGGGCGGTCAGGTCGCGATAGTGGCGGCCGTTCACAGTTGCGGTGCCATGCGTGGGCCGGTCCAGCCCGAGGATCAAACGCATCGTTGTGGACTTGCCGGCGCCGTTGGGCCCGAGAAAGCCTGTGACCACGCCAGGCCTGATCGTGAAGGTGAGGTCGTCGACCGCGACCCGCTCGCCGTAGTGCTTGGAGAGGCCGCTTACCTCGATCATTTCAGGCCACTGTAGCCGCGTGGTCGTACTCCAGCCCGGCTCTTACCCCAGTCTTACGTGAGCAATAGCCTGGCTTGAATGCTGGGGGAGCCTGGCTTGAATGCTGGGGAGGAATCGGTCGCCTCAGTTCCGCTTCCGGGATCGGGGCACCGGATGGACCGCGGTGCCGCTCGTCGATACAGAAATTACACATTCGATACACAGGTCCGACACACGCCGGAGACAGGCCGACTGGACACTTGCAGGCAGCGCAGGAGCGGAGCCGCTTCTGCGCTTGAAGCTGTCAATCGACCTCAAGTGAGGAGTCGCACTTGTCTCGCAAAGCCCGGCTGTCGGTCCGCGCAGCCGTGATCTCCGCAGTCTCAGTTCTGATCGGCGTGATGGCGTCGGTCGCTGCCGCCAGCGGCGGTGCCGTCAAGGCCCACAGCAGCATGCCCACGCTCGTCGTGTATTCGGCGCAGGGTTACGACAAGTCGGTGGTGACCGCGTTCTCCAAGGCCACCGGGATTCCGACGAAGCTCGATGACAACTCGACCGGCCCGCTCCTGACGCAGATTGAGGCGTCGAAGAACAACCCCAACTGGGGTCTGCTTTGGGTCGACGGCGACACGGCCTTCGCCAGCCTCGACCAGCAGCACATGCTCATGCGTGGCTTTGAGCCGATGGTGCACTGGACCAAGCTCGCCAAGAGCCTGCTCCCCGCAGACAAGAGCTACACCCCGTCAGGACTGACCGCAATGGCCGTCATGGTCTACGACAAGACCAAGGTCACGGTGCCGCCGACCAGCTGGCAGCAGCTGCTCAGCGCCAAGTGGAAGGGCGCTGTCGGCATGAACGACCCGTCACAGTCCGGCCCGACGTACCCGTTCATCGCCGGCATCATGCAGCACCTGGGCGGCGTCGCAAAGGGCAAGGCCTACTTCGCCAAGCTCAAGGCCAACGGACTGGTCGTGAATCCGACGAACGGCCCGACCCTGCAGGCCCTCACCAACGGTCAGATCAAGCTCGCGCTCGTGCAGAGCTCAGCCGGCGTCGGCGCGGCGCTTGGCGACAAGAACCTGGTCGTCAAGTACCTGAACCCGGCGACGCTGCTGCCGGGCGTGATGGGCATCGACGCCAAGGCACCCGCCGCCGTTCAGAAGGAGGCCGAGAAGTGTGAGCAGTTCGTGCTGGCAAAGGCGGGCCAGAAGGCCATGCAGTCAGGCGACCCGACCGGTGACTCGCTCTACTACCCGGTGATCACCGGCGTCAAGCCGCTCAAGGGCCTGCCGCCACTGGCGATGGTCAAGACGCAGCGCCTCAACCCGTACGTCTGGGGCAAGCGCGAGTCCGCCATCAACAGCTGGTTCGACACGAGCATCAAGTAGTCGACTGACCGGCGAACGAGTCCTCAAACCGAATCGCAGCTGATGTCGTTCGCCTCTCCCGCCGATCCGGGGAGCGCGGCCCTGAAGGGGCCGCGCTCCCGCGTGCTGACCACTCGGCCCGGCATCGGCAGCCTGCTGCAGGCGGCCTTCTGGATCGTGCTCTTCCTCATCATCCTGCTGCCCTGCCTGGCCTTCCTGGTGCTGGCCGTCTCACCGCGGCTGTTTCTGCAGGGAAACTCCTATTTCACGCTTCACTACCTGGCCGCCGCGTTCACCGGCCAGACTGCCGTCGCGATCGGCAACTCGCTCTGGGTGAGTGCTGTGACGGCGCTGATCGGTGTCGGCGTCGCCTTCCCGGTGGCGTGGATCACCAGTCGCACCGACATCCCCGGTCGGGGTCTCATCACCGCCGGTATGTGGCTGGTCCTGCTGCTACCAAGCTGGCTGCCATCACTGGGCTGGATTCGACTCGTGCAGCTCGACGGCGTCATGTACCGAATCGGACTCAATCTGCCGTTTGTCACGCACTCAATCCTGGGGCCGTTCGGGGTGGTGCTCGTGCTCGGGATCCGCAACGTGCCGTTTTCGTACCTTGCCATCAGCACGGCTCTGGCCGGAATGGGCCAGGAGTTTGAGGATGCTGCCCGTGTACACGGCGCCACCCGAATGCAATCGATCAGGGTGGTGGCGCCGATCATCGCGCCGGCGATCTGGTCGGCGATTGCGATCGGCTTTGCCGAATCCGTCAGCGACTTTGGCGTCGCCGCGACCCTCGCGTACACGTCCAACTTCTCACTCGGCACCTATCAGCTCTACGCAGCCATCAACAACTTCCCGCCGAGCTTTCCGACGGCCGCATCGATGGCGTGGTTGCTGGTCGCCTCGGTGGGAGTGCCCCTGGCCCTGCAGGCACGCGCTCTGCGCGGCCGCTCATACGCGGTGCTCTCCGGGCGCTCGCGTCAGGTGATCCGGCGACATCTTGACCTGCGTGCTCGTGCGGCGGCATTGAGCCTGATCGGACTCTTCTTCCTGATCGCCCTGGGTGTTCCCGCATTCGGTGCCATCAGCGGCTCGCTGATGGCCGACTACGGCGGCTCGTTTGCCCTCTCCACGGCCAACTACACGGCCGTGCTGCACTCCTCGGTGCTGATCAACCCGCTGCTCAGATCCGCGCTTTACGGCGTGATCACGGCCTCAATCACGGTCGTCCTCGGTTATATCGCCGCGCGCCGACTCACGCAGACCAGGACGCGGAGCACCAAGGTGCTCGACTTCCTACTGCTGGCCGCGGTTGCCATTCCGAGCGTGATCTTTGCCGCTGGATACATCATGGCCTACAACCTGCCGTTCCTCTCGCACATCGGCATCAACCTCTACCAGACTGTCGGCCTCCTGATCATCGCCTACTCCGCCTCCAGCCTCCCGACCAACGCCAGGATCCTGGTCGGCAACGTCTCGCAGCTGCAGGCCTCGCTTCAGGACGCGGCGCGTGTGCACGGCGCCAAGCCCCTACGAGCCTGGTTGCGCGGGGTCGCTCCGCTGATCTCACGCCCGCTTCTCTACGCCTGGCTGCTGACGTTCACAGGCGTCTTCCTGGAGCTGCCGATCTCACAACTGCTGTACGCACCCTCGCAACCGCCGGTCTCGGTGGCGATCGAGGACAACCTCAGTAACTACCACTTCGGCATCGGCACCGCGCAATCGGTCTTTGCCGTGCTGCTCGCGCTGCTCGTGGTCGTTTGTGTAACCGGCGCCTACCGGCTGCTCGCTCCGCGCGGCTGGAGGCGGATTGGAGCCGCCAGTGCCTGACCGCATAGAGATCGATTCAGTCAACAAGCAGTATCAAGGGGGCGTGCAGGCACTGCACGACATCTCCCTGAAGGTCGGGGCTGGACGCTTTCTGGTTCTGCTCGGACCCTCCGGATCGGGCAAGTCAACGTTGCTGCGCTGCCTCGGCGGCATTGAGCGGCCGACGGCGGGGACGATCTCCATAGATGGCAGTGTGGTGGCCAGCGAACGCAGCTACGTTCCGCCGGAGCAGCGTGACCTGGCGATGGTCTTTCAGGACTTTGCCCTGTGGCCGCACATGACAGTGGCAGAGAACGTAGCCTTTGCGCTGCGACGCCGCCGCACCAGCAAGTCTGAGGCGCTATCTCACGCCCGCGCGATGCTCGAGCGCGTCGGTCTGCACATTCACACCGCGCGTTATCCGCACGAGCTCTCCGGCGGCGAGCAGCAGCGTGTGGCCCTGGCCCGAGCATTGGTCGCCAAGCCCGGACTGATGCTGTTTGACGAGCCGCTCAGCTCCCTTGATGCCAACCTGCGCGAGCGTCTCCGGGTGGAGATCGGGACACTGGTGCGCGAGCAGGGCGCCACCGCCGTCTACATCACACACGACCAGGGTGAGGCCTTTGCCCTGGGCGATGAGATCGGCGTCCTCCAAAGCGGGCGACTGATCCAGCACGGCACGCCCGAGGAGATCTACCGGACGCCCGCGACGCCGTTTGTCGCTCGTTTCACCGGTGTGGCCGGAACTCTCCAGGGTTACGTGCAGGGGCCGGGTCCCGCTGGACCCGGCCCGGTAACGGTCGTGGTACCCAGCACGGATCCGGACCGCAGCCTCGAGCTGGCCGGCAATGCGATGTCCGAGCTCAGGCCAGGGGAGCCCGTGCGCGTGATGTTGCGACCAACCGCGACCCGTATCTGCCGCAGCGGTTCGCGCCCCGCGCGGCTGCGCGGGAGGATCCTGGACGGCGCCTTTCACGGCCGTGGGTATGACTACGCGGTGGAGATCGGCGAGGGGGTGCAGCTCATGGGCGTCTTTGACCGGCGGCGCTTTGACCGTGGCAGCGTCGTTGACATGTTCGTGCACCAGGGCGGTACCCTTGTGTTCCCCGACGACGGTGAGCGCGAAGCCCCATCACTGGCCGCTGACGCCGTTGTCACGGCGGCCGATCCCTCGGCGCTTGTGTGGTCGGGGCGGCTGGATCACAGAAACGGCCACGACGCTGTGGTCGGCGCTGGCGAACTTCGAGAGGAACAGTAGGAGTTGACGATGAGTGGCGCGGAGATCGGTCTGGTCGTATCCGTCTTCATCGCCTGCTCGGTGGAGGCCGTGGAGGCGTGCACAATCGTGCTGGCGGTTGGGACGACGCGCAGTTGGCGCTCGGCTCTGACAGGTGTTGGCGTTGCACTGGTGGCGCTGGCGGCGGTGACCGCCGCGCTGGGGCCCGCACTGACCGCGCTGCCGATCAACGTCCTGCGCGCGGTCGTGGGTGGGCTGTTGCTGGTATTCGGGCTCCAGTGGTTGCGCAAGGCGATTCTGCGTGCCAGCGGGCTGAAGGCCCTGCACGATGAGGACGCAGCTTTTGCCGAGGAGACAGAGGCGGCGCGCCGCGCGGGGACCGTTGATCAGGGCTTTGACGGGTACTCGTTTCTGATCTCGTTCAAGGGGTCATTCCTGGAGGGCTTGGAGGTCGTGTTCATCGCACTCACCTTCGGCTCAAACCAGAAGAACGTGCCGCTCGCCGCCGCTGCCGCTCTGGCCGCGGTGCTGATCGTGGTGGCCGCCGGGGTGGCGCTGCGGGCGCCGCTGGCTCGCGTCCCGGAGAACTCCCTGAAGTTCGTTGTCGGCGTGATGTTGACCTCGTTCGGAACATTCTGGGGTGCTGAGGGCGTGCACGCACACTGGCCAGGCAGCGACGCCGCGCTGCTGGTGATCATTCCCGTGATCTTCCTCTTCTCTGCAGGGACCGTCGTGGCACTGCGACGCGTCGTTGCGGCGCCGAGCCTTGTGACCGAGGGGGCGGGCGCATGAAGCGCGTGATGGCGCTGCTGCGCTTCCTCTGGGACTTTGTGATCGGCGACGACTGGCGCATCGCGGCTGGAGTGGCCGTGGCACTGCTCGTCACGCTGCTGCTCGCAAACAGTGGCGCAACTGTCTGGTGGCTCCTGCCGGTGGTGGTGCTGGTGATGCTGAGCGTGTCGGTTTGGGGCGTGGCCCGCAAACGCGGCTGACCGATGAGCGCCAAGGTGCTGCTTGGCTGAGGCCCAGCCAGGTGCTCAGACCGCGGCCTCCACGAGGTAGTCGAACCGCAGCCCTTCGTCGATCGCCTCGATCACACTCGCGAGCGCATCCAGCGTCTCGGCGCTGCCGTGCACCGTGGCAACCGCACCGTCGGTGCCGAGCGCAACGTCCACCGGCTCGCCGGGACCCCGCCTGATTCTCACGGTGTCGACGCCGGGGAAGGCCATCACCTCCGCCGCCCCGTGGACATTCGCCACCTCTCTTGCGCAGGCCGGAGGCTGAATCATGCGCCAGAAGCCGACACCTCGACACTCGGCCAGCCCGCGGTAGCGGACCGGCCGCCCGAGCGCTATCTCACAGGCAGCTCTGAACAGGTTCACGTCGGAGACGCGCTGCAACACGAAGGGCGGGCGACCACCGAGCCGCCCATTGACCTCGATCACGCGCGGGCCTGCGGGCGTCAACTTGATCTCGGTGTGGAGAGCCGCGTCCGTGATCCCCAGCGCGCGAATCGCCTGGTCAGCGATCTCAAGCAGTTGCTGCTCGAGCCCGGCTGGTACGGCCGCCGGGATGAAGTTCCCGGTCTCACGGCAAGAGCCCTCCAGCGGGAAGCGGCCGGTGAGCGCCACATGGCTGATCTCCGCATGGCTCACGACCGACTCGACTGACAGGTAGCTGGCGAACCTGGCGTCTCTGGCCGGCGTATCCGGCAGATACGCCTCCACAATGTGCTCCACGTTTGGGCGGTGGGCGCTGCGCAGCGCATCGGCAGAAGCGACCTCAACGATTCCGCGGCTGGCGCTCCCATGCACAGGCTTGAGGACCGCCGGATAGGTGACTTCCGCAATGGCGCGCTCCAGGGCGTCGTGATCGAGCCCCGCCGGCAGATGCCAGAAGCATGGTCCCGGTACACCGGCGGCTGCCAGTGCGCTGCGCTGCAGGTACTTGTTCGCGACGGTCCGTGCGACGGCAGGGGTGTGATGGGGGAGACCGAGCATCGCCGCCAGGTCGGCGGCCAGCACGAGGTGGTCGTCGACGAACGTGACGATCCCATCGATCCCGGCCTCGGTGAGCGTCTGCGCCGCCAGTTCGAGGTCTTGACTTTCAATCGCCACAACCCTGCCAAGGTGCCTCAGCAGCCGCTGCTCGGATGCAGCTTGACCGTAGCCGTCAACCAGTATCCAAACCAATCGCGCGGCATCGCCGATTGCTTCGTGCAGGTCCACCGGAAAGTACGAGCGCTCGTGGTGAATCACCCCCACGGTGCCCGGCATCAAAGCTCCTTGCGAACCAGAAGCGTCCGGGCCACTGCCTCGAGCGTGCGGTCATTGCTCACCATCAGCGGGGCCGCCGCCGCATCGCGCGCGATACGACCGAGGCTGGAGGGCGTGCCGTTCTGGAACCCCGCCATTCCACAGATCTGGGAAGCTCGGTGCACGACCTCCTGCAGCAGCGTTGAGGAAGCGACTTTGAAGTTGTCCATACGGCTGGAGAAGCGCCACTCATTCACCGCTTCCGAGTCCCATGTCTGCTCGTTATAGGCCGCCCCTGCGCTCACGACCTCACGCAGCTGATGGAGGACCACGCCGAGCTCGGCAAGCCGCACCGCCGCCAGCGGTGGTTGCGTGATCGGACCCGCGGCGGCGAGCTTGCGGCCTGTGCGCCGCACCGTCTCGTGTGCCTTTCGGGCGGCTGCTTCGGCCAGCCCCAGCCAGACAGAGCCGAGCAGCACCGCACTGGCGCTCAGTGAGGTTCGCACGAAGATGTCGGCGTAGTTGTCAAGCACCAGCTCAGGCGAGAGCTCCGCGGTGAGCAGGCCCGCGCGACTGCAGGTTCCGCGCATTCCGAGCGTGTCCCACTCCCCCAACGGCTCGAGCGTCATGTCTGGCCGCAGGCAGATCGCGAACACCTGTTCATGGGCAGGGCTCTCGGCGGAGCGCCGAGCGGTGGCCAGCACGCCATCGGCGTACTCACCGTAGGAGATGGTTGAGCCACGTTTCTCCAACCGGAAGCCGGTATCGGTCGGCTCAAGCGCGCAGATGCTGTTACGGCGGTCCCCATAGAGTCCGATCTCGCTGTTGGCGTTGGCCAGCAGCAGCTCGCCTCTCAGGAGCTGAGGCACGACCCGCTCAAGGGTCTCACTCGGCGCGTGGCGGACCAGGATTGCGACCTGGATCGAGTGCATGGCCAGGATCAGCCCGCTGGACCCACATGACTGGGCGAGCTCCGTGACCTCACGCGCCACCTCGGTGATGGTGAAGCCCGGGCCGCCCAACTCGGTGGGAACCAACATGCCGAGCGCGCCGGCCCGGCGCAGCTCGGAGAAGGCCTCGATCGGGAAGCGCGCCTCGCGATCAACTGCATCGGCGAACTCTGCGGCTGCCTCTGCCCCGAACCCTCTGATTCCCTCTGCCGCCGCCTCCAAAGTCATCGTGAAGAGGCATATGCCCACTTTTCACGACTCCTAACACCCCGCAAGCGGTTTTTTGCCGGACCCTCTCCCGGAGTGGTGAGCGGCTACTCCAGGAGAACCCGGGTGCTGGACGGCAGAGAGATGAGGCGTCAGCTCGTCTTGTGGAGCTGCAGGGCGCTGCCGGCGAGCTGGGGGGCCAGCCGGGCCCCCAGACGCAGCCCGACGTTCACCAGGCTGACCGGGATCATCACATTGGCCGTCTGGCGGCCGGTGTGCAGGTTAGTGACCCGCACGCGGACCATGCGCGGGCGCGGGCGCTCGGCCGGGCGGGCCACCGGTGCGAGCGTATCGAGCAGCTGGGCCGCCTCATCTGCGGAGACCTGGCCAGCCTCGATCATCTTCAGGATGCGGTTGCGCTTGTTGCAGGTGGTGGTCATGGCGGTTTCCTTGTTTGCTCTTCACCACGCGCTTCGCATCCGCGCCGCTGGCCAGCTTTGGGGCCAGCCGGTCGAGGATCTGGCGGCGGTCGGGGCGGCCGTCGTGCTCGGGGGTGCCGCCGAGGGCGGTGACGATCTCGTCGAGGCGGGCCCGCGCGGTGTTGTAGGCCATATCCAGCTCGGCGGCCAGCTTCTGGATGTTGCCCCGGCTCTTGACCAGCTGCTCCACGAAGTCGAGCTGCTCGCTGGTGAGCCGGCCTAGCCAGCCCAGGCTGAA
>JAKAED010000217.1 GCA_021820105.1 Actinomycetes bacterium | reverse complement strand
CCACGGACGACTCGGAGGTCAACATCCAGGTCTTCAACGATGCGGAACGGCGCTCGATGTTGATCAACGTCGTGGATGTCCCGCCGCTGTGCAACTTCATCCTGCCCGCGATCGTTCGCAACGGCCCGCTGGCCGTTGCGATCTCCACCGCGGGAGCCTCGCCCGCTCTGGCAAAGCGGATGAAGCGTGAGATCGCGGAGACGTTCGGTGAGCCGTATGCGACCCTGGCGATCCTGCTCAATGATGTCCGCGGTTGGGCCAAGGGCACGCTGCCGACCTACCAGGACCGCAAGGAATTCTTCGAGTCCATAGTCAACGGTGAGCCCGACCCCATCGCGCTGTTGCGTGAGGGCGACGTCGCTGCGGTCAAGGATCTGATCGCCGCGGCGCAGAGCTCGCACCAGCCGGCTTGAGCGAGCTCAACCACCTGAGCGCCGACGGGCGCGCGCAGATGGTGGATGTATCGGATAAGGACACCACGGTCCGGCGCGCGGTCGCCAGGGCGGTGGTGCGGATCTCGCCGCAGACCGCGCAGCTGGTCGCCGACGGCAACGCGCCCAAGGGGGATGTCGTGGCGGTGGCCCGAATCGCCGGGATTCAGGCGGCCAAGCGCACCCACGAGCTGATCCCGCTCTGCCACCAGTTGCCGCTCTCCTTCGTGGGGGTTGAGGTCGCGATCGAACCCGCCGCCGGCACGATCGAACTGACGGCTGAGGCACGCACCAGCGCTCAGACCGGAGTTGAGATGGAAGCGCTGACGGCAGCCAGCGTGGCCGCGTTGACCGTCTATGACATGGTCAAGGGCGTCGAGCGGGGTGCCGTGCTGGAGCGGGTGGAACTGCTTGAGAAGTCGGGCGGGAGATCCGGACATTGGATGAGATCGCAACCGTGAGCGCCGATCAGGCGGCGCCGCCTCTGACGGATCCGCTCGGCGTGCTCGCAGACGCTCAGGCGCGCGCCGATGAGACGTTGACGCTGGCCGCGCGTCACCTGGACCCGTCACTGGTCGAGGTGCTGAGGATCCTGGGGTTTGATCGCTCCTACCGTTCGGCACGCGGCTCCTATCTCTACGACGCGGACGGGCGTCCGTACCTGGACATGCACACCGGTGAGGGCTTCGCGAGCCTGGGACACGGCCATCCTGACGTGAAGGCGGTGCTGCAGACGATGCTGGACACGGACCTGGTTGACGGGGTGCAGATCCACTACTCGGTCCTGTCCGGAATGCTCGCGGAGGCGCTCTGTGCCCGACTTCCGGATGGCCTGGATGCGGTCTTCTTCGCCAGCACGGGTGCTGAGGCGGTGGACAGCGCCATGAAGTTCGCGCGGGCCGCGACGCGGCGCCCACGACTGCTCACCTGCGACTCCGGCTATCACGGCGTGACACTCGGCCCGCTCTCACTTGTCGGAGACGAGTTCTTCAAGGAGGGTTTCGGCCCGCTGCTTCCCGGCTGCTCGCGGGTGCCGTTCGGCGACCTGGACCGCCTGGAGGCCGAGCTGCGCTCCCGTGATGTGGCCGCCTTCATCGTCGAACCGATCCAGGGGCGGCTGGTCACCCTGCCCGCGCCCGGCTACCTGCAGGCCGCCCAGGAGCTCTGCCGGCGCCACGGAACCCTGTTCGTCGTCGATGAGGTCCAGACAGGACTCGGTCGCACCGGCAGATGGTTCGCGCTCGAGCACTGGGGGCTCGAGCCGGACATAGTCACCGTGGGTAAGGCGCTCAGCGGCGGCTACATGCCGGTCGCCGCAATGGTCACCCGGCGCAGCGTCTTTCAGCGTGCCGTCGGCACGCTGGAGCGCAGTTACGTGCACCAGTCCACCTACGGCCGCAACAAGCTCTCAATGGCCGCCGGGCTTGCCTCATTGCGCGTGATCGAGCGAGACGGCCTGGTTGAGCGTTCCGCAGAGCTGGGCGCGACCATTCTCGCTGGCCTACGCGAGCTGCAGCACCGGCATGAGCTGATCGGTGAGGTGCGCGGATCCGGGCTGATGCTGGGCATCGAGCTGCAGGCGCCGCGCTCGCGCAAGGCGCAACTGGCGGTGAAGTTGATGCGGATGGCGAGTGAGGGTCTCTTTCCCCAGTTGGTCGTGATCCCGCTGCACCGCGATCACGGCGTGATCACCATGGCCGCCGGCAAGAACGACGTCATCAAACTGCTGCCGCCGCTGACCCTCTCCGATGCCGAGGCGCAGACCTTTCTGGCCGCGCTTGATCTGGTGCTGAGCGACTGCGAGGCGGGCGTCGGCAAGAACTGGTCGGTGGTGCGTGACATCGCGACCGCCACGCTTCGTCGCGGCGGTCAGGGTCGCAGCGGTGAGCGGTGAGCGACCGCCTGCCGGTCCTGGCGGCTCCGGCCAGCGCTGTCTGATCACTGGCGCCACCGGGTTCATCGGCAGCCATATCGTGCAGCGGCTCGCGGCTGAAGGGTATCGGCCGCGCTGTCTGGTCAGGCGGACGAGTGAGACATCACTGTTGCGGACATTGGGCGCGGAACTGGTGGAGGGTGAGCTCACTGCCCCGGAGACGCTCCCCCCCGCGGTCAACGGATGCCGGCTCGTCGTCCACTGCGCCGCGCTGGTGTCCGACTGGGCAACACCTCAGGAGATCACAAGCGCCAATGTCAGCGGCACGCGCAATCTGCTGGATGCCTGTGCGGGGACCTCGGTGACCCGCTTTGTGCACGTCAGCACCACCGACGTCTACGGGCACCCGGGCGGCCGCGACGTGGATGAGCGACACCAGGCCTCAGGCTTCAGCAACTGGTATGCGCAGACCAAGCTGGCCGCCGAGGCGGAGGTCAAACGCGCGGCCGCCGAGCGGGCGCTTGAGACTGTGGTGCTGCGGCCCGCCACCGTGTATGGACCGCGCTCACGTGAGGTCATCCTGGAGATCACGCGCGCGATCCGCGGCGGTCACATGCTGCTGATCGACCAGGGGCGGGCCATCGCGGGGCTGTGTTATGTGCAGAACCTGGTCGATGCGGTGCTGCTTGCGATCGAGCATCCGGCAGCCGTCGGAGAGGCATTCAACGTGACCGACGGGCTTGCCGTCACCTGGCGCGAGTTGACGGACGCGCTGGCGGCGGGCCTGGACTGCCCGCCGCCACGCTTCAGCATCCCGCGCGCACCGGCTGAATTGCTCGGACGTGTGCTTGAGCACGGCTACCGCGGCCTGCGCAGCGCCACCGGCCTGACCACGCGACCGCTGCTCTCCCGCCAGGCCGTGCAGGTCATGGGCGTTGACCAGAGCTTCAGCAACCTCAAGGCGCGGTCGCTGCTCGGCTGGGAACCGCGCGTTGACTATTACAGAGGACTCGAGCTGACCTTGGACTGGCTCCGGAGCGGGGCTCGGTAGCGAGCCGGGCTAAGCTCGACCCTGCATGCGCTGCGCCATTCTCACCGTATCCACCTCGGTTGCGACCGGCGCCGCAACGGATGTCTCCGGGCCGACGCTGGCGGCCCAGGCAATGGACGCTGAGATCCATGAGGCGACACTTTACGTTCTGCCCGACGACCGGCAGGCGATTGAATCCTGGTTGCGTGAGCGGGTGGCGGAGGGGTTCGACCTGATCCTGACAACCGGGGGAACCGGTCTGACACCGGACGACTTGACGCCGGAGGCGACGCTTGCCGTGATCGAGCGCGAGGTTCCGGGACTCGCTGAGGCCATGCGAGCGGAGTCGCTGCGGCACACCCCTATGTCGATGCTCTCCCGTGCCGTGAGCGGTGTCGCCGGCGGCTCGCTGATCATCAACTTCCCGGGTAGCCCCAGGGCGATCGCGCAGCTCTTCCCGGTGGTGGCCCCGGTGTTGCGTCACGCGGTTGCGACACTGCACCGGCAGGATGGAACAGCCGATCACAACGACCAGCACTGAGGGCCCCTCCGCGCCGGAGGCGCCCGGTCAGTGTGCCGTTGTCGAATTGGAGGGCGTGAGCCGGCACTTCGGTGAGCGCACAGTGCTCCGAGAGATCTCGCTTGTGCTCGCGGCCGGCCAGACCCTGGTGGTGCTCGGTCGCAATGGCGCGGGCAAGACGACGCTGCTGCGAATCCTCGCGACGTTGCTGCGTCAGCACCAGGGCAGCGTCAGGCTCTTTGGTGAACAACTGCCGCGCCAGGGCTGGAAGGTGCGGGGCCGGGTTGGTCTGCTCGGGCACGAGCCGCTCCTCTACCGAGACCTCAGCGGCCGCGAGAACCTCCGCTACCACGCGCGCCTGCACCGCATCGATGCCGCTCGGGTCGAACAGGTGTTGGACGCGGTTGGGATGTCGGCTCGTGCGGACGACTCAGTCCGTGATCTCAGCCGTGGAATGGTGCAGCGCCTGACCGTGGCACGCGCCGTTCTGCACAGCCCGGAACTGCTGCTGCTC
>JAKAED010000063.1 GCA_021820105.1 Actinomycetes bacterium | reverse complement strand
ATCCGGGTCGCACAGGAGGCGCACGTCATCCCCTCAATCGCGAGCTCGACCCGCTCGGATCGTCCCGCGGTGGGGCGGCGTGGCTCGGTTGCGGTCGACATCACGCCACCTCGTAGCCCGCCTCATCGATCGCGGCCCGCAGCGCGGCGTCGTCAAGCCCCTCTCCGCTGACCTCAACAAGCTTGGTCTCCAGGTCAACGGCAACCGACTCGACCCCGACAACACTGGAGAGCTCGTCCGTCACAGCCATCTTGCAGTGGTTGCAGCTCATACCGGGAACCGTGTAGGTGATGGTCTCGCTCATGGCCCACTCCTTCATTCGATATACCCCGCTAGGGTATCAATCCACTGCGTTGATTCTCCGCGCTGCCGGCGGTGCGCCCATCCGTAGGGAGCCCGGATTCAAGCTCCGTGAAGTTCCAGCCGGCCACGGACGATCAGGGCTGCATCGTCGCCTGCCTGCAGTGATTCCGGTTCGCTCGGGCCTCCCGATCGTTGCCGCGGGGTAGAGAAGCTCCATGTGGGAAACCGCGAGTCTTCAGCTCACCCCGCTGGCTGATATCACGCAGGTCGGGTCGTTGCCATGGATCCTCACTGGTTGGGCGCTGCTCGCGCTCGGCGTGCTCAGTTTCGTGGCCATCCTCGGCGACATCATCCGCGGCTACCGGCAGCACATGACGATCATGAACTGGGTGTACCCGATCACGGGGCTCTACTGGGGGCCTGTGGCCGTCTACCTCTACTTCAGGCGGGGCCGGCAAATGTCAACGCGCTGGGCGCGTGAGCACGGCATGGACCTGGAGCAGGTGATGGCCGCAGCCGACGATGGCGAGGGCCAGCCGAGCTACTGGCCATTCGCACGCAGGAACTGGTGGCCGATCTCCAAGGGGGTGAGCCACTGTGGTGCGGGCTGCACGCTCGGCGACATCACAGGTGAGTGGATCGTCTACCTGACGTCGCTGGCGATCGGCGGATTCTCCCTGGCCGCCGCCAACTCATTGAGCGCGATGTTCGTGCTGGACTTCTTCTTCGCCTGGACCTACGGGGTGGCGTTCCAGTACTTCTCGATCGTGCCGATCCGCGATGACCTGGGCCCGATCAGCGGCGTCTGGGCGGCGATCAAGGCTGACACGCTGTCGATCCTGTCCTTCCAGGTGGGACTGTTCGGCTACATGGCCCTCTTCCACCTCGTGTTCTTCAAGCCGCCGTTGAGTGTCGCCAGTCCCACCTACTGGCTGATGATGCAGATCGGGATGATCGTTGGCTTCTTCACGGCCTGGCCGGTTAACACCTGGCTCATGCGCAAGGGCTGGAAGGAGAAGATGTGACCCACCGAGACGGCGATTTCTCGCGGTCAGTCGCTAAGTTGGGCTATATGGGAGCCTCAGCAGCCCACACCCGGTTGCGGATGCTGACTGCACAAAAGCGCAATGAACACGGGCGATAGCGACATTGAACGCTGGTTTTCGGACCGGCAGGCTCAGCTTGCCCGTCGCCGGGAGGTGTGTGCGCGCAAGCGATGGTTCGAAACCGAGGCTGAGGCTCGTGCCGCTGCGCTCTGGGACAGAACTCAGTTTGGTGAGAAGTTGACCTGTTACAGATGCGATGAGTGCGGGGGCTGGCATCTGACCGGTGCCGGCAAGAGGTCGTAGTGCGCACGGACACGGGCCGGCTGACACTCACAACACGGGCCACGACGCCCGCTCAGCGGACTCGCGGACGACGCCAGGAGCGTTCAGCTCGCTGTTCACGAAGCGCCGGCAGCTCCGGACGCCGGAGCCGGTGCGTGCTGAGCAAGCCGTGACGCGTACTTGCGCCTGAAGGTTCCAACGTCGTAGGCAACCAGCGCGACGGCTGTCCGCGCTCGCGCGGATGAGTTGCGCGGCAGTCCGAGCGCGGGTCCCAGTTCGCCAAAGTAGTCGCCGGCGCGGAGCACTGCGAGCGTCCGCTCGACACCGTGCTCATCGGGCCGATAGATCTCCACCTCGCCGGCCTCGATCACGTACACAAAGTCACTCGGATCTCCCTGCGAGAAGATCAATTCGCCTGCGGCGAACTCAGCAACGCGCGGCGGCGCCTCCGGTGGCAGCCTGTCGGGCGCAAGCTCCACGACGTTATCGGTGATGCGGCTGACCCGGGAGTCATGCGTTGAGAGGACCACCAGACGCCCTGGTGCCGCGATGTCTCGCAGCAGCCGGAGGACACTCTCCACCTGGATGTGATCAAGGTGTGCCGTGGGCTCATCCGCCAGCAGCAGCGGCGGCTCCCAGGCCAGCGCACGGGCGATCGCCACGCGCTGCTGCTGGCCACCGGAGAGCTCGCCCGGGCGATGCTTTATGCGATCACAGAGGCCGACCATGTCCAGCAGTTCGATCGCGCGTCTGCTTGCCTCGCGACGCCCGACACCGGTGAGCAGCAGGGGCGCCATCACGTTTTCTCGCGCTGTGAGACTGCGAACGAGGTTGAACGCCTGGAACACCACGCCGACCGTGCGTCGTCGGTAGTCCGTGAGTTCGTGCCCACTCAGCTTGGTCACCTCTCTCCCCGCAAACGTGATCTGCCCGGAAGTGGGTGTCAGTAGGCCGGCAAGGCACGACAGCAGCGTGGTCTTGCCGCATCCGCTCGGCCCCAAGAGCGCCACAAGCTGTCCGTCGCTCGCGTTGACGCTGAGTCCGTTGAGCGGCCTCAGAACGTAACCCTTGGCCCTGAATTCCACGGTCAGATCCGATACGACCAGATCGGCTGACGCCGTTCGACGATCGTCCGCGATCATGCCTGCGCACCCCGCCCGGCGAACGCTGCTGCCGGATCCACCCGTGTGACCTGCCGGATACCCACAACGCTGGCCGCCAACCCGACCAGGAAGGCGGCCCCGAACAAGGCGACATACAGGCCCAAGCCAATGCTGACCGGAATCGGGAAGTGCGGGGCCATCAGGGCTGCGGCCGCCACCGCCAGCACAGCCGCGACCAGCGCAAACGCCATGGTCTGGAGGATGAGGCTGCCCAGCAGGATGCCGTCCGAGACACCCACGGCCTTGTAAACGGCAAACTCCGGCATCCGGTCCAGGCTCGATAGGTAAACCATGAGTCCGATCACGCCGATGGCGACGACGAACAGGAGCACGGCCAGCACCTCAATCGCTGAGGTCGCTGTGCTCAAGGGCCGGCGCAGGTCTGACAGAACCTGTGCGTTGGTCATGGCCCTCAGTCCCGTAGGCAGGTTGCGCGGCACCGTACGCGTGATCATGGCGCTGGCCTGCTGCTGGCCGCCGAACACAAGCCGACGCGCTGCCTGCAGCGTCATCAGCAGTGCTGGAGTTCCGACGTTATAGGTCAGGCCCGCCACACTTCCCACAACCCGCCATCGACGCCCGTCGATGGTTGTCACTGAACCGATCGGCAGGTGGAGCAGCTGATCAGTGGCGACCTCGTCAGCCGCGCGCGGGGCCCTGCCCGCCGTGATGTGCGGGCTGAAGCCACCGCCCGGCTGATAGCCGATCAGGTCAGCGCTGTAGTCCTGGCCGGCCGCACGCATCACCACTGCGGAGATGACAACCGGCGTCGCGCCGGCGAGACCACGCTGTACCTCGGCCTGCTGCTGTGCGGAGAGCGGCACGTTCTGCGTGAAGGGGCCGGTCACACCCGCAGGTACGATCCAGCGACCGGCCGTGAACGAGGCGACGGTCTGGGTCGATTCGTTCAGGAATGACGCGTGCAGACCGGCGAGCAGCAGTGTCGCCGCAAAGACCAAGGCTGTGGCAACCGCACCCAACGCAAACCGTCGCGCGCGCCACTGTATGTCCCTCAATGTGATGGTCAGCATCTCAGGAAACCCCGAATAGCAGTGGAAGCTACACGCTGACGGCGCTCCTCGGAGGCTCCCGCGCGGCGGGGTGAAAAGCTCAATTCGCCAGCCTCGGTTCGCAGCGATCGTGCAAGGTCGAGGCGATCCCCCCAGTTATGGTTCTACGCCTACCGACACAAGTCACCGCAAGGAGGTCCGATGTCCCGTTTCGCAAAGTTGAATCTGCTTGAGTTGCCGGATTCTGTGGCAGGCCGAGTGGAGGGCCTGGAGGGTCGCTTTGGGAGGACCCAGCTTCAGTCCCGCGATCTTGGCATCAGCCTCTTTCGCTATGCCCCGGGCCTGCGCAGCTCGATGGCTCACAGTCACCGCGAACAGGAGGAGGCCTACGTTGTGGTTGCCGGCTCTGGTCGCATCCTGCTCGACGATGAGGTCCACAAGCTTGGTCCTTGGGATGTCGTCCGAGTCGCACCGGATGTCGTTCGGGCCTTTGAGGCCGGCCCCGATGGCATGGACATCCTCGCCGTGGGTGGCCCGAAGCCTGAGGAGGGCGATGGCGTAATGGCAACCGCCAACTGGCCGGACTGAAGCCGGCCGCTGCCGGCCAAGCGTTCGTTCAAGCCACCACGCAGGCCGCTGAGGCGGCCTGCAGGGCGGCTTGCTCACGAGCCGCGCGCGTGAGGATCAGCAGCGGTGAGCGCGCGTAGCCGAGCAGGCGGTGCGTTGTGCTCCCATGCACGAGCCGCCCCATGGGGCCGTAGTCACGTGAGCCCATGATCAACAGGTCGACGCTGCCGCTGAACACCGCCAACTCCTGGATCGTCTCGCCGCAGGACGCGCACGCGCTGACGCCCGTCTCCCTGACGATCCGGTCACGCGCCGCGCTTTCGAGCCTCTGCACTGACTGCGCGAGCAGCTCAGCAGAGGCTGTGGATGCGTCGAGGCTGGGCTGGTGGAGTGCCTGAAAAGCGAGCGTATTGGCGGCCTTTTCAGCTCCCAGGCGCCGGCCGACCGCAAGCGCCGCGCGACTTTCCGAGGACCCGTTGTAGGCCACGCCGATCTGGGTGATCGGCGTTCCCAGTTCCGTGTACTCAAGTGGCGCGACGGCAACTGCGCATGGGGCTCCATTGATCGCGTTGCGGACACCTTCACGCAGCCAAACTCGGCCGTTCTGTCCCTCGCGGGAGGAGCCGAGCACCAGCAGATCTGCGCCTGTCTCATCCGCCATCCTGTGCAGACCGTTGCCGATCCGGTCCGCTCCCAGTGAGCAGATCTCAGCCTCAAGGCCCGATTCGGCGATCACAGACCGCAACAGCTCATGTGCCGCCTGTTGTTCGATGGCGTCGAACTCACGGCTGGAACCGCGGCCGTACAGTCCGTAATCCGGGTGTACGTGGCCGAGTATCAACCTCCCGGCCGGACTGACCAGCCGCCTTGCAAGCGCAATCGCGTCGCGTCCTCGACTCTGCTCGTCAATGCCTACAAGTACTCGCTCGAACATCTGTGTCTGCTAACTCGCTGCTCGGCGCCGACCGCGCAGCGGGGTGGGGGGTTGATCATCAGCGTAGGTGGGGCCAATGCCCCTGCCATCCGTGGCCATCCGCAGGATTGAGCGGGTGGCTTTCCCGCACGGATCTGCGGCAACCAACCGCGTAGGTCACGCCGGCGTATGTCCGACGCTCATGCCGCCGGCAGCCTCGCGTTCACGCGCAGCCCTGGTCAGGACCAGCAGCGGACACCGCACGGCGTCGGTGAGCGCCGCGGTGGTGCTTGGGTGGATGAGCAGAGCAAGTGCTCCCGCACCCCGCGCTCCGGCAACGAGGATGTCCACCGTGCTGCTGTAACCCGCGAGCTGCTCGACCGGCTCGCCGGCCGCGACGTGGGCCTCCACGCCCTCATGCTGAGTGATCCGTTCCCGGGCCTGCGTGAGCGCTCTCACGGTCTTATCGATCTGATGGCGCCTGGGTTCCAGCACTCCATGCGGAGCCCGGACCACCTCAAACGCGGAGAGCTCTGCCTTCAGCGCCTGTGCCAGCGTTTGGCCCATTCTCAGCGCAGCCTCGCTCGCGGGCGATTCGTCGTAGGCCACTCCGACGCGACGCAGCTCATGCGAGTGCTCTGCGTAGCCATGTGGGGCAACCGCGACGACGCATTCCGCCTCAGCAATCGAGTCGACGGTGGGGTTACCCAGCAGCGAGCGCATCAGGCGGCTCCGCTCGGTGCTGCCCACGACGAGCAGATCGGCACCGATCTCGCACGCGATCGTTTTGAGGCCGGCTCCGACACTGGGGGACCCGATCCAGCGAACCCAGGCATCAACGCCGGACTCGCGGATGACCTGCACGAGCAGCTCGAGTGCCTCCTCGTCATAACTCGTGCGCGGGTCCTGATTCTCGATCTGGGCACCGGCGCCGGCGCCGGCCACCGCGGCGGCCGCCAACTCGGCGGCTGTTGTGGCCGGATGCACGTGAGCGAACGTCAGTTGCGCGTCTGGGGCAGCCAACCTGCGCGCAAGCGCGATCGCGTCGCGCCCGCGGGTCTCCTCGTCGATCCCAACAACGACGTTTCTGAACATCACCGCCTCGCTTCCTCCTGTCTGGGGAACTCGGCGGCGGGCCTGCCTGCGCCGGCCCGCCAGTCTGAACAACCTACGGCCGACCGGGGCCTCTGCCATCCGTGCTGCGCGCACCTCCTGCGTAGGGTTTCCCTTTGAGATCTGCAGGTTTTCCACACCGACCCGCGGGGAAACGCTCTCAATTTCCGTCGGCGCCCCAGACAGGCTTAGAGGATGGCCGGGGATCTGCATGTGGCCGCCTTTGAGGAACGGGAACCTCGGGGCAGCGAAGTCATTCGCATCCTGTTGACTGACGACCACGCCACCGTGCGGCGCAGCGTCCGCCAGCTCCTGCACGACCAGCCGGGCCTTGAGGTGGTGGCCGAGGTGGCTGATCCGGGAGCCACGATCGACGAGCTGCGCGAGCACACGCCAGACGTACTGCTGATTGATCTGCAGCGCTGCGATGGCTCAGGAATAGCCCTGATCCGAGCGTCACGCGAGCAACAACCGGGGCTGCGGATCATCGTTCTCTCAAGCGACACGAGCGCGGCATTTGCCGCTGAGGCGCTGCGCACGGGGGCGATGGCCTATGTGCTCAAGGAGCACGTTGATCCCGATCTGCGCATGGCGGTGCAGCTGGCTGTGCAGGGACAGAGGTTTGTGAGCCCGCTGCTCGCGGCCCGCGTGCAAGCGCTGCAGTCTGCGATCGGACAGGACGGCATCACCCCCCCGTGAACTGGAGATCCTGCGGCTGACCGCGCTCGGCTACACCGCTCCGGAGATCAGCGCACAGCTGCGTCTGGCAGTGCGCACCGTGGAGACTCATCGCGCCAACATCCATCGCAAGCTGGGGATGCGCACGCGCGCGGAGTTGGTGCGCTACGCGCTGGACCGCGGACTGCTGGAAACCGAGGACGGCGCTTCAGGTTTGCCCGCGCCCGCCGGGGGCTAGGTAACCGGTTGGGGAGTCCCCGGGCGCCAGCCTGGAGCCTCCCTGCCCGTGAACCTACCGACCCGGACGGCCGATGCACCAACAGCCAAGCAGCACCGGTCATGAGCATCTAGATCACGAGCGGGCTCGCACCGTCGCAACGGCCCGACGCCGTGATCTTCAGGGTGTGCGGGCACTGGCCGTACTGCTGGTCGCGCTCAATCATGCCAACGTGCCGTTTCTGCCAGGGGGGTACGTCGGCGTGGATGTTTTCTTCGTGCTCTCGGGCTACTTCATCACCGGGCTGCTGCTGCGAGAGGGGCTCGCGCATCCGGAAGGTGGGGGCGATGGAGCCACGGGCGGGATCTCGGTCGCGAGGTTCTACGCACGCCGTGCCCGCCGGATCCTGCCTGCCGCCACCCTGACACTGGCCGTGACGGCGCTTGCTGTGTACTTCGTCTACGACGTGGCCGGCGCGGACTATCTGGGCACCAAGCCGGCGCTGCTCGACGCGCTGGCCGCCGCGCTCTTCTACGCGAACGTGCACTTTGCCGCTGGCGCCACCAATTACTTCGCTCATGCGGCGATGACGATGCCGTCCCCGGTGTTGCACTTCTGGTCACTGTCGGTGGAGGAGCAGTTCTATCTGGTTTGGCCATCACTTCTGGCTCTCACCTTCCTCATCTGTCGCCGCCGGCGGCTCAGCCGCCGCTCCGTGCTGCGGATGGTCGCCGTGGTCCTGGTGCTGGGCTGTGCCGCCTCATTGCTCTGGTCGATCCACGACACCGCCATCAACCCGCAGAGCGCCTACTTCTCGACCTTTGCCCGCGCCTGGGAGCTGGGTCTGGGCGCCGGTCTTGCACTGATGGCGCCCGCCGCCGCGAGCGTGCCGAGCGCGGCTCGCGTGCTGCTGGGCTGGATCGGACTGGCAATGGTTCTGAGCGCCGCGGTCCTGCTCTCGAGCACCACACCGTTCCCGGGTTATGCAGCGCTGCTACCGGTCATCGGTTCCGGGCTCCTGGTCATTGCAGGTTTGCATGGCACGCGCTTCGGTGTGGATCGCCTCCTGTCTGTGCGTCCGCTTGCGTTCGTGGGCGACCGCTCCTACACCTTCTACCTCTGGCACTTCCCGACGCTGATCATCAGCTGGCAGCTGGCCGGGCACGTCCTGCCGGTTGCCGACAACCTCGGTCTGCTTGCGGGCGCACTGGTCCTTTCAGCCGTCACCTTCCGCTTCTACGAGAACCCGCTGCGCTTTGCGCGCTGGCTGCGTGGCTGGCGAACTGCAGCACTCGTGCCCGTATCCATCGGAACCTCGGTGACGGCGATCATGGTGCCGGTCCTGACGGTGCAGGGCGCGCTTGCCGCTCAGGCACAGGCATCGCAGGGGGCCAACGTACCGCCACTGCGTCCAGCGCCGGGACAACCCGACCCGATCAGCCTGTTACACCCAAGGCCAATCCCAGCGCTGATCAGAGCGGTGCGGGCGGCGAACGCAGACGCCCCACTGCCAAAGGTGCTCCTGCCCGACATGGCCAAACTTGCTCAGGAGAACACGCTGATCAGCTACGACATCGGCAAGGGTTGTCAGCCGTCGTTCGGCTCGGGGGTGACCAGCAGGATCTGCCGCCTGGGCGATCCCACCGCCACGCGCGTGGTGGCGGTGGTCGGTGACTCGCACGCCGGCATGTGGGTGCCGGCTCTGCTACCGGCCGCCCGCGCCCAGCACTTTGCGGTCGTTGTGCTGGATAAGCCCGGATGTTTCATCAGCCGCCTGCATACGAATCTCTCAGGCTGGCCCTGCGGAACCTGGTACAGGTGGGCGATCCGCCAGGACCACAGGTTGCACCCGATTGCCACCGTCGTCTCCTTCAAGCTGACAGGCGCGAGCCTCGAGCGTCATTCCCAGGCTACGGTCTCAGACCTGCAGAGCGTCCTGCACACGGTGGACAACGGCGTCTATCTTGAGGATCCGCCCAGTCAGACTCAGAAGACGGCGAGCTGCATCACGGCTCCGGGTGCCAATCAGCACAGCTGCTCCTCGCCGGAGACCGCGAGCTATACGGGCCTGACCAGCGAGATCCGGACGATGCTCGCGCGCACCCACCACCTCTCAATCCCAACGCTCCAATGGTTCTGCGCCAACGGAGTCTGCCCGAGCGTGGTCGACCACACGCTCACGACCCACGACGGCGATCACCTGACGACGGAGTACAGCACCGCTCTGGCGCCGCTGATGGCGCCCGAGATGCGCCGCATCCTCTCACGCATCAAGGCGTCCTAGACCGGCGTGCGGCCGGCCCCGCTTGGCCGGCCGCCTCTGTCAGCGCCCCGCACCACGCACCCGTCAGGCGTATGCCTCAAGCCACTGCTCATCCGTGTCCGGCGTCGCCGCCTGCGCCTGCGCTGAGACTGAGCGCCGGCTGAGCAGCAGGTAGGACCCAGCTCCGAACAGGGCGCCCATGAAGACGCTGAAGTCCGAGCCGCCGGTGTGGCTGGCGAGCGGGGCGATCCAGGCGGGATAGGCGTTCAGCCACGATGCGGCCGCCACCATTCCCACAAGCTGAGCCACCACTCCTGCCCAGTTGATCCCGCCCCGCCGGTGGTAGAGGCCGCCTGCGGTCTGCATCAGCGCGCCTGAGTCGTAGCGGCCCCTGCGCATGAAGAAGTCAGTCAGATAGATCGCCACCCACGGTGCTATCCAGATCAGCATGAACAGCACAAAGTCCTGCAGGAACGAGTAGAAGCTCGCCGAGAAGACGGTCACCGCGGTCAGCGCGGCGGCGATGGTGGTGTCGAGCAGCACGCACTGCCAGCGTTTGATCCCCGGCACGATCGCCTGCAGTGTCAGGCCCGAGGAGTACAGATCGACGGAATTGATCGCGAACAGCTGCACGATCACAAACGCCAGATACGGCCAGATGAACCAGCCCCACAGCGCGTGCGGCAGTCCGGCGATGGGGTCGGACGCGTCAGGGATCGCGGTGGCGACAGCTGCGCCGA
The DNA here is from genome assembly GCA_021820105.1 of Actinomycetes bacterium. Lineage (GTDB taxonomy): Bacteria > Actinomycetota > Thermoleophilia > Solirubrobacterales > Solirubrobacteraceae > Palsa-465. The sequence continues at coordinate 10,736 of JAKAED010000063.1, read as the reverse complement.
GCAGCAACAGCAGGGTGGCTGGGATGAAGCCGCCCAGCGCGACCGAGGAGACGATGTTGCGTGGGCGCGTCCTCTCAGGAAGGTAGCGAGAGAAGTCGTTGGCGTTCATCACCCATCCGTAACCACCGGAGGAGAGCACAAACGCCAGCGCGGCCATCATGCTCGCCCAACTGGCGTTGTGGCCGGCTCCCAGGTGTGCCTTGGGCAGTGCCTGGATCCCGAGCAGGATGAACAGCACCGCAAAGGGGGGAACCAGCAGCCGCAATCCGCGCAGCATCATCCGGTGCCCCAACAGCGGCAGCGTCAGCTGTACGCAGGCGGCCGACAGGATCAGCGTCCACTTGAGGCCCACTGAGGAGCCGACTCCGGCCTTGCTCAGCAGCGCCAGGCCCGCCGAAACGACCAGGTACAGCCCCAGCACCTCATAGCCGACCTGCGTGATCCAGTTGAAGATCGCAATCAGCTTTGCCCCGTTTGGACCAAACGGCGCGCGGTTGATGGTGAAGGCAGCGGTTCCCGCGCGCGGCCCCTGCAATGAGCCAAGGCCGTTGATCAGGTAGGAGAGGTTGCCGATCAGGATCACGACCAGCGCCTGCCAGAAGCGCAGACCAAAACCGACGATCAGCAGCGCTCCGTAGACCACGAATTCAACGTTGAAGAGCGTGCCCGCCCACATCCAGGCCAGGTCCAGCGGCCGGCCGCGCCGCTCGGCGAGCGGGATGTAGTCGATTCCCTTGGCCTCGAACAGCGGCTCGCCGCTGACTGACCCGCCTGAGGCGCTCGCGTCGCTCAGAGTCGTGTGCACGAGGTGACCCTACAGGCGCCGGCCGCCGCGAGCCGCCCAGGCATCAATCAGCATGCGCGCGATTGACACCTCGCCCGGTAGCCGCAGTCCAGCATGCGGGTGTCCGTCCGCGCCAGTGGTCTCAAAACTGCCGGCGGCGGCAATCTCATCAAGCGAAAACCAGCGCACCTCCACCATCTCACCCGGCTGCGGGACCGGGTCGTCGCCGCGGTCGGCGCTGGCCTCAAAGCCGAGCATCAGCGAGGCGGGGAAGGGCCAGGGTTGTGAGGCCACATACCGCGGCGAGTGCGCGCGTACACCTGACTCCTCCAGGACCTCACGGCTGACCGCCTCCTCGGGCGTCTCGCCTGGCGCGACATAGCCGGCGAGGATCGAGAAGCGACCCTCCGCCAAGCCGAGCCGGCGTCCCAACAGCACGTTCCCTTGACCGTCGTCGACCAGCATGATCACGACCGGGTCGGTGCGCGGGAAGTGGGTCGCGCGGCATGTCGGGCAGCGGCGGGAAAGCCCCGCCTCGGCGACCCGGGTCTGTGCCCCGCAGTTGGCGCAGAAGCGGTGGCGACGATGCCAGTTGAGCAGCGCCACGAGGTAGGCCGCCAGCCCGCCCTCCGCCTGCGGCAGCAGTGTCCCCGCCTCACGCAGCGATACCAGCCGACCCCTCCCGGTCTCCTCGAGCTGGCTCTGGATCTCAGGATCGTCAAGGTCGGCGGCGAACAGCGGTTCGCCGCCATCGAGTCCAAGGAGGATGGGCTGGTAGGGATTCACGTGCCCTTCCACCGGGCGCCGCAGCAGGCGCGGCTCGCCGTCGGCGTCGATCAGCACACTGTCAGCGCTGGCTCCGAGCACGGCGGCGCGCGGATGCTTGAGCAGCCGCTCAACCTCGCCGCGGTCGGCGCGCAGCTCGCTGAGCCGATCCACTGTCGTGCCCGTGAACGCCGGCGCGATCGGAGCTGCGTCTGTCGGGCTGGACCGGTTCATGGGCTCCCTTTGACTTTAGGGGGCGCGTACCTACTCATACAATGGTCGTGCGAGCCCCCATGGTCTAGCGGTTAGGACGCCTCCCTTTCACGGAGGAGATCGCCGGTTCGAGCCCGGCTGGGGGTACTACTACTCCTACTAAGCGCTGCCCGGTTCCTCGTCCTCGGGGCGTGGTCGCATGGCGCAACGCAGGCTTAAACCGCCAATGTTGCAGCGCCGCGGCGTTGTTTCCAGATTCGTCCCGCTGGAGGCACCTCTGCCGACAACTTTGCGGCGAGCCTCCGAAATAGTGGGATCCATCCCGCTGCGGACGAGCACCAAGCCGAGAAACCCGGCCTTCGAGTCGGCGCGACTCTAAGGCCAACCCCGAGCACTCGCGGTTGGCGCTTGCAATGTCCTGGCGTCCGCAGGTAGAGTCTACAGCAGAGTGTTGACAGTTCACAGCTGACAGATTCTGTCGAAGCTTCGGCAACCGGCCAGGCGGATGGCTTCAGTGCCGCGGCTACCAGTTCAGATGCCCAGGCGCCGTGGCGCTATGGGAGAGGAGAGGAACAGGCATGAGCACACGCAATGGCACAAGGCTGCTTACAGTCGGCGGTGCGGTCGTCGCCGCGCTCGGTGTGGCCGCATGGGGCAGCAACTCCAGCGCTGGCAGCACCGGCAACGCTCAAAGCAAGAGCAGCGGCGTCAAGGCTGCCGTGGCAACGACTGGCAGCGTCGAAGTAGCGATCTTCCACGCTTTCTCCGGGCCCAATGCGGCCTACGGGCCGGAGGCGGGCGCAGGCTGCTATCCGGCTGAGCGCCTGATCAACGCGGCCGGGGGCATCCTCGGTCATCAACTGGTGTGCACGCCCGTTGACTCCAAGGGAGACCCAGCTGACGCAGTGCCCGCCGCCAACCGGATGATCGCCTCATCCTCGAATCTGGTCGGCGTGCTCGGTGGCGGTTCCGACACCGCAACCTCAGTCGTGCCGCTGTTCCAACAGGCGAAGATTCCGGTCTTCTCTACGACGGGTCAGTCGGCGTTTGACAAGACGAAGGACACGTATTTCTGGCGCATCCTGTCTCCAGACGCAGCGCAGGGGAGCGCAATGGCCGCAGCAGCCAAGAAGCTCGGTTTCAAGCGTGTCGCCGCTCTGTTCGGCAACGACTCGGCAGCCCAGGGCTCCGCTCCCACGGCGGTTTCAGGCGTGAAGCGCCTGCGCCTGAAGGTGGTTGCCAACCAGACTCTGGCGGTTGGTCAGACCTCCTACCGGTCGGAGGCCCAGGCGATGAGCACGGCCAAGCCACAGGCGATCGTCTCCGAAGCTGATCCTCAGACCAGCGCGACCTTCTTCTCGGAACTGTCACAGGTGGGGCAGGTGCCCAAGTTGATCACCGATCCCGTCTCGCAGGAGCCGACGTGGCGTAAGGCCATGATCGGGGCGATTGGCAAGAGTGCCCTGGACCAGCGGGACTACGCGGTGGTCGCCTACTCACCGATGACCTCTCAGGCGTACAAGGTGTACACGGCCGCCCTGTTGGCATCGTCCAAGCAGGTGTCGAAGCCGTCACAGTGGGACGCCGATCTGTACTCCGTCGCGGACTATGACTCCGTGATCACAATGGCGCTCGCGATGGACGCCGCTCACTCCACGAAGCCGGGTGTGTACAACGCCTACATCACGAAGGTGACCTCGCCGGCGCACGGGGCAACGGTCGTACACACCTACGCTGCCGGCAAGGCTGCCCTCGCCAAGGGTAAGCGCATCCAGTATGTGGGCGCAGTCGGGCCCCTGGCCTTCAACCGCTATCACAATGCCGGCAATCAGTTCGCGATCGAGCAATTCGTGAATGGCAACTGGAAGGTCTCGTCCGTCCTGAGTGCGGCTGAGATACGAGCGGCGTCGGGCCTCTGAGCCAATAACGAAGCCAGACCAACCTCGGCCAGAAAATGTCCGTATTCATCTCCGCGCTCGGCTTTGGCGTGGTGACGGCGGCGATCCTCGCCATCAGTGCAGTGGGGTTCACCCTGCAATTCAGTGTCACCAACGTCTTCAACCTCGCGTTCGGAAGCGTGATGACCCTCTCCGGCTTCGTCGCCTACTGGCTCAACCAGGTCGGTGTCGACATCTGGCTCGCGATGCTGGCCGCCGCAATCTGCGGCGGCCTCATCTCGGTGGCGATCAACGAGCTGCTCTATGAGCCCTTCATCCGGCATGGCGTGAACCTCTTTGGGATGGTGATCATCACGATCTCTGTGGGGCTGATCTTCGATCATGGCCTCCAAGCGGTGGTCGGGCCCAGTTTCTTCTCATACAACGCACCGGCAGGGAAGGCGCTTCACTTCGCCGACTTTGTCCTGACGAGGCAGGAACTGGCGATCATCGCGATCGCTGCGGCGCTGACCGCCGTTGTACAGGGCGCGCTCCAATACACCCGCCTCGGCAAGGCCATGCGCGGGCTCGCCGTGAACCCGGCACTGGCGCGAGCCTGCGGAGTGCCGACCAGGTCGGTGATCGCACTGGCGTGGTTCGTTTCCGGGGCACTCGCCGGGATCGGCGGAGTCGCGCTGTTCCTCGACATCAGCACGTTCACCGCAACCACCGGATCGGAATTCCTGATCGTGATCATCGCGGCGGCCGTTCTGGGCGGAGTCGGCTCGCCCCGTGGCGCGGTTCTGGGCGCGCTGGTCGTCGGAGTGGTGACTGAGGTCGGCGGTGCCTACTGGAATCCCCAGCTCAAGGACGTGCTCGCCTTCAGTGTGATGATCGTGGTGCTCCTGGTCAGGCCGCAGGGCCTGTTCGCTCAGCTGGCCAATGAAAGAGCGGTCGCAAGGTGAGCGCCGGAACGCAGTACTACATTGCGACGATCCTCGTCTACATCTCGGTCAACGCGATTGCGTCCTGGGGACTCGATCTCCAATTCGGCGTGACCGGAGTGCTCAACTTCGCGTTCATTCTGTTCCAGGCCGTTGGCGCCTATACGGCCGCAATGCTGAGCCTCGGACCGCCGAGCTCCAACGGTGGATTCCAGCACTACCCGTTCGGTGTCCACCTACCGTTTCCGGTGCCGATAATCGGCGCGATGCTGGTCGGCGGTGCCCTCTCGGGGATCGTCGGTCTGATCACGCTTCGGCGTCTCCGCTCCGACTACCAGGCAATGGTGATGCTCGTCGTGTCAGTGGTGGCGACCGTCGTGATCGAGTCAGTCATCGGGCTGGCAAACGGCTCGGCGGGGCTGTCGCTCATTCCAAATCCAGCACACACCATTTCGGGTGTGTCACGGACGGCACAGAGCTGGCTGTTCGTTGGAATCTGTTGGCTCTGCATGGTCCTCGTCGGCGTGATCATGTACGGGCTGGTCTACTCGCCATACGGTCGAGTGCTGCGTGGCACGCGCGAAAATGAGGCTGCCATCGAGGCGATGGGCCGCGACGCCACCAGAGCGCGGATGCAGGTCTTTGTGATCGGCGGGGCGTTCGGGGCTCTGAGCGGTGCACTGCTCGCCGAATTCATCGGGGCCTGGGCGCCAAGCGACTGGCTCTATCCCGAGACGTTCGTCTTCTTCACAGCGGTCATAGTCGGCGGACGTGGATCCGTTTCGGGGGTCGCCATCGGCGCCGCGCTGGTCTGCGTCGGCGTGCAACAGGCAGTTCAGTACCTCCCGATTGGAAGCGACCCGACCGTGTTGGCTTCGCTCGAGTGGATCATCACCGGACTCCTGACGATGCTGTTTCTCTGGATGCGACCTCAGGGATTGTTACCTGAACGGCGCAGGCGCTTCTCCATTCCGGAACTCCGCAAGCTGCCTGCTGTCGGATCGGAAGGAGCGGTCGAACTTGATGCCTGATGTCGACGCCCTCCTTGTGGTCGAGGAGGTCGCCAAGAGCTTTGGGGGCGTGCACGCGGTGGATGGTGCGTCCTTCCGTGTGCCGCGCGGCTCGCTGACCGGGATGATCGGTCCCAACGGTGCTGGAAAGTCGACCGTGCTCAGCATGATCGCCGGTGCGGTTGCGCCCGATCGTGGTTCGATCAGACTGGATGGGCAGGAGATCGCCGGACTGCCATCACCCAAGACAGCGAGACGAGGCGTCATCCGGACGTTTCAGAACGCGAGCGTGTTCCCGCACATGACTGTGCTTGAGAACCTGTTGCTGGGTGTTCCGCCATGGTCCGGGGAAACAGTCGCAGCGGCTCTGTTCCGTAGACATCGCTGGCATCGCGAGGAAGCTCAACAGGTGAGTCAAGCCAGAAATCTCCTTGAGCGCCTTGGCATCTCCGGCATGGCAGACACATTCGCCGGCCAATTGAGCGGCGGGCAAAAGCGCCTGGTGGAGATCGGGCGCGCGATGATGTCGAGGCCGAAGTTGCTTCTGCTGGATGAACCGATGGCCGGTGTCAGTCGCACACTGGCACCGGTGATCGAGGCGCTGATCGCAGACCTCCGCAATGAAGGTATGACCGTGGTCCTGATCGAACACGAACTCGCGCTTGTCGAGCGGCTCTGCAGCCCGGTTGTTGTCCTTGCTCAGGGGCGTGTGCTGATGCAGGGGGAGATGCAGGAGGCTCGGGCTAATCCTGAGGTGAGGAAGGCATACCTTGTCGGCTGATGGAGCAGGTGTCGGGCTGGTGCTCGATGGAGTCTCGGCTGGATATGGCGGACATGAGATCGTTCATAACGTCTCGATCGAAATCACCCCGGGGCGGATCGACTGTGTTGTCGGCCCCAACGGAGCGGGCAAGAGCACACTGCTGCGCGCCATCACGCGCGACGCGGAACTACTGGCCGGGCGCATCTGGCTCCAGGGTACGGAGATCTCGCAGACGCCGGGCAACCGTCTCGTGAGCCGCGGGCTTGCGTGGGTCCCCCAACTTGACGACGTCTTCAACACGCTGACGGTGCGCGAGAATCTGGAGCTCGGAGGCTTCCTGCTGCCGCGCCGGCGGGTCGCAGCGCGGATCGAAGAAATGCTTGAGCTGTTCCCGCTGCTGAGTCGGTTGACCGCTCGAGTCGCGGGACGGCTGAGCGGAGGCGAGCGCAAGCTGCTCGCCATCGCCCGCGCGCTGATGCCGTCGCCCTCCGCTCTGCTGCTCGACGAACCAACCGCGGGACTCTCCCCGGAGATGACCAACCTGGTCCTGCGCGATCAGATCCCGAGGTTGAGCGAAAGTGGCGTGGCTGTACTGCTCGTTGAGCAGCGAGCGATTGAAGCCATTGAAATCTCAGCTCGGGTGCACGTGATGGTCAGCGGTGCAGTGCGTACCTCTCGGGAGGCTCAGGAACTGCGCGGTGACTGGGACGAGCTGACGCGGCTCTTCCTGGGAGAGGAGTGATCGCAGCGCGAGGACGGCAGTGACCGCGTGGTGAACATCACGCCGCTGCCTGCCAGGCGTGTCTGGATTCCCTCACTCCGTAGAGCAGGATCACCAGCGAGGAGGTTGGATCGGCCCACCACCAACCAAGGCCCGCGTTGAGCGCCACTCCGAGCAGCACCACTCCGGCCAGCGCGCCATCGATCACCGTCACCCGCGCCTCGGTCATCAGCACCCTGTTTTGCAGCTGCATGCCAGTGCGCCGCTTGCCGTAGGCGAGCGCCCACATCGCGACCACGGTGACCCCAAGCCAGATGACGCCGAGTGTTGAACGGCGCGGGCGGGAGCCGCCCGCCAGAATTATCGCTGCCTGTATCGCGATGTAGACGGCGAGCAGCGCAAACGCGACCGCTATGACCCGCAGGGCCACCTGCTCCCGTTGGGATCCTGACTCTCCGCGCAGTTCCCAGACGACGACCCCTGAGGCGACGATCTCGATCAGCGAGTCGACCCCAAAGCCGGCCAACGCGAGCGAGCCTGAAGCCACGGCCGCAATCGCAAGGATCACAGCTCCGGCAACGTTCCAGGTGAGCGTCAGGTACTCAAGCAGCAGTCCACGCCTCAGCAGGGCGCTGCGCCCGGCACCGGTCGATGCATCCACGACACCGGATCCTAAGGAGTTGGACCGCAGGGCGACTTGATCGCTCGCCGATCGGAGCGTCGGCTGGTGCTACCGGAACTCGGCTCGCTCGGCTACAGGATCGACGCGAGGCCATGGAAGGCGGCCGCTCCAAGCGCCAGTTCAAGCGCGATGCCGGTTGCCCCGAGCACCATGCCCGTGAGCGCCACCAGGAAGTCCTCAAGCAGCACCCCCAGTGCGACCACAACGATGCCCAGTGCGGGAAGCGTGTCCAGGCCGCTGAACGGTGGAGCAAAGAAGGCCCCGGCGGTTCCGGCGACCGCCACCAGCCCAAATGCGGTATCGCTGAAGCGCAGGTGAAACAGGAACCGCAGGCGCGGACGCGAGTGGCGCTCAAGTCGCCGGATCAGTCGCATCAGGGCGAGGATGAAGCGCTCCCGGCGCGGGCCGGCGACCTCAAGCGCGCGCCACCGCCGTGGCAGCCACACCTCCGGGCGTCCGGAGATCAGCTCGACCGCCACCAGCGCCGCGATGAGCTCAAACACGTGCGTGAGCCCGCCCGTCGGCAGCGGCAGGGCGGGCACGCCGAGCAGCAGCACGAGCAGGATCGCGAAGCTCTTCTCACCGAACGCATGGACAAGGCTCCCGAGTGTCTTTTCGCGCTCGCCGCTGAGCCACCGTTGGAGCTCGTCGCTCAGCGGGGGCTCAGGCTTCCGGATCGTGTGGCTGGTCATGCGACCAGCGCAAGGGCGCGGTCTCCGTCCAGCGCACGCAACCGGCGTACACGTTCGGCCAGTGGCGGATGGGTCATGAACATGGTTGCCAATCCACGGCGGGGGAGCGGGTTGATCGCGTAGAGCGATGCCTCGGCTGGATTCACGCTCATCGGCGTCGCCAGGGCGCCGCGTTCGAGGCTCTCCAGCGCATCGGCGAGTGGTGCCGCACGCCCGAGCAACTGCGCGCCGGTGGCATCAGCCAGGTACTCACGCTGGCGTGAGAGACCCAGCTGGAGCAACGTCGCGGCGATCGGCGCGACGACGATTGCCGCGAGCGTGCCGATCAGCCCGAGCGGAGAGTCCTCCTCGTCGGAGCCGCCGAACAGCACCGAGAACTGCATCACCGTGGCGATTGCGGAGATCGCACCGGCGACCATCGCCGCGAGTGAGGAGATCAGGATGTCGTGATTTCTGATGTGTGCGAACTCGTGGGCGAGCACACCCTTGATCTGATCGGCGGGCAGTTGTTCAACGAGCCCCTCGGTGACCGCAATCGCGGCGTGTCGCTGATTGCGGCCGGTTGCGAACGCGTTCGGCTGATCGGAGGGGATCAGATACAGCCGTGGCACCGGGACCTCGGCACGAGCGGCCAGGTCCTCGGCCATTCGCCGCAGCCAGGGGGCCTGCTCGGGTGCGAGCGGCTGCGCGCGGCTGGCGGCCAGCGCAATGCGGTCAGAGAACCAGTAGCCAACCAGGTTCATGCCCACTGCCAGGATCGCGAACAGATAGAGGGCACCGCCGCCGATCGCCGCACCGATCGTGATGAGCAGAGCAGTCATGGCTGCGATCAGCAGCCAGCTACGAATATGGGAAGCGAAACGGATCGCCGTGATGCTCATGGTCTCGAGTCTCCTTTCGACTGAGCGCCGTGAATGTGACGTTCAGCCGAAGGTTTCTCCCGCCCCAGAGGGGCCAGCGCGCCCGGGCCACCAAGGTGGCCGTACTGACGAGCAACGCTCGTTTGGGGATACTGCCCCCCGGCACATTAACCGTAGCCGGATGAGCCGCGCAGAGTGAGCCCTCGGCGCGTTTTCAGAGCAAGTTCTTCACTACGCCCGGCCCGCACCGTAGATCGTGAGGCCACGTCTCAGACCTCTGGCGAGCTTGAAGCTCTTCAGCGGATCACCCCCAACGGCTAGTGCAGGATGTCCCGGCGCTCAAACAACCAGGCGCCCGCCACGGCCAGCGCGATCCCGGCGGCGGAGAGGCCGACAAACTGAACGATCTGGATGCCGTCGCGCATCGGTGCGCCGTAGTAGCGGAAAGCCGATGCCCACCGCAGCGGCTCGAGTGCACTCGCCAGGCGACCTGCGAGGTCAATCGCGTACATGCCGACCAATGCGCCAAGCGCGACCCCTGTGACCGTGCGCGAGCTATGCAGCAATCCCGCCGCCACCGCCGCCACGCCGGAGAAGAACAGCGCGATCGGCCACACGCCGATGACTCCGGCGGCCACGAGTCCCGCTGAGATGTTGGTGCCGGCGGCGCGGCCGGCGATGAACGTCATCACGCCGGTGAGTGTCATCACCGTAAGAACCAGCGCAGCGGTGACGATGAATGAGCCGGCCACCAATACGGCGCGCGCGAGCGGGAGCGAGAGGATCGTATCCAGGCGACCGGCCTCCTCCGCTCCCACGGTCGCGGCCGTGACGCAGCGGATTGCCAGATAGCCGATCGCCAGCGGCACGATCAGGCTGTACATCTCAGCGTGCACATAACCCTCGACGGTGTTCATCGCCTGGACGCCAAAGGCCTCCCTCAGGCCCGCCGGGTAGTTCTTGGCCACCGACTCGATCGTGCTCTGGATCGATGGGTAGATCGCGGCCATGAAAGCTGAGAGAGCGCCCAGCGAACCACCCCACGTCAGCACTGAGCGGCGCTGGTCAAGCAGCCCGCGGCGCAGCACTGCCAGCAGCCCGTGCTGCCAGCTCGGCGCCAGTCGTTCCACCGGCACGTGTGCCGGTGCAGGGTGTGTCAGCTGCGTGGTCATGGTGATCCGTTCCGTCCGTAGTAGGTCAGGAAGATCTCCTCAAGCGTCGGCTCAGTGAGTTCCATATCAAGCACGGTGTGGCCGGCCGCGGCCTTGATGACCGGGTCGAGCGCCCCTGAGACCCGAAACTCCACATGCGGTCCGTCGCGGCGGAGCTCCCACACCCCGGGGATCTGTGCAAACTCCTGGACGGGGACAGATTCGTCAAAGTCGATCGACACGTGATGGAAGGCGCGACCCCGCATCTCGAGAT
>JAKAED010000216.1 GCA_021820105.1 Actinomycetes bacterium | reverse complement strand
GACGAGGTGATGAAGGCCTGGTATCACGGCGGCACGCTGCCCGCCAAGCCGATTGTGATCACCTTCGACAACGGCTATCCGGAGCAGGTCCGCTTCGCCCCCAGCGTGATGTCCAAATACGGGTGGCCGGGCGTGCTCAACGAGATCACCGAGAACCATCTGCCGCCCAGCTACATCTGGCCCGTGATCCACAAGGGCTGGGAGGTCGACTCCCACTCCCTGACCCATCCGGAGCTGACCACGGCCACGCCGGCGGAGCTCTGGGCGCAGGTGCACGACTCCCGGGTCTATCTGCAGAAGACCTTCCACATTCCGGTCAACAGCTTCTGCTATCCCTCCAGCCATTACAGCGCGGCGGTGATCGCGGCCGTCAAGCGGGCCGGCTACACGAATGCTGTGACAGAGGCCCACGCTTATGCCACCAGGGCCGACCCGTACCTGCTCCCACGCTTTGAGATCGAGAGCGGCGTCTCACAGTTGGCCGCTGACCTGCTGAGCACGCAGCCCGCCGGCTACGGCCACTCCTGATCCACGCTCGCGCGACCCTTCACCTGAAACGCGTTACTGAAGTAAGGTGGCGCGCCGTTGGTCAGTGGCGAATCAGCTGAGGAGAACGAGCAATGGCGGAAACACGCGTGCAACTGGATATCGAGACACTTCTGGGCCAGTTGACGCTGGAGGAGAAGGCGTCTCTGCTTGATGGCTCGGACTTCTGGCACACGGAGCCGATCGAGCGGCTGGGGGTCCCACGGATCATGGTCTCCGACGGCCCGCACGGGCTGCGCAAGGTCGCAGCCTCCGAGGATGCCGGATTGGAGCACTCAGAGCACGCCACCTGCTTTCCCCCGGCCGCCGGATTGGCCTCGTCCTGGGACCCGGCGCTGGCGCTCAGGGTCGGCGAGGCCCTGGGCGTTGAGTGCCGCGCCGCGGGTGTGGCGGTGCTGCTCGGCCCCGGCATCAACATGAAGCGCTCGCCGCTCTGCGGCCGCAACTTTGAGTACTTCTCGGAGGACCCGCTGCTGGCCGGTGTGCTCGCCAGCGCCTGGGTGAGGGGCGTGCAGAGCCACGGGGTTGGTACCTCGCTCAAGCACTTTGCCGCCAACAACCAGGAGGCCGATCGTCTGCGGGTCTCCGCTGAGGTGGATGAGCGCACGCTGCGGGAGATCTATCTGGCCGCCTTTGAGCGGGTTGTCAAGGAGGCCCAGCCCTGGACGGTGATGAGCTCCTACAACCGGATCAACGGCACCTACACGACTGAGAGCCATTGGCTGCTGACTGAGGTGCTTCGCGACGAGTGGGGCTTTGAGGGCCTGGTCGTCTCGGATTGGGCGGCGGTCGATCGCCGTGCTGCCGCGCTTGCGGCCGGCTGTGATCTGGAGATGCCGTCCTCAGGGGGCGTCGGGACCGGGGCGATCCTCGATGCCGTGGCGGCGGGTGAGTTGAGCGAGGTGCAGGTGGACGCGGCGGCCACGCGGGTGCTGGCGCTGGTCCAGCGTGCTGGAGAGCGCGAGGCGCTACCCGGCTTTGATCAGGATGCCCACCACGAACTGGCCATAGAGGCAGCCGGGGCCAGCATCGTATTGCTCAAGAACGAGCGGGATCTGCTCCCGCTCGACCGGCATCACGGCGGTCCAGTCGCGGTGATCGGTGAGTTCGCGCGCACCCCACGCTTCCAGGGAGCGGGCTCCTCACAGGTCAACCCGACCCGGCTGGAGAGCCCGCTCGACGCGCTGCAGAGCGCGCTGGCCGGCGGGCGGGAGCTGCTGTTCGCCCCGGGCTTTGAGATCGAAGCAGAACAGGCCGATCCGCAGCTGGTCGCTGAGGCGGTACAGGCGGCTCAACAGGCGGACGTTGCGGTGGTCTTCCTCGGCTTGCCGCCCTCCTATGAGTCGGAGGGATGGGACCGCGAGCACATGGATCTCCCGGCGCTGCAGGTTGAGCTGCTCGCGCAGATCGCCGCGGTCAATCCGAACGTGGTGGTGGTTCTATCCAACGGCTCGGCCGTCGTCACCTCCGCCTGGGACCGGCATGCGCCCGCGCTGGTGGAGGGTTGGCTGTTGGGACAGGCTGGCGGACGTGCGCTGGCGGATGTTTTGCTCGGAGTTGTCTCACCGTCCGGCAAGCTGGCGGAGACGATCCCGCTGAAGCTCAGCGACAACCCGGCCGTCGGCAACTTCCCCGGTGAGAATCATGTCGTGCGTTACGGCGAGGGTCTTCTGATCGGCTACCGCTGGTATGACTCACGTGAGCTGGAGGTGTCCTACCCGTTCGGTCACGGGCTCTCGTACACCAGCTTCGACTACTCCGATCTGTCGGTGCGGATCCTCGAGGATGGCGCGCAGCCGCGGGTGGAGGTCGCGCTCACGTTGACCAACGGCGGCGCACGCGCCGCCGCAGAGGTGGTGCAGGTGTATGTGAGTGATCCGGAGGCTGCCGTGTACCGGCCCTCCCAGGAGCTGGGCGGCTTCAGCAAGGTGTCACTCGAACCGGGAGCATCGGTCCGCGTGATCGTTGAGCTCGACCAGCGTGCCTTTGCCTACTGGCACTCCGCCCGCGCTGAATGGGTCGTTGAGGGCGGCGAGTTCCAGGTTCGCATCGGAGCTTCGAGCCGGGACATCCGCCTGTCTGAGACGATCACACTCAGCGGCGGCGACGTCTCAGTGCCGTTGGAGGTCGACTCGACCTACGGTGAGTTCCTGGAGGTTCCGGACGCTGAGCGCTGGCTGCATGAGCAGCTGCGCAAGACGCCCCTGGGTGAAGCTGTGATCGGAACGCACCTGGGGAAGATGCTGCTGACGTTGCCGGTCAGCCGCCTGTCGCGCTTCCCGGGTGCGGGCTTCACGGAGGCCGATATCAAGGCGTACCTGGCGAGCAGGTGAGGCGACCCACGTTGGTCTCATAGCGTGAGGCGCCATGACGTAGGATCAGGCAGCGGTGATCAGGTTCGTTGAGGCCAGCCTTGAGGGCGGGGAGGGGGCGCAGTTGGAGGCCGCCATGCGTGAGGAGATGCGCGTTCTCTACGCCGGGTTGGACCTGCATGGGCCGGACATGCCCAAGGCCGGCCCTGCCGAACTGGGTCCGCCCAGTGGCGCCTTCATCGTCGGCTACGAGCAGGACCTCGCCGTCTGCTGCGGCGGCGTCAAGCGGCTTGACGCCGAGGCCTGTGAGATCAAGCGCATGTATGTGATCCCGCCGGCCCGCGGGCGCGGCGTCGCGTGGGAGCTGCTCGCGGCGCTGGAGGATCGTGCACGTGCGCTCGGCTACGGCATCGCCCGGCTCGACACAGGCCCCAAGCAGCAGTCAGCGCAGCGGATGTATGAACGGGCGGGATATCTCCCGATCGCGAACTTCAACGCCAACCCGATGGCAACCTTCTTCGGCGAGAAACGCCTGTAGCCACATTCTTCCTGCGTTTGGTTCCGCATGCGGAACCAAACGCAGGAAGAATGCACTCAGATCTGCTCGCGGCGACGCAACTCCGCGACCGCAATGTTGGCGGCCAGCAGCTCTTCATGTGAGGTGCCGGCATCGATCCAGTAGCCGTCGAGCTGCTCGCAGCGCATCGTGCCCTGCTGCACGTAGATGTTGTTGAGGTCGGTGATCTCTAGCTCGCCCCTCGCCGACGGGGTCAGGCCCTGCAGGTGCGACCAGACCTCCTCGTCGTACATGTAGATCCCGGTCTGGATCAGATTTGACCGGGGGTTGGTCGGTTTCTCCTCAATCCCGATCACTCGCTCCCCGTCCATCTCGATCACCCCGTAATGCTCGGGATGCTCCATCGTCACCCCGAAGATCACGGAGCCCCGCTGCTCGGCGGCGAAACGCTCGACCGCGGGGCGCAGGTCGTGGGTGAAGATGTTGTCGCCCAGGAGCACCAGCACCTTGTCGTGTCCCACAAACGATTCCGCCAGTCCAACCGCCTGCGCCAGGCCGCCGGCCTCCTCCTGCAGCTCGTAGGCGATCTTGAGACCGAACTCACTGCCTGAGCCGAGGAGCTGGATGAAGTGCCCGGCGTGCTCCGGATTGGTGATCACCAGCACGTCACGGATCCCGGCCCGCGACATCGCCTGCAGCGGGTAGTAGATCAGCGGACGGTCGTAGATCGGCAGGAGGTGCTTGTTGGTGACCTTCGTCAACGGCCGCAGCCGCGTCGCCTTGCCTCCGGCCAGCACTACTCCCTTCATCTCAACCCCCTTTAGACGACTGAACCGGTCCGCGCCGCACACGGTAAAGGGTGCGTGCGTTCACCGCTGTCAGACCGGAACCGCCGCCTCGATCTCCGCGGCCGCGGCGCGCACCGCTTCGCGTGCCTCGGCGGGCTCCAGTACAACGGCGTCTCCGGCCTCCTTAAGGACGTTCCGCACCAGCCAGTCAAGCCCTGCGTAACCGAAG
>JAKAED010000062.1 GCA_021820105.1 Actinomycetes bacterium | reverse complement strand
CAACATGATCGTTGGCAACACGGTGCTGTACGGAGCCACCTCTGGCCGCGCGTTCTTCCGCGGACTTGCGGGCGAGCGCTTTGCTGTGCGCAACTCCGGAGCCTCCGCGGTGGTGGAGGGCGTGGGCGACCACGGCTGCGAATACATGACCGGCGGCCGTGTCGTGATCCTCGGCCCGACCGGTCGCAACTTCGCCGCCGGAATGAGCGGCGGGATCGCCTACGTCTTTGACTCCGATCGGCGCTTCTCGGGGCGCTGCAACATGGATCTGGTCGACCTGGACGAACTCAGCGAGGCTGATGAGGAGGAGCTGCGCGGGTTGATCTCCGAGCACGCGCAACGGACCGGTTCGCTGGTTGCCCGCAACATCCTGGCGCAGTGGGAGCGCTCACTTGAGCGGTTCGTGAAGGTGATGCCACGCGACTACAAACGGGTCCTGCTGGAGCGGGCGCAGGCGGCGGAGGTGACACATGGGTGAGCTCGGCGCGTTCCTGAAGATCCACCGGGTCGGCTTCGACAAGCGCGATCCACAGGAGCGGGTGGCGGACTACCAGCCCTACTTCAAACTCCAGGGTGAAGCTGAACTCAAGCGTCAGGGTTCCCGCTGTATGGACTGCGGCGTGCCGTTCTGCCATGAGGGCTGCCCGCTCGGCAACCTGATCCCGGACTGGAATGACCTCGTCTACCGCGGCAAGTGGCGTGAGGCGATTGACCAGCTGCACGCCACCAACAACTTTCCGGAGTTCACCGGGAGGATCTGTCCAGCTCCCTGCGAGTCGGCCTGCGTGCTGGCTGTCAACGATGACCCCGTCACGATCGAGCAGATTGAGATGGCGATTGCCGAGCACGCGTTTGCGGAGGGATGGGTCGTGCCCGAGCCGCCGGCCAGGCGCTCGGGAAAGTCGGTGGCGGTGGTGGGATCCGGCCCCGCTGGGCTGGCGGTTGCCGCGGAGCTGAACCGGATCGGGCACGACGTCACGATCTACGAGCGTGACGAGGGCCCCGGTGGGCTGATGCGGTTCGGCGTTCCGGACGCCAAACTTGAGAAGTCAGTGATTGACAGGCGTGTGGCGATCCTGGAGCAGGAGGGGATCCGGTTCGTCTATGACGTCGAGGTCGGCACCGACCTTGCTGTGGCTGAGTTGCGCGAGCGTCACGACGCCGTGGTGCTTGCGATCGGATCGCGCGTCTCACGCGACCTTGACGTGCCGGGCCGAGACAAGAATTCCGGCATCCATCTTGCAATGGACTACCTCTACCAGCGCAACCGCTGGGTCGCCAGGCAGGAGGGACGTCCGCACCGGACCGTTGCGCCTGATGAGGAGATCACGGCGGCCGGTAAGCGCGTGATCGTGATCGGCGGTGGCGACACCGGCATGGACTGCATCTCCAACGCCCAGCGCGAGGGAGCGGTCAGCGCAACGATCCTGGACGTGTATGCACAGTTGCTCGACTCAGATCCACGTCATCCCTGGCCGCTGCCGCCCAAGCGGACCCCCACCACCTACGCGCTGGAGGAGGGAGGAAACCGGCGATGGGGAACCGAGGTGACAGGTTTTGGTGGCTCTGAGGGCAGCGTCACGCATGTCTACGCCCGCAAGGTGACCGGCACCTCCTCTCGCGACCTCACGCCGGTGCCGGGTACGGAGTTCGTCGTTGAAGCCGACCTTGTGCTGATCGCAATCGGCTTTGAGCATCCCGAGCACAGCGGCCTTGTCGCCGAGCTTGGGCTCGATCTGGACCACCGCGGCAACATCCGTACCGAACGCACATACAAGACGTCGGTGCCGGGCGTGTTCGCTTGTGGGGATGCTCGTATCGGGCAATCGCTGGTGGTGACCGCCATCGCCGAGGGACGCAAGTGCGCACGCGTGGTCAACAATGCGCTCGGCGGCACACCGATGGACCAGGATCGCGAGCTGCTGGCAATCGGCGCCTGGAGCGGTGAGCCGGACAGCACCCTCAGGCATGAGGCTGAGGCCGCCGGAACGGTGCGTCCTGGTGAGCAGTTCTTCACCGGGCCGGGGAGCCGCAGCTAGAGCCGGGGCTGTCAGCCGGACGCAACAAGCACGTTTTATTTCGCTTAGGCTGCCCGTCCTGCGCCGCTGCTCGGAGTAGCCTTTAGGGTGTCTGAACTTGGGTGAGCCACACTCGCCCAGTCAGTCAGGGAACTGCGCCCCCACTTCCCTGGCCAGCTGGGAGGTCCGGATGGATCCGGACCTCCCAGCACCACAGGTCGCCGGACCGGTTCGTGCGCGGCCTGTCACGATGTGGTTGAGACAATGCCCAGCTTCTGCCGTCACAACCGTCTGCTCCAGAACTGCACCATCTGCGCGCGCGAGCAGAACTTCGAAGCACGCCCCGTCGTCTCGTCCAGCGCGCCGAAGATAAGCCAGCCTCGCGAGCAGACAACGCCAGTCGAGCGTGTCCCTCGCGAACGGCGACAGCGTGAGGGCGGATCCGCTGACCGCGCGGGCAGTACTCGCGCCGTGCGGGTGCGGAGGCTGGCCCGCGGGGCAGACGATGGGTACCACTCGGCCCTGATTCCCGGCTTGCGTTCCAGTGAGGACGCGGCCCGTTTGGCACAGGAGGTCGCGTTTGCCGCTTGGCGACTCGCGCTGATGGAGGGGGTTGCGGCGGGGCTGCCAGTTCCCGAGGCGCCGGCGCTGTGGCGGGAGCTGGCCGCGGCTGGTGATCTCGATGCGCGTACTGAGCTGGCGGTTGGTCACGTCCTGCGCGGGCCGCGAGGTCTCCCGCAGCCCGGCGATCCCGAGGCCGTGCTGGAGGCTGTGCGGGCTTGGGGAATGCGTCAGGGGTCGCTCCAGCAGGCCTTTACTGGAGAGCCCGGCTGGACCGCCGAGCGCAGGTTTGAGCGGATCTTTGAGCGACTGGGCGGGGTCAGAGGTCTCGGGCGCGACAGCCGCTTTGAGTTGCTGACGCTGCTCGGCCGCCTTGGCGTCTATGAGTTGCGGCCGCCCCGGCTCTTCCTGGCCGGTGAGAACGAACCGACCTGGGCCGCCAAGCGCGCCCTTGGGATCGGGGACCCACTGTTACTGGAACGCCGTGCCGTGGATCTGGCGGACGCCTGCCATGTGCCGCTGGAAGCGCTTGATCTGGCTTTTCACAGCTGGGGCTCTGGCTCGCGCCCGATCGAGGATCTGCCTGAGGATGCTGAGCCCGAGGCCGGACTTAGCGACCGCGCTCGTGCGGCGTTGGGGGTTTGAGCCGGGCGTCGTGATCTGCTGGGGAACTCCTGCACAGCGCTCCGTCCGAGCCGCCGCATAAATTCATGCGCGTCCACCCGTCCCGATGCCGGAGCCGCCATGTCACTTTGCTTCATCGAGCCGCAGGACGCCATCCGCGTGATAGCCGATTCGGTCGGGCGCGAAGCTCGGCGTCAGATCGTCGGTGAGGTCGTCGGAGCCTGGGTCGATGAGATCCCCGAAGCGGACCTCCTCTCACACTACGCCAAGGCGGTCGCAGATCTTGATGAGCACGATCTGTCACTGCTGGCCGCCTGGCACGCCTCGCTTGAGGTAGGCCATGCGATTCCGAGCAAGGAGTTCCTCCTCAATGTCTTCCCGACGCTCGGCGAGAACAGGCGTGAGGCACTGAGGATCGCGGCCGGCTTCCGCGGTGAGGAGGCCTTTGAGGCGGGCGTCGGAGAGGACGAGGCGTTGGATGCCGTACTGCCGTGGCTCTCTGAGGAGCGCTGCGTCCAGCTGGCCGGGGAGTGCCTTGAGCTGTATTGCTGGGATCGTCTCGGCAGCGAGAACTGAGGAGACGGCTCACGCAGCTGAGCTGGGCTCAGCTGAGAGCCGGCACGCTCAGCCTCGAGCAAGCAGGTAGATCCCCGCTCCCCGCTCCCCACGGCTGGTGCACTCAACGGCATAGGCCGTGAGCCGGCGGTCAGCGACATGGGAGCCGGTCATCAGCCCCGCCAGCCGCCGTGGAAGCTGGTCACCCTCTGGGTCGTCGCCGAGCCACAACTCAAGGCCGACGCGAGCCGGCACGCCGGCGCTGTCGTAGGTGGTTGATAGGCGCGGGTCGAACACCAGCGCATGTTCTTCGCCGCGAGCGACTACCTCGATCCGGTCGCGGTCGTGACCCTTGGCGCCCCGCGGACGCGCGGCGATCAGGGTGCATTGCTGGCCCGTTGGGAACCAGGAACCGAACATCCTCAGCGAATCCAGGCCGTCCTGGGAGAGCTCGGGAGCTCTCACCCCTCCGACGTCCAGATGCCGCTCTGATCCTGCCACTGCCACGGTCCCGGTCACCTGGCATGGCTGGAGGCCGTACTCCTCCGCTTCAGTCGAGGTGGTGGCCTCTGCGCGCTCAACCCGCAGATCCAGGCCCTGCCCTGTGGCGGTCCAAACGTCTTCATCACTGATGTCGAGGTTGATCGGGCGTGGGTCGGTCTGGTCACCGAACAGCTCGCCAACCGCGGCGGTCGGTCGCTCGCCGCCGATGATGAGACCCCAGGTCTCACTGACCCGATCCCCGAAGATGATCAGTGGCTCTGATTTCACGTGCACGCCGCTCATGCTTTCAGGTGCGGCCCGTCAATGTCGGCTGCCGTGCCCTCGGCGTCATAGGCGCGTGCGTCCCGCGCGCCGGCGCCGCGGGCACCCCAGCTGACAAAGGCCACGGCACGTCTGAGCCATGCGGTTCGGTGATTGCGCAGCGCCAGCCTGCGGGCTGGTGTGCGCGTGATCGGCAGCAGGAGCAGCACGCCGATCGCATCGGTGATGAAGCCGGGGACCAGCAGCAACAGGGCGCCGAGCAGCACCAGCGCCCCGTCCACCACCTCGGTGGTCGGTGCGCGGCCCATGGCAAGCGCGTCACGCAGCCTGCGCAGCGCTCCGCGCCCCTGATGCCGGATCAGCCGCCAGCCAATCGGCCAGCTCACGAACAGGAGCAGCAGCATCCAGAGGAAGCCAAACGCTTCGGAGATCTTGATGATCACGAACAGCTCAGCCAGCGGCCAGAGCACAAGCAGTAGGAACCAGACCATGCTTGGTTAAGCGTAGACCCGGGACGGGGGCCGCAGCGGATCCGGTGCTGGTCCCGATCGAGCGATGGCGTCGGTTTGGATCAGGCGACGACGGGCTGCGGGAGGCCGTCTGTGACGAGCTCCACTCCGGGCAGCCTGTGCAGACCCACATGCTCGATCAGGAACATGATCTGTGGTTTGGCGCCGTGCAGCAGCAGCCGGCGGCCGCGGCGCCTCAGTCGGTGCGAGAGCATCGCCAGGTCCAGCATCAGCGTCGTGTCGGCAAAGACCAGATCACGCAGGTCAACGACGACATCGCTCTGCGCCCTGAAGGCGAGCACCAGCGCGCGTCTGCGCAGGCTCTGCGTGCTGCGATCCTCGTCGCCGGCGCAGAGCAGGACCGGGGGGCTGTCCGCAAACTCGATGATCACACAACCTACAAAAAACACCGGCGGAAACGCAACCTTAATGTTTTCTCAATGTCGCACGACCTCGTAAACTGGTGCAGATGGTGTCTGTTGAAGAGGTGAATGACGCTCTGCGCGAGGTGATCGACCCTGAGCTCGGGCTCGACTTCGTGGAGCTCGGTTTGATCTACGGCGTCGACATCAGCGCGGAGGGTTCGGTCAAGGTGACCTACACGCTGACAACGCCCGGATGTCCGATCGGCCCGCAGGTGGAGGGCCAGATCCAGGAGTTCGTGGGCGAGATCGAGGGCGTGACCGCTGTCGACTCGGAACTGGTGTTCACCCCGCCGTGGTCTCCGGAGCTGATGAGCGAGGACGCCAAGTTCGCCCTGGGCTTCTAGGCTTCTGTCGCCTCGGGAGCGGTCCTTCAAGGCCAGCTCACCCGAACCTGCGTCAGTCTCCAGGATGCCTTCCTCGACCCCACAGCGTCGCGACGTGACGCTTCCACAGCCTCGCGACCGGCGTCTTGATCAGGCAGTGGGTCCGCTGCAGCCGCAGGATCTGATTCTCACGATCTTCGGGGCTTATGTACGTGACAAGGGGCAACAGGTTTGGTCTGGGGGTATGGTCAAGATCCTCGGTGAGTTCGGTTTCACGACTGGTGCCGCCCGAGCGGCCCTGGGACGTCTGGTCAACCGCGATCTGCTCGCGCGAAGGCGAGAGGGGCGCCAGGCCTTCTACGGGCTCACCTCCCGGGCCGAAGCGCTGCTGAATGACGGTGACAGGCGCATCTTCAGCTTCGGGCGCTGTGCTGGTGGCACCGATCAGTGGACTGTGATCTGGCACTCGATTCCAGAGAACCGCCGTGTGACTCGTTCCCGTTTCGCCTCGCGGCTGAGGTTCCTCGGGTTCGGCACGGTTCAGGACGCGACGTGGATCGCGGCTCGCGACCGAGAGCAGGATGTGCGGCTGATCTTGGACGAGCTGAAGATCGCGGACTACGTGTCCCTCATGGTCGGTCGGATGTCTCAAGTCACACCTTTCCCGCCCGTGGTCTCTCAGGCGTGGCGACTCGACGATGCGTGCCGACGCTACGAGTCTTTCCTGTCGGAGTTCGGGAAACCAGGCCAGGTTGGGGTTGAGCTGAGTCTGCCGGCCGAAGCATTTCGAATCCGAACGCTGATGCTGCACCGGTTTCGCAGCTTTCCATTTGTGGACCCTGAGCTTCCGGAGCCGATCGATCCGGTCCGGCGGCTGCGCAGCCTGGTGCTGAAGCGGTTCGAGGAACTCTACGAGCAGCTGGAGATTCCGGCGAGCACCTATTTCTGGCAGAAGGTCACCGCGGAATCGCACCTCACATAGCATCAGGCTCGTATGTAGACTGACGCTCTCCGCGACGTTTTTAGGCGCGAGCACCCAACGCGGTTTCGCTCAGGAGGAGTCAGACAATGGCCGAACGTTCCTTTGCAGCTGAGGTCGAGCATCTGCGCAAGGGCGCGGGGGAGTGGATCCACGCCGAGGGGATCCTGGCGGTTACTAAGGCGTTGCTGCAGTCTGGTGTTGCCTATGTCGGGGGCTATCAAGGGGCCCCAATCTCGCACCTGATGGACGTTCTGGGCGACGCGCGACCGATTCTCGATGAGCTTGAGGTCTATTTTGAGAACAGTGCCTCTGAGGCCACGGCGGCGGCGATGCTTGCTGCTTCCGTGCACTATCCACTGCGCGGCGCCATCACATTCAAGTCCACGGTCGGTCTCAATGTCGCATCCGATGCTCTGGCGAACCTTGCCAGCGGGGGCGTCATCGGTGGGGCGTTGGTGATCCTCGGCGAGGACTACGGCGAGGGTTCGAGCATCATGCAGGAACGCGCCCATGCGTTCGCGATGAAGTCGCAGATGTGGCTGCTCGATCCGCGACCCAATGTGGCCGCGATTGTCGACGCTGTGGAGTCAGGATTTGAGCTTTCCGAGGCCAGCAACACCCCGGTCATGCTCGACCTGCGATTGCGCTCCTGCCACCTCAGAGGGCGTTTTGTCGCCAAGGACAACCGGAAGCCTGCGATGAGCGTCAAAGAGGCCCTGCGGGCGCCTAAGCGTGACGTAGGACGGATCGTGTTGCCCCCAGCGAGTTTTCAGCATGAGCAGGAGAAGGTCCACCACCGTTGGCCCGCCGCCGTCCGCTTCATCCGCGAGCGGCGACTGAACGAGGTCTTGAACAACGGCGTTGCAGACGTGGGCATCATCACGCAGGGCGGCCTCTACAACACCGTCAACCGTTCCCTCGAACTGCTCGGCTGTTCTGACGCCTTTGGCAATACGAGGGTGCCGACCTATGTGATGAACGTCACCTACCCCGTTATTGAGGATGAGATCGTCGAATTCTGTCGGGACAAGCGGGCCGTGTTGCTGGTCGAGGAGGGGCAGCCGGACTACATCGAGCAGAGCTTGAACACGATCCTCCGCCGCAACTCTGTGGGCACGCAGTTGCACGGCAAGGACCTGCTGCCGCTTGCGGGCGAATACTCGTCCTCAGCAGTCACGCGCGGGCTGGCCGGCTTCCTCGAGCGGTGGCTGCCGGGCGCAATCGAACACAAGCCGGCGCTGCTCCTTGGCCCTGAAGACCCCCGCAGTCCGTTCGCTCCGCGAGTCGACGCCACTGCCGTGAAGCCGCGCCTGCCAGGCCTCTGCACGGGTTGTCCTGAACGCCCGATCTTCAGCGGGATGAAGCTGGCAGAGCGGGAAACCGGTCAGCATCACGTCAGTGCGGATATCGGGTGTCATCTGTTCGCGATCAACGCTCCGTTCAACATCGGAGCGACGACCATGGGGTACGGCCTCGGTTCGGCTGGGGCTGCAGCACTGAGTGCGCCGCAGGCGGATAACCGAGCAGTCGCGATCATGGGAGACGGCGGTTTCTGGCATAACGGGCTCACCAGCGGGGTGGGGAATGCGGTGTTCAACAAGTCGGACCAGGTCCTGGTGGTTGTCGACAACGCCTACGCGGCGGCTACCGGTGGTCAAGATCTGCTGTCCTCAAAAGCTGAGCTTCCGACACGGTCGACACGGCATCCGATCGAGAAGGCCGCGCGTGGCGTGGGCGTCGAATGGGCTCGCACGATCGAGGACACATATGACGTCGCGGCGGTGAGGGACAGCTTCGTCGAAGCTCTTACCACTAGCGAACCTGGACCAAAGTTGCTGGTCATGCAGAGCGAGTGCCAGCTCAACCGTCAACGGCGCGTGAAGCCTGAGATGCGCCAGGCGCTCAAGGAAGGTAAGAGGATCACGCGGGAGCGCTTCGGTGTTGACCCGGAGACGTGCACGGGTGACCATGCCTGCATCCGCATCTCGGGCTGCCCATCCTTGACAATCGAGTCGAATCCCGATCCGATGCGCTCTGACCCGGTTGCGACAGTGCTCGATAGCTGTGTCGGATGTGGCGTGTGCGGCGCGAACGCCCACGCGGCCGTCCTATGCCCCTCCTTCTATCGCTCGGACGTAACGCACAACCCCAGCCGGCGTGATCGGCTTATCGGTCGGCTGAGGGATCGGTGGGTGCGGCTCCTATCAGCGGGCCTTGAGGCGCGGGCCTCCAGATATGAGGCCGCCCCCTGATGTCAAGTTGGGCTGACGGTCGTCGACCGCTAACACTCGCGATCCTTGCACTTGGTGGTGAGGGTGGAGGAGTTCTGGCGGATTGGATAGTGGTGGTGGCTGACGTGGCCGGGTGGCACGCGCAGAACACCTCGGTTGCCGGTGTCGCGCAGCGCACCGGCGCGACCGTCTACTACGTCGAACTGTTCCCGCCCGTGGTTTCAGAACCCCCTGCCGGAGAGCCACGGGCGATCCGCGCGGAACCGGTCATGAGCATCTTCCCGAGTCCCGGTGAGGTTGATGTTGTGATCACCTCAGAGCTCATGGAATCAGGACGGGCCATCCAGCGTGGATTCGTGACTCCTGACCGGACGACCTTGATCACGTCAACTAACCGCGTCTACTCGATCGACGAGAAGATGTCGCTCGGTGATGGGCGCGTCGATGACGGCGAGTTGTTAGCCGGAGCGAGGCGTGCAGCGCGCCTCCTGATCGCGGCAGACTTCGCCCGCTTGGCTGAGCGTGAAGGCTCTGTTATCAGTGCGTCACTCTTCGGAGCGCTCGCCGGCTCCGCTGCCCTTCCGTTCAGCCGTGAACAGTTCGAGCATGCGATCCGAGCGTCAGGCAAGTCCGTTGATGCCTCATTAGCCGCCTTTGCGGCAGGTTTTGAGGTGGCGGCACCTGATCCTGACGAAGCCGACGGCACCTTGGCCGCCGGAGACGATTCTGTTTCGACTCCAAGTTCGCCATCAAGGTCGCTGGAGGCCGAGAAACAGGCCCAGGAAGACGAGCGTAATCGGATCGCGGAAGTAGCTCCCGAATCGCTCGTCGGACCGGCACTGCGAGACTTAGCGCAGCGCACAAGGGAGGTTCCACGCGCGGCGCGATCGATGGTTCTCCATGGTCTGGTGAGGACGGCCGTCTACCAGGACCATGATTACGCAGACCGCTACCTGGAACGAGTTCGACGCTTCGCGCGTATCGATCCTGAGGCTGACGGTGAGGCTCAACTAACCCGTGCTGCCGCTCAGCATGTCGCGCTGTGGATGTGCTACCACGACACGATTCACGTGGCGCTGCAGAAGACACGGCGTGCTCGGCTTGAACGCGTGCGGGGTGAGGCCAGGGTAAGACCGGGGCAGCGGTTCGACCTCCACGAGTTTCTGCACCCCCAGATCGACGAGATCACCGACGTGATGCCGACGCGACTTGGAGCGGCTCTACGTGAATCGCGCCAATTCCAGCGGGCCGTCCGCTTCATCACTCACAAGGGCATGAAGCTGAACACGACGTCGGTGCTTGGGTACACACTGCTCACGACTATGGCCCGTGGCCGACCCCTCCGACCGCGTTCGCTTCGATTCGGGCGCGAGCAGGAGTTAATCGACAGGTGGATCGACCGATCGCTATCAATCGCCGCCGCGGGAGATGCTGGGCTCGCGCTGGAGGTCATCCTGTGCCAGGCGGTCCTGAAGGGCTATGGTGACACCTGGGCTCGCGGCTGGCAAAGCTTTGAGGCGCTCATGGACGCCGCCGAGCGCATACAGGGCGAGCCCGACGCATCAGGCCGGCTCGCTGACCTGCGCGCTGCTGCGCTGGCGGATGAAACCGGCGCGGAGTTGTCGACGATGCTCAGGGAACGAGTCCCGGCCTGAAGCTCATATGAACGCCAGCACGCGCGACGGGCTTCCGGTTCCGCCGACGAGTTTGAGTGGCGCCACCACGAGCATCCCTCCGACTGCCGGCAGGGCCTCCAGGTTCGCCAGTTGCGTCAGCCCGTAGCGGCCCGCGCCCAACAGGAAGTTGTGAACCGGGAACGGTGGATCGAAGCCGCCGGCTGCGCCCGCATCGATGCCAACCGTCTCCACGCCGAACCCAACGACGTGAGGGTGCTCGGCCAGCCAGCGGGCGCCAGATACATCGGGCCCTGGCGTCACCGGTCCGGATTTGCCAGCGTTCAGGAATGCCGCCTCGTCAGTGGCGCGTGCGCCCCATCCTGTCCTGAACAGGATCCAGGAGCCGGGTGAGACGTGGCCGAACTCAGCCTCGTGCGCGTCGAGGTCCGCGGCCGTGAGAAGGTATCCAGGATCGGAGGCTACCTCGGAAGTCTTATCAATCACGCGTATGGGTCCTACGAGCCGTTCCGGCGGGATCGACGCAACGTCCTCACGCTCGCGCCCGGTTATCCAGTGAATCGGAGCATCTAGGTGGGTGCCTGTGTGCTCGCCGAGTTCGAGCACGTCCCATGCCCATGCTGGGCCCGCATCATCGAACTTACTGAGAGTCCGCCGTGAGAGGTGAGGCGTGTTGGCAAAGGGCTCGGGAAGCACCAGCACGGGTGTCGTCTCTGACAGTGGCTGCGTGAGGTCGATCACGTGCGCCGCTCCGTCGGCTAGCGCCTGGGTGAGATGGCTAACGCTGGAATGTGGCATGCCCTGCCTTCCTCTAGAGGGTGATCCTGCTCGCAGATCGACGGCCTGCTCGTACGGTGATGGGCGGCGAGTCTACACATGTCACCGGAGAGCTGTGCAGAATGTGTTCAGGGCCAGAGCATGGATGCGTAGCTGAGCGCTCCGGGCTCGAGCGCCTGCACCAGGCGCTCAAAGAGCGCGGCAGCAGCAGGGCCCTGCCAGTCATCCGTGAGCAGTTCGCGTGGGAGGCCGGGATCGCGAAACGGCAAGGCGCGCCACCTGTCGACTACCTGCATATAGCTGATGAATTGCTGCCGCGGATCGGTGGAACCAGACCGACCCACTTGCTCGAGAAGGCCAGTGTGCCGGCCGATGAAATCTCGGTAGCCGCGGTCGATGTCGTCAAGGTCCCAGCTCTGGTACAGCAGGTCCTGCAGGCGCTGCCCGGCGATGTGCTCGCCGACGAATACCGCTGCGCACCCGGTCAACCCGAGTTCGGAGATCGCCCTTTCACCGGCTGAACGCATCCTCGCCGGGGCAATCCACAGTGCCGTGCCGATGTTCCCGAAGCCGATCGCTCGGAGGTGCGCGCGAAGCTGGTGGCGCTTGCGTCGCTCGGTCTCGGGGACTGAGAAGTGCACGATGCACCATCCATCCGCCAGCAGCGCAGGTTCGCGGGGGTGCCAGATGATTTCGTCTCCGGACGCGAGTGCGCTGAGCGCGAGTTCTGTGAGGGCGTATCCGCGAACGCCGAGCCGCATGTTCGGCTCCAGCCACCCACGTTTTTTCAGACGTGAGATGGCGGTCCGCACGCTTGGACCGTCAAGGCCCAACGGAGCCATCAGCTCAACGGCTGCCGAAACAGGCATCCAGGAGTCGAAGCTCCGCACGATTGCGCCCAAGAAGGTGACAAGCACCGTGCGTGAGGGGCGAGGCTGTTCGGTCTGATGCCGTCTCTCGGTCGCGGTGACTAGCTGCCCACCTGCGGCTCTGTTCACGCTCGGGTCATATTGTGCGTTGGCTTCCAGCGGACGTGCACGGGAGAGGCTTGATCGCCGTGTAGCAACGATAGCCGCGGCGGGACCTTTTCTGTGCGGGAAGCAGGAGGCCTGCGACTGCCGGCCTGCCATGGCTGGGGCCACTTGGCGCCGTCACCGATATAGCCCTGCTCAGCGGCAGCATGCAATGTCCAATGGGGGTCGTAGAGATGACCCCGCGCCAGTGCACAGAGATCCGCGCGTCCGGCCAGCAGAATCGAGTTGACGTCGTCATAGCTCGATATGGCGCCAACGGCGATCACAGGAACCCTCGCCGGCGCCGCCACAGAATGCCTGATCCTGTCGGCGAACGGCGTCTGGTAAGTGCGTCCGAACGCTGGCGCCTCATCCTTGACGACCTGACCAGAGGAGACGTCTATGGCGTCTGCCCCGTGCCTGATGAATGCGCGCGCGATCTCGACGGCTTCGACCTCGGTATTGCCGGCGACAGCCCAGTCGGTCGCCGAGATACGGACGGTAACGGGGATATGTGCGGGCGTGGCTGCCCGTACCGCATCAAAGACCTCGAGCGGGAAGCGCAGGCGGCTCTCCAATGAACCGCCGTACTCGTCTTCGCGCTGGTTGGAAAGCGGCGACAGGAATGACGACAGCAGGTAGCCGTGGGCGGCGTGGACCTCGATCAGATCAAAGCCGGCTCTCACGCCGCGCTGAGCTGCGGCGCTGAAGTCAGCAATTACCCTCCGGAGGTCAGCGCGGGTCGCCTCGCGAGGTACATGACATCCGGGACCATAGGGGATCGGAGACGGGCCGAGCACCTCCCAGTTGCCTCTCTGGAGCGGTTCGTCGATGCCGTCCCACATCAACTTCGTTGACCCCTTGCGTCCAGCGTGGCCGAGCTGCAAGCCGAGCTTCGCGTCGCTATGAGTGTGCACGAACTCAGCGACCCGCGTCCACGCCTGTTCGTGCGCCTCCGACCAGATGCCCGGACATCCAGGCGTGATGCGGGCATCCGGCGAAACGCATGTCATCTCTGTCATTACGAGCCCCGCTCCGCCCAGAGCCTTTGAACCGAGATGCACTAGGTGGAACTCATTGGGAAGGCCGTCAGTGGCTGTGTACATGTTCATCGGAGACACGATCACCCGGTTCGCTAGCTCCAGCGAGCCGATGCGGATCGGCTGGAACATGGCGGGTGCGACCTGATCGGCACCAGAGCGCGTTGCGAAATTGGCCTCCACCAGGTCGGCAAAACCCGCGTCACGCTCTCTTAGGTTGCCGTATGTGATCCGCCGCGATCTGGTCAGCAGGTTGAATGCGAACTGGATGGCATCTTGCTGGGCATACATGGCGATGTCCTCGAACCATTCCAGTGACGCCTGCGCGGCGCGTTGCGTGGACTCCACCACAGGTCTGCGCTCTGCTTCGTATGCCGCGAGCGCTTTATCCACGCTTGGCTGCTCATGCAGGCAAGCTGTGAGCGCAAGCGCATCCTCCATCGCGAGCTTGGTTCCGGATCCAATTGAGAAGTGAGCGGTGTGTGCCGCATCCCCGAGCAGGACGATGTTGCCGTGGTGCCAGCGCCGATTGCGCACCGTGTGGAAGTTCAGCCACCTGGAGTTGTTTTTGAGCAGCCGGTGACCGTCGAGTTCTCGCTCAAACAACTCCTCAATCCTTGCGACGGCATACGCATCTGACGTTCCCGGTGGCAGTGCAAGATCGTCGCTTCGGTCAAAGCCGGCCCGCCGCCAGACCGCCTCGTGCATCTCGACGATTAGGGTCGAGGCTGCTTTGGAGTAGGGGTACGCGTGGGCCTGCATCGTCCCCCAAGGAGTCTGTTTGATGATGAATTGAAACGCCTCGAAGACGAGATCCGTGCCCAGCCAGATGTATTTGTTACGGCGCCGATCGATGGATGGTTCGAACACATCGGCGAGCTGCGTCCGAACACCTGAATGCAACCCATCCGCGGCCACGACCAGGTCGTAGGTGCTGGACAGCTCAGATAAATCAGGTGCCTCGGTGCGATAGTTAACGGCTACGCCAAGCAGTTCGGCGCGCTGCCGCAGAATCTGCAGAAGAGTCTTGCGGCCCATGGCAGCGAATCCCTGGCCACCGACGGTGAGGCACCGACCGTCGACCTTTATGTCGATGTCCGTCCATCGAGCCGTACAGCTCTGGATCTGCTGGTGGAGCGGAGCGTCGGCGCCCCCAATACCGCCCAGTGTCTCGTCAGAGAACACCACCCCGAAGCCGAACGTATCGTCTGGGGCGTTGCGCTCCCATACCGTCACCTCGCACTCGGGACTTAGCGTACGCATCAGCACCGAGAGGTAGAGACCCCCCGGACCGCCACCTACGACTGCGAGTTTCACCACGTCACCTCGCTGGCGCCTCGGTGCCTGTCGCGCTTGATCGGGAGTCAGTGGACCGGTGTCGGATCATGCCCTCCTGTAGGACGGTGGCCAGGTGTGTTCCATCGGCATCGAAGAAGAGACCGTGACCGAGTCCGCGTCCGTTGTCGGCGGCGACGGCCTGCTGCGCGTAGAGCAGCCAGCCATCCACTTTGCCGGGTCGGTGAAACCACATCGCGTGGTCGAGGCTTGCGGTGACGAGGCCGACCTCCGCCCAGGCCAGTCCAAGAACCCGCAGAATCGGCTCCAGTATCGTGTAGTCACAGACGTAGGCCAGCGCTGCCAGGTCACGCTGGGCAGAGTCAAGGCCGGGAACGTCTCGCAGCGCGTCAAAGGGCCTGACCCAGATCGCTTGGTATGGGACGCGGGCGCCTTCCACGGACAGATACACGGGACCCGGAACGTGGCGCATATCAAAGCTGCGTTCGCAAGACCAGTAGCGCTTAGATTCCTCCGTCATAGTGCCGCCCGTACGCGCCTCGAGGTAGGCCTTTGCGCTTGGGACGGACTCAGGCGCTGATGGCTGCTCGGGCATCGGCAAAGCGAAGCTTCCGCTGGGCTCGCCCGCTGCAAAATTCGCCAGGCAGGCGTAAATGACCCTGTCATTCTGATAGCCCCGTACCTGGCGCGTGCTGTAACCACGTCCGTCGCGCAGCAGTTCGACCTCATAGCGGAGTTCGACGCCGACATCTGCCGGGCGCAGGAAGTACGAGTGCATCGAGTGCATCGACTTGCCGTCCGTGACTGTGCGCATCGCAGCAGTCGCCGCCTGGGCCACGAGATCTCCACCGTAGGCCTTCGGCCAAGGGCATAGCTGTGTGACCGCCGTGAAGGCGGCATCCAAAAACCGTGGAGCGGTCGGATTCAGGCTGACAGCAGCGGTGAATGTGGCGGACGTCGGATCGTGGACCTCGGAAGGTGCCGTCACGGTCGGCCGATCCATCCTGGAAGGGACTCTTCGGGAACGTCAGGAAGGTTGACGACGATATTCTCGGGCGTCCGGGTCGTCATCCACGTGAGGGGACGGCTACGGTCGAGATTGCACTCGACATGGGGCATGAACGGAGGTACAAACACCCAGTCGCCCTCCTCCATGTCAACGTAATCCTGATAGTCCGTTCCGAAGTAGATCCGGGCTTGACCAAGCAGCACGTAACCGCCGGTTTCCGCTTCACCGTGATGGTGGGGCACAGAACGGTAGCCGGGTTCGTTGCTGACCTTGCCGAACCAGATCTTGGTCGCGGGCGTGTGTTGAATGCTGACTCCCGAGATGCGGGTGGCACCTGAGGACTGGCCGGTGGCGTCGCTCTCGCCGCCGCCGCGGGTGACCACTGGGACAACTCGACCGGATGTATCCGCGTAGCGCGAATTATCCCCGTCAAGTTCGTAGTTACTGAAGTCTGGCTGCATGCGGCTCCGTGTCGGTCGTTGCGGTGGTTTCGTTTGGGGGGCAACACTTGCTGAGGCAACATGACAGATTCTCAACGTTCGTGAGACACTTGTCAATATGTGCTAGCGTCGGCGTCGCTCACCCTGCCCGGAAGGAGCCGCGCATGACCCGCACATCGCTTTCACCCTTGGCGATCAATCCCAAATCGTTACCCGCTCCGAGCGGTTACTCCCACGGAACGCTCAGTGGAAACACTCTCTATCTCGGTGGCCAGACCGCCCTGGATAGCGACATGAGAATCGTTCCCGGAGGGATCGTCCCGCAGTTTCGTCAAGCGTTCAGCAATGTGCTCACCACGCTTACCGAAGTTGGTGGGGTTCCGAGTGATCTCGTGACGATCACCATCTACCTGACTGACATCCCTGACTATCAGGCTCACGCTCGTGAGATCGGTAGGGTATGGCGGGAACTCGCTGGCTCCGTCTACCCCGCAATGGCCGGCATCGGGACCACCGCCCTGTGGCAACCGGAGGCGCTCATTGAGATCCTGGGGACCGCGGTCATACCGGACGAGCGATTGAACCGCCCAGCATCCTGAAGCTGTAACTGACGCGTTCGGCTCCGGTTGCGCCTTACGGTTCAGCTCTGGTCTGACGCTGAGGCGAGTGCGGCCAGGGCTTGATCAACTTCCTCGGCAGTGTTGTAGTGCACGAAGCCGATACGGACAGCCGTCCGCTCGTATCCGAGGCGCTGGTAGAGATCAAGGGCATACCAGGTGTCGCCGGCCCAGACGCCGATCCCCTGGCCAACCATGTGGCGTGCGAGTTCGGTGCCGTCCAGACCGCTCACATTGATCAGAAAGGTCGGGACGCGCCCCTCCATCGTCGGTAGACCGTAAAGCGTCACCGTGTCCGGTAGCCCAGACAGAAAGCGCTGACCGAGCGCACGCTCGTAGGGCGCGATCGCGTCGAAGCCGCCGATCGACTTCAAGTAATCGGTTGTGGCATTGAAACCCGCAAGCAGCTCAAACGGAAAGGTCCCGGTTGACAGCCGGCGGCCAAGCGGAGTGTTGGGCGTCGGGCGTGCCTTGTAAGGGCGCCAGGAGGCTGATACGTCGGCCGCCACGTAGGCAAGTCCGAGGTGCGGGCCGAAGAACTTGTACGGCGAGCAGAGCAGGACGTCAGCACCGATCCGCCGGACATCGATGGCTTCGTGCGCCGCGTAATGGACCGCGTCTACCCAGGCCAGTGCACCGACGTCACGGGCGAGTTGACACACCCGAGCCGCGTCGGTCACGGTCCCGATCGCGTTTGAGGCCCACGCAAATGCCACGACTCGTGTCCGGTTGTTGAGCTTGCTCTGCAGATCCTCAAAGTCCAGCGTGGTGTCCGGCAGGATCTCAACCCGCCGCACGACGAGCCCGCGGTCCTCAGCGAGCTCCAGCCACGGGGCGACGCCCGCATCATGGTCCAGCGCTGTTGTCAGAATTTCGTCGCCCGGTTGCATATCCCGGGCGGCTGTGCGTGTCAGGGCAAAGTTCAGTGTGGTCATGTTGGTACCGAACGTCACCTCCTCCGGTCCGCAACCCAACAGCGCCGCAGCGTTCGCTTCGGCAGCCTCGAGAATCGCCTGCGCACGGTTACTCGACGGATATCCGGCTCCGAGGTTTGCTGCCGCTTCGCGCAGCGCATCGGCAATCGCCTCGCCCACCTCGTCCGGTACCTGGGAGCCCCCTGGAGCGTCCAGATAGGTGAACGGTCCCTGCAGTGACGTGAAACGGCGGCGAATCGTGCTGATTGGGAAGTTGTTCATTCCGTTGGCCTCGCTTGCTCTCTGTCAAACGATCTGCGGCTCGGGAGTGAGCGCATCAACGGCGAATCGGTCGAGGCTGAGCTCGGGAAGTGGTTCTGGTAACGAACCTGTGGTGAGTGCCTCGGCCACCAACCTCCCAAACGCGGGCGCCATCATCAGGCCGCGACCGTTGAGCCCCGCTGCGAGCCAGAGGCCATCATGTCCGGTGACTGGGCCCACGATCGGTTGCTTGTCTGGCGTGACGTCGTAGAAACCTTCAACCAGCACGGGGAAGGAGATCAGATCCAATACAGGCAGGCGATCCCGGATGGATTCCTTGATGTGGCGGTACCAGGTGTTTCGCATCGCGTCCGGATCGCCGTTGGCGCTCAGGTCACTGGCGAGCATCGAGCCATCTGCGAGCTGCTTGGCGGCGAAGTGGCGGTCCACGAACACAGCGAGCGGATCAAGCAGACGTTGGGCCACCGGATTGGAGTAGAACAGGTACTTCGGCTCCTTGGTGATCGGCGTGTCCACCCCAACGCTGGCAAGCAGTTCAGGCGTGGCGTAGGCCGCTGCCACAACGACGTTGTCTGCGAACGCCACCTCGCCATCGGACAGGGTGAGCTTCCACGCGGATGCGCCACGCTCAAGCCGCTGGACGTTGCGGTCAACGATCTGAACTCCACGCTCCAACGCGCCCGCGTGCAGTGCCCCGATGATCGCCAGAGGCCGATCGAAATATCCGTCCTGGTCATGCCAGGAGGCTCCGGTGATCCCCTCTGGGTTGAGTCCCGGGACCAGGTCCGCTGCCTCGTCCCCATCAACCAATCGGGACATGATGCCCTCTGAGTTCTGAAGCGCGACGTTGTCCGCTAGTTGCTGACGGCCCGCCTCCGTCTCGGCAACGAACAGGTAGCCGCACTTGGTCAGACCCGGCGAAACCTTTGCCTCCAGTCGCGTGTCGAACGCCTCATAGAAACGGAATGACTCGATCGCGAGTCGACATGACATCCGCGTTCCCCACTGCTGACGAACCCCGCCCGGTTGGATTGAGCTCGCACCAGACCCGACGCCCTGACCATCGAACAGAACCACGGAGCGATCTTGGGCTCCCAACAGGTGCCAGGCAATCGACAACCCGGTCACTCCAGCCCCGATCACCGCCACGTCATGAGTCATGTCTGATCCCCGGTTCTACGTTGGTCTCGGTCTTCATTGCGGCTCTTTCAGAGGTTGGGTGGTGAATCGACACAGATCAGCTTGAGTGTTGAGGTGTGGCTGGCGTTGGCGAAAAGATGCATCCGGTCGCCGGGGTAGTAGGCGCTGTCCCCTGGCTCGAGCACGCGGGGCTCGCTCCCCATGAACGTGAGCTCGAGTTGCCCTTCGATCACGTGCAGGAACTCCTCGCCCGGATGCCGACCGTATTCAGCGAGCCGTGCGCCGGGCTGGAACACCAGGAGCATCGGCATCATCGACCGGTGGGTGTCAACTCCGAGCATGTAGACGTCGATGCCCTCAGCCGGCGAGTGAATCAGGCGTCGCTCCGAAGCTCGCACGACGTCCGGCTCTGCCGCTTGCGGGTTGGGCAGGATGTCGGTGATTGAGATTTCAAAGAACTCGACCAGCCGAGTGAGCCGGCCGATCGTGATGTCGCTTCTGCCGTTTTCGACAAGCGACAGAAACGAGGGTGAGATCCCGGTGCCCGCGGCCACGTCGCTCAGGGATAGCTTTCTACCTTGGCGCAATCGGCGGAGGGTCTCTCCGAGCGCGCTTGTGACCTGTTCGTTGTCGGCTCGTTCGAGCCCGCGTGCTGTCAGGTTTGAGTTCATCATCAGTCTCCTGCGAAGGCCCCACGATCCAGGGATTGTGGGTTCGCTTCATGTTTCTCCGGCGTGTGCAACCAGCAAGCAACCGTCCGTTCCTGGTCCAGCGGGATCAGGGACGGCGCCTCGACGGCGCACCTTTCGAGGGCCTGCGCACAGCGCGGATGGAATCGACAACCAGCTGGTGGCCTGGCCGGGTCTGGGACTTCCCCTGGTAGCGACTCGGGCTTGGTACCGAGACCATCGGCATGCGGGATCGCTTCGATCAGTGCCCGCGTGTAAGGATGTCTGGGCTGAGTCCAGAGCTGTTGGGTGGTTCCAGTCTCGACGATCAGGCCCAGGTACATGACCGCGATTCGGTCCGCGACCTGCCGAACGATTGCGAGGTCGTGTGAGATCAGCAACATTGCGATCTTGAGTTCCCGGCACAGCTGCAGCAGCAGGTTCGCAACCTGTGCCTGCGCCGAGGCGTCCAGCGCGGAGAGCGGCTCGTCCAGAACCAGTGCGGTCGGTTCGGCGGCGAGCGCCCGCGCGATGGCAAGCCGCTGCCGCTGCCCACCGCTGAACTGGTGCGGGAAGGAATGGATGGCGGTCGCGGGCAGACCGACCTGTTCAAGCAGCTCAACGACGCGTCGCTCCCTTTCTGCGGGAGGAAGCAGGTTGTTGATGCGGATCGCGTCGGCAAGTTGGGATCCAATTCGTCGACGAGGGTTCAGCGACGAGTATGGGTCCTGGAAGACCATCTGGAGCCTGACCTCGCGTCGCGGCCGCGCGCGACGGCTGGGTGTGGCCAGTGCCTCGCCTTCGAAGCGGACGGAGCCCGCGGTTGGAGAAATGAGGCCCGCTGCAACGCGCGCCAGTGTGGACTTTCCGCATCCGCTCTCCCCGACCAGACCCACGATCTCGCCCTGACGGAGGTCTATGCTCGCACCGGCCACCGCCCTGACGGGCGCCCTGCCCCGCCGCGAGTAGCTCACTTCCACGGACTCGAGTTCGAGCAGGTTCATGCTCGCACCAGGAACGGGTCAACCGAGCAGGCTAGCTCCCGAGAACCGTCCGACCTGAGCTGCGGTTCAACCACCTTGCACTCCTCCACCGCATGCGCACAGCGGGGATGAAAGCGGCAGCCGCTCGGTGGGGCACTCGGTGCCGGAGGGCTGCCAGGTATCGCCACCAATGGCGTCTGCTCTGCCGCCTCCGGATGTGGAAGCGCCGCCAGCAAGCCCTCGGTGTACGGATGCCTGGGAGTCTGCATTACCTCTGCGGTGCGACCGGATTCGACTATCCGGCCCGCGTACATGACGGAGATGACCTCGGCGACGGACGACATCACCCCGAGGTCGTGGGTGATCAGCAGCACCGAGAGACCGTTGT
>JAKAED010000215.1 GCA_021820105.1 Actinomycetes bacterium | reverse complement strand
TTGGGGCAGGCTGCCAAAGCGCATGCATCTGGCCACCATCTGGCTCGTCTCCGCGGGCACCGCCGTCTCCGCCTACTTCATCCTCGCGGCCAACTCCTGGATGCAGCATCCGGTCGGCTACAAGATCAACCACGTCACCGGCCGCGCGGAGCTCACGAACATCTTCAAGGTGCTCTTCAACAACACGGTGCTGCTCGCCTTCCCGCACACGATCCTCGGTGCGGTCAGCACCGGCGGGATGCTCGTGGTCGCAGTCAGCGGCTATCTGATGCTCCGCGGCCGCGCGAGCGACGTCGTCTCCCGGTCAATGCGCATGGCGCTCCCAATCACGCTGGTGGCGGTGATCGCGACCATGGCCTTTGGTGACGGTCAGGGTCGCCTGATGGTGACGCAACAACCGATGAAGATGGCCGCTGCTGAGGCCGTCTGCACAAGCGGCAAGGGGCAGAGCTTCTCCATCTTCTCCGTCGCCGGCTTCACCGCCAATCCCTGCCCCAACAACATCTCATCGATCCGGATCCCGCATCTGCTCAGCCTGATCGAGGACCTGAGCTGGAACGGGAACATCCAGGGCATCGATCAGATCGCCGCTCAGGAGCGCGCCCAATTCGGGCCTGGCAACTACGTGCCGATCGTCGGCGTGGAGTACTGGAGCTTCCGGCTGATGATCGGAGCCGGCATCCTGATGACGCTGATTCCGCTGGCCGGCATGCTGCTCGCGCGCCGACGGCGGCTGGAGCGCAGCAGGTGGTTTCACCGCGCCGCGCTGCTCGGCATCGTGCTCCCGATCATCGGCAACTGGTGCGGCTGGATCTTCACCGAGGTCGGTCGCCAACCGTGGGTGGTCTTTGGCCTGCTGAAGACCTCGCAGGCCAACTCACCTGACGTGGGTGCGGTCAGCGTCGCGCTGACGCTCGCCGGCTACCTCGTGATCTACGGCGTGCTGATCGCCGTTGGCGGCTGGCTCATGTTCCGCGAGGTTGGTCACGGTCCGCAGGAGCCGCCCGGACCCGGTGGTGCCGAGCCGTCCCCGGCTGAACGACCTGAGCTCGTCCTTGCCTACTGAGATCACTGGAGAAACAAAATGCACACTGATCCCGGTTTCCTGCAGATCCTGTGGTTTGTCCTGATCGGCATCCTCTGGGCCGGCTATTTCATCCTTGAGGGCTTCGACTTCGGCGTGGGCATGCTGGTCAAGGTGCTTCCCCGCGACACCGTGGAGAAGCGGATGACGATCCATACGATCGGCCCCGTCTGGGACGGGAACGAGGTTTGGCTGCTGACCGCCGGCGGTGCCACCTTCGCCGCCTTCCCCAACTGGTACGCGAGCGCCTTCTCGGGCTTCTACCTGGCTCTGTTCCTGGTGCTGGCCGCGCTGATCATCCGTGGCGTCTCCTTTGAGTTCTGGGGCAAGGTCGACTCAGACCGCTGGCGCAATGGCTGGGAGTGGGCGATGGCGATCGGCAGCGGACTGGCAGCCCTGCTCTTTGGCGTGGCCTGGGCGAACTTCATCCATGGCGTGCCGATGGGCCCACAGCACGTGGTGCACGCGACGCTGCTGGATCTGCTCCATCCCTACGCTCTGCTTGGCGGACTCACGACGCTGACGCTGTTCTTCGCACACGGCTGTGGCTTCCTGGCGTTGCGGGTCAAGGGTGAGTTGGAGCAACGGGCCGCCGCACTGGGTGACCTCGCGACTCCCGTCGCCGCCCTGTTGACGGCCGGCTTCCTGGTCTGGACGCTGGTTGACCAGGGGTGGCCGGCGAAGGTCGTGATCCCCGCCGTTTTGACCGCCGTTGCGGTGGTCACGACCGCGATGCTGAGCCGCAACCGCAGGGCCGGTCTGGGCTTCGGGATCAGCTCGGTGTCGATCCTGCTGCTGACGGCGACCTTCTTTGCGGCGCTGTTTCCAAACGCGCTGCCGTCGACCACCAGCTCCGCCTACGATCTGACCCTGACGGCCGCGTCGTCGAGCCACTACACGCTCACCGTGATGACGATCGTCGCCATCATCTTCGTTCCGGTCGTGCTCGCGTACCAGGCATGGACCTACTGGGTGTTCCGTCACCGCCTGGGCCGGGACGACTTTGAGGGACCCGTCACTCCCGTCGCCGTGCTGGAGCACCTGAGTGGCGGACACGCCCACTGAGAGCTTCGCGGGTGGGTCCGCTGAGGTTCGTCCCGCCCGCGTCGACCGTCGTCTTGTGCGCGAGAGTGCGGCCGCGCGGCCGCACCTCGCGCTGGCCGGCGGACTGGGGTTGGTCAGCGCTGGACTGACGGTCGCGCAGGCGGCTCTGCTCGGACACGTCATCGCGGCGGTGGCCATGTCCCAGGCCGGTCTGGCGAGCCAGCGCGTGCCGCTGATCGCGCTCGCGGCCGTCTTCGCCGCCCGCGCGCTCACGGCCGGTGCCTTTGAGCTCTCCGGTCGGCTGGCGGCGGCACGCGTGCTGGCTGAGCTGCGCCGGCGGGTGACTGAGCAGCTGCTGTTGGTGCGGCCCGGGCTCGTCCGTGGCGAGCGTACCGGTGAGCTCGCCGCGGCCGCGGTGCAGGGTGTCGAGGGTCTTGAGGCCTACTTCGCCGGGTACCTGCCGTCGCTCATGCTCGCGGTGACCGTGCCGCTCGCGATCCTCGTCTGGGTGACGCCGCTTGATCCAGTGGTTGCCGTTGTGTTCGCCGTCACGATCCCAGTGCTGATCGGCTTCATGATCTTGATCGGGGTGGGGGCTCAGTCGCGCACGCAGCGCCGCTGGCAGGCGTTGACACTGCTCTCCAGCCACTTCCTGGACGTGGTTCGGGGACTCGAGACACTCCGGGCGCACCGTCGCGAGCACGCCCAGGCGGAGATCCTGGAAGCGGTCGGGGAGCGCTATCGGGAGGAGACGATGGGCACGCTCAAACTGGCCTTTGTCTCCTCACTCGTGCTTGAGCTCTGCGCGATGCTGGGCACCGGCCTGGCCGCGGCGACCATCGGCGTTCAACTGACGGGCGGGCACCTGCAGCTGAGCGCGGGCCTGACCGTGCTGCTGCTCGCGCCCGAGCTCTATGCACCCCTGCGTCAGGTCGGCCAGCAGTTCCATGCCACGGCTGACGGCCTCGCGGCTGCGGGCAGGCTGCTCGCCGTGCTGGACGAGCCCGCCGCCCTTGCACCGGCCCCGTGCCCGAGCCAGCGTGGAAAGGCGCCTGATCCCCGCCACGCAGCGCTGCGTTTTGAGCACGTCTCGTTCACCTACCCGGGCTCTGAGGTTGAGGTACTCAGCGGCCTCGAGTTGACGCTGGCGCCCGGCGAGTTCACGGCCGTCACGGGCGCGAGCGGCATCGGCAAGTCAACTCTGGCGGGGTTGGCGCTGCGACTCAGCGATCCGACCGGGGGCCGCGTCAGCTGCGGCGGCGTGGACCTCCGCACCCTTCCGGTTGAGAGCTGGCGGCGTCAGACAGCCTGGGTGCCACAGCGGGCCAAGCTGTTCGCTGAGACACTCGCGGCAAACATCGCGCTGGCGGCGCCTCACGCCTCGCTTGAGCAGATCATGGGGGCGGCCACGCAGGCGGGTCTCGCCGACGTCGTCACAAACCTGCCGGACGGGCTGCGGACCCGGATCGGCGATGGTGGACGGAGGCTCTCAGCCGGGGAGTCGCAGCGGGTCGCGCTGGCACGCGCGTTCCTTGCCGACGCGCCGCTGGTCGTGCTGGATGAACCCACCGCCAATCTGGACGATGCGGTCGCGCTGCAGATTGCAGACGCGATCCTGCGGCTGGCGCAGGGACGGATGCTGCTGTTGATCACCCACGATCAGCGTCTGGCCGCGCTGGCTGATCGCGCTGTGGTGCTGACTCCCGGAGGGCGGTCTGCGGACCTGGTCGAACAACACGGACGCCACCCGGTGGCCGCATGACTGGCCCCGCCCGCTGGCGTACGCTTGGGCGCGCCGCCCGGCTGCAGAGCGGTGAGGGGCGGCGTCTGAGCATGTCGGTGCTGCTCGGCTGGGGCACGGTGGCGGCCGGCATCGGGCTGATGACCTCCTCCGGATATCTGATCTCGCGCGCCGCGCAGCGTCCGCAGATCATTGCGCTCACCGCCGTGATCACGGCCGTGCGTGGCTTTGGCGTGGCGCGGGCGGTGCTCCGATACGCTGAGCGCCTGGTCTCGCACGATCTGGCGCTGCGCGTGCTGGCCCGCCTGCGCACCGGGTTCTACACGGCGCTTGCGCCACTCGGTGCGGCAACGCTCGGAGCGCGGCGGAGGGGAGACCTGTTGGCCCGCTTCGTGGCCGATGTCGACTCGCTTCAGGACCTCTACCTGCGGGCACTGGCGCCGCCGCTGGTGGCGCTGCTGGTGATCTCGGTCGCGGCCCTGACGGCGGCGCTGATGCTGCCGGTCGCGGGCCTGGTACTGGTCGCCTGTCTGCATGATGCGGCGCCCACCG
>JAKAED010000214.1 GCA_021820105.1 Actinomycetes bacterium | reverse complement strand
TGATGACAGCTTCGAGGCACGCCTGAGGGCAATCGCCGATCAGATGGTGAGGTCGCTGTCGGAAAACGATATTGACGACCTTGCGCAGCGCTTCGGCGTCGACGCCGAACGTGCACGCGGGCTTGCCGGCAACATCGAGCGCTGGTTGAGTGAGGGCTTATTCGACCGGTCGCCGTGGACCGCCGACCGACCCGAGTTTCAAGGCACACCGCCGCCCTCCACTGCCACGTTCGGCGGGGGTCCCCATCCGCTCGATCTTCCGACCCCGGAGCAGGGAATCGCCCTTAGCGCCCTGGACTCGGGACGTTTCACCGTGCGTCCCGGCAGCAGCGTGCTCGCGGCTACCGGTGCTGATCCGCATCTGTCAGTTGGGGGAGCAGCCGACGTCGTGAACGAACTCCGCGCCCGCGATTGGATCACTGCGGACGGCTCCGTGACGCTGATGGGAAGGCGGGCACTGTTGCGCTGGTCCAGAACGGTCGACGGCTCGGCCGAATCATCCCAATCCTAAAAACATCCTCTCCAACGTCGAGGGCGCGACGATCGTCTCGCCAGACACCCGTTTTCAGAGCTACGACGTACCGATCGTCCGGGAACCAAGCAACGGTCACCTCAGGCAAACGTCTGCCAGCCCCCGGGTGGCCTCTGTGACCGGCCGACCCCTGCGGAGCCGGTAAGACTCACCAGTACTGCCGACATGAGGGTCACCCAGAAGGGATAGGTCACACGAGCCGCCCAAGAGATAGCCCGTATCCGTGGCGCCGGCGACATCGACTTCAGCACTGACGAGATCCTTGTGCTGACTCGCAGGTGAGCGCGTCCGCAGGCACGGTGGTGGCCAGCAGCGTCCTGCTGGACGTGTTCACCGAGGATGAAACCTGGCTTGCGTGGTCACAAGCGCGATTGACCGAGGCCGCCAACCGCAGTGCTGGCTTGCCACGCAGGCGATCACGCCGCCGGTCCCGCATTGCTCACCGCGGAGGCATCTCGCTGCGCGCTGCCCCGCACCTGCAACGCGCGCATTCCCCGTGTTTCGGTGCGCGGCGGGAGATGCCCGTCGGAGCGGAAGAGCGGGTGCGGCTGGAGTTGCCTTTGCGTGGCCGTGCGGTCACTTGCCGCTTGGTCGAGGCGAAGGCGACTATCGACGTTTTGCCCGCAATACGCGATACAAACGTCGATAGTCCGCAGTTGGCGCCGACGCCCACGCTCTTAGCCACGTGAACGCAACCCGCGCGACGCGGGTGGCTTGGCTTGACTGCCGGGGTTCGCGTCGGGCTTTGAAAGCGGGGCCGGGCCGGCGGTGGGCGCTCGGCCCGGCGTAGATGGGGCTATCTGAGTTGCAGTCCGGTGCTGGCGGAGATCATTGGTGATGGTCGTCCGTGGACTGTGTTGATGATCTCGGCGCTGTCGATGCCTTGGAGGTAGATCGAGGTGATGCCGAGGTTCGCGTGCCCGAGTTGGCGTTGGATGACGACCAGCGGGACTCCCTCGTGGGCCATCTCGACGGCGTGCGCGTGCCTGAGTTGGTGGGGCGCGAAGCGGCGGCGGACACCTGCCGCGAGAGCGGCGTGGTGCAACTGCTTGCGGGCTGCGGATGCTTCCCAGTGGCGTCCGGCGGTTGTGCCGTGGATCACGCATAGGAACGCGCCAACGGGCAGTCGGTGGCGAACCTCGAGCCATGGTTCGAGTTCTGACCAGGCCCAGCGGTCCATGCCGACCTCGCGGCGTTTGCCGCCCTTGCCGCGCCTGACGAGGACCGCTCCACGATCGCGGTCTAGGTCGCTTTCCTGCAGCGCGAGCGCCTCGCTGATCCGCAGGCCGGCGCGCCACAGAATCACGATGAGTGCGCGTAGGCGGCGACCATCGGGACTGTCGCCGGCGATGCGCATCACTTCGACGATCTCCTCGATGGTTGGCGGGTCGGCGGGGTAGTGCTCGCCTTTGTTGCGGGGTGGGCGTCCGCGGTGGTAGCCGGGCATGGTCGCGGGTGAGCGCAGGTGGCCGGCGGCGTCCAACAGGGGTTCCATGGTTCCTCCATGTGGTTGGTTGCTTGACAACCCCTTGCTGTACTGCCATTGTGAGCACATGTCAACCGTCAAAGAAGATCGCCTGCAGATCCGGGTCAACCCCGCCGACAAGGCCCTCCTAGAACGGGCCGCCGCGGCATCGCATCTGAACGTGTCCTCGTTCGTGGTGCAGGCCGCCGCGTTGAAAGCCGAAGAGGTCCTCGCCGAGCGCTCCAGCATCCGTCTCTCAACCGAAGCCGCGGCCGCATTCAGCGAG
Organism: Actinomycetes bacterium; assembly: GCA_021820105.1. Lineage (GTDB taxonomy): Bacteria > Actinomycetota > Thermoleophilia > Solirubrobacterales > Solirubrobacteraceae > Palsa-465. Next base: position 2,139 of record JAKAED010000214.1, on the reverse strand, counting down.
GCGCTCGAAAAACCTGCCCAGGTCAATGACCGACTCGCGGCGGCGCTGCGTCGCACCCGTAAGTTCACCTGGCTTGACTAAGCTTCACCGCCCGACACCGCTGGATCCAGGACGTCACAGACGCGAGCAGTTCGACAGTGGCGAACCCGCCCTTGACGAGTGGCTGCGCCGCTACGCCGGACAGAACCGCCGGCGCGACACCGCCGCGACCTGGGTCATCGCGGACACCGACGAGGTCGTGATCGCCTACGCAAGCGTCGCGATGACCGGCATCGACCGCTCAGCCGCCCCACCACGACTCGTCAAGGGCGCACCCGACCCAGTGCCCGCACTGCTCCTAGGCCGACTCGCGGTCGACCAGCGCTATGCCGGCCTCGGTGTCGGCACCGCGCTCGCGGCACACGTCATGGCGACCGCCGTCGAGCTGAACGAGAAAGCCGCATGCCGCGCCATCGTCGTCACCGCGCTGAACCAGAGCGCCCGAACCTGGTGGCAACGACTCGGGTTCGACCCCTTCTACCCGGATGACCCCGCAGAACTCGACCTCTACCTACTGACCTCCGAGATCGAGACGACGCTGAGAAACCTCCGGTAGCGCACAGTCGCCTCTTCCGCGCCAAGCACGTCTCTCGGCGTGTGACGCGAGATACCTCAGCCGCGACGGAAGCGGGGGGCCGTCGGTTGACATGCCTGGTTTGAGTTGTCGGCTTTCCAGGCCTCCGTTGGCTGCGACGTGGCTGCGGGGTGCGTCACAGATTTCGGGCTAGTCCGTCTACAGGGCATGAACGATCACTTGCCGTTGGATGGGTCGGCAACATGACGGAGATGAACGGCCCTCGGTTGACCGAGCTGTTTGATCTCCACGCCCGGGAGATTCTCGGGTTTCTAGCTCGTCGGACCGCTGACCCAGAGGCCGCTGTTGACATTCTTGCCGAGACGTTCGCGGCGGCGTTTGAGGGCCGTGACCAGTTTCGTGGCAGCGATGACGGTTCAGAGCGCGCGTGGTTGTTCGCGATCGCGCGCAATCAGTTGACGGACCACTTCCGGGCCGAGCACGCCCATGGTCGAGCGGTTGCTCGGCTCGGGATCGAGCGGCGCGCGCTCAGCGAGAGCGAGTACGACCGCATCGAGGAGCTCGCGGGGATGCGCGACCTGCGCGAGGCGGTCGCAGACCAGCTTAAGCAACTCCCGGTTGAGCAACAGAACGCGGTGCGGCTGCGGCTGATCTGCGAACTCTCCTACGAGGAGGTCGCCGCGCGGTTAGGGATCACCCAGCAGGCCGCACGTGCCCGGGTTAGCCGTGGGTTGCGGACGCTGCGTAGCGCTGTCACCGCGCCGCCTGTTCACTCGCCAGAAAGGACCACGTGACCATGCCTCAGCTGACAGACACGTTCGACGATCTGCCGATCCTGATCGAACTACGCTCGAGCCTCGGCCACGCGTTCGCCGTCAGTGAGCACCGCTACCCGACGGCTCGCTCTCGCCCCAAGCCGCGACGCGCGGGGAACGTGCGGGGTCGGGCACGGCGGCTCGCGCTGGCCGGCACCTTGACGCTCGCGGGCCTTACGGTTGCCGGAGTGCTTGGCCTACAGGGCAGTAGCCTGGCGCCAGCGCCAGCTGTTGCAGCGACGATGGGCCGACTCGCGGAGATCGCCGCGAACCAGACATGGGATGGGATCCCCGGCCCGGGGCAGTATCTGTACACGAAATCTGAGGCGGTCACTCTCGCTGGAGACGGCAGCCACGCCTTGGACCAACGTCAGATCTGGGTTCCCAGCAGCGGCCAAGCACTCCTCGAGGACCCCAACGCGAATCTCAATAACAAGGTCGACACGATCGGTGGGCCGATCAGCTACTTCCCGACAACCGTCGCCGGCTGGCAGGCACTCTCAAGTGATCCGGCGACACTGCTAGGACAGATCCACAATCTGGACGCCCCACACGCACCGGACACTCCCGCTGAGCAATTCACCAATGTCAGCGACGCGCTTAGCGAAACACCGATCCCGCCGGCCACCCGCGCGGTCCTCTACCGCGCCGTGGCGCTAATCCCGGGGGTGAGGCTCATGGGCACCCAAACCGACCCAACCGGCCAAACAGGACAAGGCGTCGGCTACTACTCCTGCGTTCAACTACTGA
>JAKAED010000213.1 GCA_021820105.1 Actinomycetes bacterium | reverse complement strand
TGCGCCTATCCTCGGCCAGCGGCTCCTCCGCCGCGGTTGGCTCCAGTTGCAGCTCGGTCGCAAGTCCCGCCAGCACCTGCCTTGAATCGGCCTCCTGATCGCGGGCACGTTGAGAGCGCACTTCGGCTGTGGTCAGAGCCTCAGCTGCCTCGTGCAGCCGAGCCTGGATCGCGGCCTCCTCCGCTGCGCACGCTCGCAGTTCCGCGGCCACCGTCTCCCCCGCTTCGCGGTCTCGGCGCAGCGCCTCGTCAAAGCCGGACTTGCAACCGGTGATCACGTTGGCGAGCTCACGCAGCGCCTGATGGATGGCCTCGATCCGGGGGCCGAGCTCGGTGTCGCGAGCGATCTCGGCCTGCAGCCGTCGGATCTCATACTCGCGCTGAGCGCGTTCGCGGTGCACGCGCTCCATCTGTGCCCGCTCAGCCGTCAGCTGCGCCTGAAGCTGCGCGCGCCGTTCGGCGCCTGCGCCCTCATCGGGTGCTTTGCGCCTCCGGGCGATGGCCGCGGTCAGACGTCGCTGCTGCTCAGCCACCTCATCAAGACGGTCGACAGCTTGACGGTGGGCGGCGATGGCCTGCTCACGAACGGCCTCGTGCTCGAGCACGTGTGTCGCGGCTGCTTCGACCTCCAACCGGGCCGCATGCTCAACCTGCGCCGCCTGCTCACTCGCCGCGACCAGTCCGTCGCGCCGGTTGCGTTCGGCCAGGACCCGCTCCTCGCCGACCTTGGCAGTCTGTCGCAGCTCTCCGCTGAGGCCAGAGTAGACGCGCCCCGCCAGCGTGACCGCCACTCCGCGGAACTCCTCCGGGACACTTGCCAACTCCTCCACAACCCAGACGTCACGCAGCAGCGATCGGGCGATCGCTGCCGCCGCACCCTCCCCGTCGACATGGTCTTGAAGGCGCACGGCCCCTGCTACGGGCGCAGCCTGCGACTCGAATGCCTCGACATCCGGTTCGCGCAGGATCAGAGCCCGCCCGCCGTCGCGCCCGGCCCGGTCGAGCAACTCGCTGGCTGCAGCGCGGGTTTCAAGCAGCGCTGCCCCCAGCCGACCGTCGAGTGCTGCTGCAACGGCCAGCTCGTAGCCTGGGGCGACGGTCAGCTCGTCAGCCAACGAGCGAGCTCCGCCTGGAGCGCTTTGGTGGCTGCGCAGGAACTGATTGACGCCCGCCAGCTCGCCGCCGATCCGAGCGCTGTCGCGGCGCGCTACCTCGACAGTCCGTTCCGCCTCGCGGACAGCCGCTCGCGCCTGCTGGTACGTCTCCTCAGCCGCGGCCCGCGCAGCAGCTGCGGCCTCCACCGCGACTGCCCGTTCCCGCTCCATTTCGGCTGCGGTCGCAAGCTGCTGTTCAAGCTCCGCCAGCTGGCGGGCCAACTCCGCCTCACGGTCGCGCTCGAGCGCCTCGAGTTCACGGCTGAGCGCGTCGATCCTGCCGGCCGCCTCGGCATCGGGTTGGTCCGCGGCGGCGGCCGCCTCGAGCTGTTCCAGGCGAACCTCGGCCTCCCGCAGCCGCGCCGTGACAGTCTGTGCGGCGGCGCCCACCGCCTCCGCCCGGTATCCGACCCGGTCGGCAGCCGATTGCGCTCCGAAGCTACGGCGTGAGAGCTCCTCTCGCTCGCTGGATCTGGCGGCGAGCGCCTCCTCAGCCCGCCGACGCCGCTGAGCGACGGCTTCAAGTTGGTGCTCGATCTCACCACGCCTGGCGCGGGCCCCGGCAGCCTGTTCAGTGGCGGTTGTCAGCTCATTACCGCGCGCCAGCAACTCGTCGCGTGCAAGCTCCCAGCGCACCTCGAGCGTCTGGCGGTGCAGGCGTTCATGCAGCTCTGCGGCCTCAGCCTGTCGCTTCAACGGCTTCAAACGCGAGCGAGCTTCACGCTCGACGTCAAGGGCGCGGTCCAGGTTGTCCTGTGTGTGACCAAGCTTCAGCTGGGCTCGACGCCGGCGCTTACGATGCTTTCCCAGGCCCGCCGCCTCCTCGATCAAGAGCCGCCGGTCTCGTGGCTTTGAGGTCACAATCGCCTCCACGCGCCCCTGGGAGATAACGGAATGCATCTCCTTGCCGAGTCCGGTATCCGACAGGACCTCAATCACGTCAATCAGGCGGCAGCGTGCGCCGCCGATCCGATACTCGCCGTCCCCGTCCCGGTCAAGCCGCCTCAGGATCGAGACCTCTGGTCCCATCCCCAGCAGGCCCTCGGAATCGTCCAGGACAAGCTCGACTGTGGCGCTGCTTGCGGCTTGGCGTCCGGGAGCGCCGCCAAAGATGACGTCCTGCATCGAATGGCCACGGATGGCCATTGGCGACTGCTCCCCCAACGCCCACAGGACCGCATCGGTGACGTTGGACTTGCCCGATCCGTTGGGTCCGACGATCACACTCGTGCCAGGCCCGACCTCCAGCCTGGTTCGGTCGGGGACCGACTTGAACCCTTTCATCGTGATGCTCTTCAGGTACATGCCGGGCGCCCCCTAAGGTGTCTTACCTGCCGAGGTCATATTGGCGAGCGCCTCTTCGGCGGCGGCCTGCTCTGCATCTTTCTTGCTGCGCCCGCTCCCACGACCAATCTCGTCCGCACCGATCCGCGCCGCGATCGTGAAGGTGCGCTCGTGCGGTGGTCCGCTCTCCTCCACGACCTGATAGCTGACCAGCGCACCGCGGCGGGCCAGCCGCTCCTGGAGTGCTGACTTGAAGTCAACAGGCCGTTCAAGCGCGTCCGCGAGCTCGGCCTGGAAGGCTGCCACCACAGCGTCGGCAACCCGCTCGTAGCCGAACTCCAGGTAGCAGGCGCCGATCACCGCCTCGGTGATTGATGCGAGCACGCGTTCAGTTGAGATGAGTCCCGGCACACTCGCGGCCGCAACCGGTGGGGCGGCGGCAGACAGCCGCTCGGGCACCCCCAGTCGCTCGGCGACGGCACGGCATGAGCGGCCTGAAACGGTCTGCGCACGTACTTTTGTCAGCTCCCCCGCGCCGAACCGATCCAGCAGCGGGAAGATGTGCGAGGTGATGGCCAAGGACAGCACGCTGTCCCCGAGAAATGCCAACCGCTCATAGGAATCGGACCGCCGCGCGGTCCAGGAGGCATGCGTGAAGACCGTTGCGGCGAGATCCTCTGGCAGCGCGTCCAACAGCTCGCGCAGCTGCGCTACAGAGTCCCGTCCGGCTGCGCCCTTAGTCGTCACCAGGTGCTTCGCTCGCGGTCGTGACGCCACTCGCGAGCACGAACTCGACCGCTTGACCGACGGTGAGGATGCGTACCGCTTCCTCGTCGGAGATCTTCACGCCGTAGCTGTCCTCCAACTCCTGCACAAGTGTGTAGAGGTCCAGCGAATCTGCGTCGAGATCCTCGCGGAAGCGGGTGGCCTCCGCGATCGTCTCAGGGTCGATCTCCAGTTCGTCGGCCAGATGCGCGCGGATCGCGCTGAGGATCTGCTCACGAGTCATGAACGCCTACCGTAGCTCCGCGGGCGGACGGGGAATTTGCCCGTTGTTGATTTGCAGCTGTTTTGTCTGGATCGACCATCTCCGTGCGCATGCCGGCGGTACTCGCCGGTGTCTCCGGCTTGCGCAGCGCACCGGCCTCTTCGAGTGCAGCACGGGTCCGCCCGATCACGTCTTCCTCGACACCGCGGGCTGCCACCTCGATCGCCCTGGCGAAGCCATGGCGGCTGAAGCGGCCGTGGCAAACGATCCCGATCTGCCTGAGGCCGAGCATGTAGGCGCCGCCGGTCACCTCAGGATCGATCTCCCGACGGAGCCCCATGATCGATGGTTTCAGCAGGAAGCCACCAACCTTCGCGCGAAGCGACCGGCTGGCGGCGTCACGGAGCAGTTGCAGCGTCTGTGACGAGACTCCCTCAATCAGCTTGAGCGCGATGTTTCCGGTGAAGCCGTCGGCCACCACCACGTCAACGGTGTCTGCCAGCGCATGCGTGCCCTCCACGTTGCCGATGAACGTGAGGCCGGCCCCGCCGTCGCCGGTGAGACGCTCATGAACTTCCTTCAGGTCAGCCGTTCCCTTGGCGGGTTCCTCGCCGTTTGAGAGCAGCGCAACCCTCGGCGCCGGGATTCCCATCACGGCCTGGGCAAATGCTGATCCCATGTGGGCGAACTGCACCAGATGCTCTGGTCGGCAACTGACGTTGGCTCCGACGTCCAGCAAGAGCAGTGGCGTGCTTCCCGGTCGCGGCAGTGGCAGAGCCAGCGCCGGGCGGTATATGCCACGGTCGCGTTTGAGGTTGAAAAGCCCCGCGGCCAACGCGCTGCCGGTTGACCCGCCGGATACCAGTGCCTGCGCGCGACCCTCGGCGACCGCCCGCGCAGCCTGCACGATCGACGCATCCGGCGTTGATCGCACCGCGTACGCGGGGTCAGATGCCTTGGCGATGGACACCGGCGCGTCGACCAGGTCGACGCCGGGCGCCACCGATTGGATGCGCGAAGCGTCGGCAAAGAGGATCACATGCACGCCGCGAGCAGCCGCCAGCGCCGCACCGTGTGCCACTTCATCCGGGCCGAGATCGGCACCGTTGCCGTCAACGGCGACCGTCACCATCGGT
>JAKAED010000212.1 GCA_021820105.1 Actinomycetes bacterium | reverse complement strand
GAGGACCCATTTGCTCGTGTGGGCGACGGCACCGCGTACGCCCAGCCGGCGATCTTCTGCGCGAGCATCGCGGGCTGGTGTGAGCTGGGTCGCCCGGTGTCGGAGTTCATGGCCGGCCACTCACTGGGTGAAGTGGGCGCGCTGGTGGCTGCGGGTGTGCTCAGCGAGCGGGACGGGCTGGAGCTGGTCGCGCTGCGCGGCAGGCTGATGCAGCGCGCCGGGGACACCGCCGGCGACGGCGGCATGATCGCGCTGCTCGGAGCCGATGCGGCGGCCCGGGCTGGTGATGTGGCGGGTCCGCACGGGCTTGCCATCGCCAACGACAACTCCCCGCAGCAGGTTGTGCTTTCAGGCGCGCGCGGGGCGCTTCCGGCTGCAGAGCAGACTGCTCGCGAGCTGGGGTTGAGGGCGATGATCCTGCCGGTCACCGGCGCCTTTCATTCGCCGATGATGGCCTCGGCAGTACCTGAGTTTGAACGCGCGCTCGCCGCGGTTGAGCTTCATCCCGCCCAGAGCACCGTGATCTCCGCCGTAACTGCCGCCCCCTTTGATGATGTTCGCGCCGGACTGGCCATGGCGCTCACGGGACCGGTGCGCTGGCGCGAGGTCCTCCTGGCACTGCACGGCCAGAACGTCAGTCAATTCTTGGAGGTCGGGCCTGGAAAGGTGCTGACCGGCCTGGTGAAGCGCACATTGCGCGACGTGGAGTTGGCCGGTGCCTGAAGCGGACTCGCCTGTGCTGCCGGCGTGGCCGCCGGCAGGTTGCGCGCTGGTCACCGGCGGCTCCCGCGGCATCGGCGCCGCAATCGCCGCGGGTCTGGCGGCCGACGGGTGGCCCGTGGCCGTCAACTACAACTCCGGGGCCGATGCCGCGGCTGACGTGGTGCGTGAGATCGAGGCCCAAGGAGGTCGCGCGTGCGCGATCCAGGGCAACGTCGCTGACCCGGACGCTCCGGAGCGGGTGTTTGGCGCCGCCGAAGAGCAGTTCGGCGCGCCGGTGCTGGCCCTGATCAACAATGCCGGGATCACCAGGGACAACCTGACTCCCTCACTGAGCGACGAGGAGTGGGAGGCGGTGATCGACACGAACCTCACGGCAGCCTTCCGCTTCACGCGGCGAGCGCTGAAGGGCATGATGCGTGCCAGAACCGGCCGGATCGTGAACATCACGTCCGTCAGCGCCCTCCGCGCAAACCCCGGTCAGTCCAATTACGGCGCCGCCAAGGCGGGGCTTCTGCAGTTCACCCGCACGGCCGCCGTTGAGGTCGCGCGCCGCGGTGTGACCGTCAATGCGGTGGCCCCCGGCTTCATCGCGACGGACATGACGGCCGAGCTGATCGGCCCGGACCTCCTGAGCGCGATTCCGGCCCGCCGCGCGGGAACCACCGAAGAGGTCGCCGCTTGCGTACGCTTCCTCGTGTCGCAGCAGGCGGCATACGTGACCGGCGCCGTGCTCACTGTCGACGGCGGACTCAGCGCCTAGCCTGTCGACAACGCTGAAACAGCTGAAAAACCAAGAAAGAGGACCCATCAATGAGTGCAGTGACCAAGGAGCAGGTGCAGGATCGCGTCGTCGAGGCGCTCGCCAGCTTCGGCCCGGATGCCAGTGACATCACACCGGAGGCGACCTTTGAGGACCTGGACATCGACTCCCTGGACCTGGTTGAGCTCGCTCAGATCGTCGAGGATGAGTACGGCGTCGTGCTCAAGGGCGAGGACATGAAGGAACTGAAGACCGTCGGCGATGCGGTTGACCTGATCACCGAGCGCGCCAACTAGGCGCGCCTGCGGACGGGAGGCGCCATGTCTGAGAAGCGTCGGGTTGCGATCACTGGAATCGGTGCCGTGAGTCCACTTGGAGTGGGCGCACTGTCGCTGCATGAGCGGTGGGCCCAGGGGATCAGTGGCATCAGTGAGCGCGACGGCCTGACCGGGGGATACTGCGACGACTTTGACCCGGCGGCGCACCTCTCCGTCAAGGAGGCACGGCGGCTGGACCGCTTTGCACAGTTTGCGGTCGTCGCTGCGGATGAGGCGATCGCGGATGCCGGGTGGACGGACGGCCTGCCGTACGAACCGATGCGGGTCGGGCTGATCATGGCCACCGGGATCGGTGGCTTCACCACGGTGCAGGCCAACCTCGATGTGATGCGCGAGAAGGGCTGGGCGCGCATCTCGCCGCTGGGCATTCCCATGTACATGCCCAACGCGGCGGCGGCTGCCGTCTCCATGCGCCACGGCATTCAGGGACAGGCGTTTGCCGTGGCATCAGCGTGCGCGTCCAGTGGCCATGCGATCGGCCTGGCGGCCCGCATGATCCAGTACGGGGATGCGGATGCGGTGGTGGCGGGTGGCGCTGAGGCGACGCTCACCGATTTCGGCTTCGGCTCGTTCAACACGATGCAGGCGCTGTCCAAGGCGGGAATCTCCTGCCCCTTTGATGCCAGACGCGACGGGTTCGTGATGGGTGAGGGTGCCGGCGTGCTGGTGCTTGAGGATTACGAACGTGCCACAGCGCGAGGTGCTCGGATCCTCGGTGAGGTGGCCGGCTACGGGTCAACCTCCGATGCCCACCATCTGACCGCTCCCGAACCAACAGGTCGGCCCGCTGCGCAGGCGATCACGCTCGCGATCCAGGATGCGGGTCTGACTCCGACGCAGATCAGCTACGTGAACGCGCACGGAACCTCCACCGAACTCAACGATGCGGCTGAAACCACGGCGCTGAAACTGGCGCTGGGCGAGCATGCCTACCAGATCCCCGTCTCCTCGACAAAGTCCGCCACCGGGCATTTGCTGGGGGCGGCCGGCGCCGTCGAGGCGGTCGCCACCGTGCAGGCTCTGAACGCGCGACTGATCCCGCCCACGCTCAACTACGAGGTACCCGACCCAGCGCTTGACCTGGATTACGTACCGGGGAAGGCGCGTGAGCTCGTGCTCCCGGATGGCGCCACCCCTGCCGCCATCTCCAACTCGTTCGCGTTTGGCGGGCACAACGTGTCGCTCGTGATTCGGGGTCAGGGCTGAGATGACAGGGCTGCTGGACGGCAAGCGCCTGCTGATCACCGGTGTCATCACCAAGGAGTCCATGGCCTTCCACGCCGCACAGCGCGCGCAGGCGGAGGGGGCGGAGGTGCTGCTGTCCAGCTTCGGTCGCGTGCGCCGCTTGACCGAACGCGCAGCCCAGCGGCTGGACACACCCGTTGACGTGCTGGAGTTGGACGTCAACCGGCCTGAGGATCTTGACGCCCTGCGTTCGGAGCTGGAGTCACGCTGGGGGCGAGTTGACGGTGTCCTGCACGCCATCGCGTTTGCGCCGGAGGACGCGCTGGGAGGCAGGTTCCTGACCACGCCCGTGGAGAGTGCAGCCACCGCTTTTCAGACCAGCGCCTACTCCCTCAAGGCGCTGGCCGTCGCGCTGGCGCCGCTGATGCCGCCCGGGTCGAGCATCGTTGGACTTGACTTTGACGCCTCCAAGGCGTGGCCGATCTATGACTGGATGGGGGTCGCCAAGGCCGCTCTGGAGGCGGTGGCGCGCTACCTGGCGCGTGATCTCGGCCCACAGGGAATTCGGGTCAACCTCGTGAGCGCCGGACCGCTCGGCACGGTGGCGGCACGGGGCATTCCGGGCTTTGAGCGACTCGCCGAGCTCTGGCAGCAGCAGGCACCGCTGGGCTGGGAGATCGAGGACGCGGGTGTTGTCGCCGGCCCGATCTGCTTTCTGCTCTCAGACCTCGCCCGTGGCATCTCCGGGGAGATCGTGCACGTGGACGGCGGGTTCCATGCCGTCGGCGCGCCACCCGTTTGAGCAAGCTCCCAGCGCTGTTAGGATCCCGGCGTCACTGACGGATATCCAACCGGGGACTCCGAGGAAGAGGAGGAAGAGATGAAGGTAAGCATTGGCAGACTCCGCGGCGGTCGGCTGGGGTGGGCAGCTGCGCTTGTGGCTGTTGCGATCACGGCTTTCACCGTCGCGCAGGCGTTCGCCTCAGGTTCGGGCAACACGGTCTACGCGTGCGTCTCCAAGGAGTCCGGCACCGTCCACCTCGTGGCCCAGAGCGCGACCTGTCGTCCCGACCAGTACGCAACCTCCTGGAATGTCACCGGTCCGCAGGGAGCGACCGGGCCCGCCGGTCCGCAGGGGCCGGCTGGGGCGGCGGCCCCGAATCCGACACCGCGCGCAAACGTGGTCGGAACGGTGACGATGACTCCTTACGACACGACCGCCTCGCCCATCACGTTCGATATCTACGACTTCTCCTCGGCTGTGACTCAAACCGGCCTGAGCATCGGCTCGCAGAGCTCGGGGGCTGGCGCCGGCAAGGTTGTCTTTCAGGAGGTGACCATGTCGAAGCTGCCAGACAGCGCCTCACCGGCGCTGTTCGCTGACGTGAGCTCCGGGGCCGCGTTGAAGGACGTGGTCGTCAAGCTCTATGGCAAGGACGGCAAGGTGGCTGAGACCTTCGACTACAAGCTGGTGACCATCAAGTCCCTGACCACAGCAAACAGCGGCGCCGCCACGGACTCACTGTTTGAGCAGCTGACCCTCCAGGTTGGCGGCATCACGCTGACGCCAGGCGCTGGCA
>JAKAED010000061.1 GCA_021820105.1 Actinomycetes bacterium | reverse complement strand
GAAGAGCACCTGCGTGAGCGCTGAGACTCCCTGCTCGCGCAGGGTGCGGGCCCAGCCGTGGAGGTGCTGGTGGAGCTGCTCGAGGCTGGCCTCGTTGGCCTGTGCGAGCTCGGTGGCGCTCCAGCCGATCGGCGAGGTCAGGGCTGCGGCCCGAGCCCTTCCCGGATGCGATGGCTGCTCGAGCGATTCGAGCAGCACCAACCAGTCAGACGCCGCCTCCGTCTCAAAGACGCTCCCCGAACCACCGATGACGGCGGCCACGCCAAGGGCTTCCAGCTCCTGCTGGATCAGACGGGCGTGGCGGTGGGTGCGCACCAGCACAGCCACGTCGCCCGGCGCGATCGCTCGCCGCGAGACAACGTCACCCTGCTCGTCGCGCTCCTCGGTCTCCGCGCCGGAATGCAGCAGCGCCACCACGTCAGCGGCCAGATCGCGGGCGATGAAGGCGCGTGCTGAGTCGGCCTTGGCAAAGCCGCTGCCGGTGCGCTCCACGGACGGCTCGTCGACGCCGACCAGACGGACCCTGACCGCTCGCCCCTCAGGAGCTCCGAGCAGTCTCGGCTCGCGGTTGCCGTTGGCGGCTGACACCCGGCGGTACACGATCCCGGGGTGTCCAAGCTGTGCCGCACCAAAGAGCGCGTCAAGCCCGTCCAGCAGTGGCTGATCGCTGCGCCAGTTGATGGCCAGCGTCGCCTGATTCCCGGCGCTGCGCGCTGCGTCAAGGTAGGCGTACACGTCCGCCCCGCGGAAGGCGTAGATCGCCTGCTTCGGGTCACCGATCAGAACCAGCGTGGTCTGGCCGTCGCCGAACGCCCGCTCAACGATCTCCCACTGGATGGGGTCGGTGTCCTGGAACTCATCGATCAGCACGACCCTGAACCGCTGCCGGAGGCTGGTGATGGCGGCAGCCCCATGCTCGCCTGTGAGCGTCGCCAGCAGCCGTGTCAGCTGGTCGTCATGGGTCATCAGTGCGCCGGCGCGCTTACGGTGCTCAAGTTCGTTGCGCGCGGCCAGCGCCAGCCGTCGGCGCATCGCTGCGAGGGTGCCGTCCCGTGGCTCGGCAGGGTGGATCGGGGCGAGTGGGTTCTCGATCGCGATCCGCGCGATCCGTTCAGCCTCATCTCGCGGCATCGTCAGCCCGTCATGGTCGCGATAGAACCGGCGCACGTAGAGATCGTCAATCACCTCCCGGGTCAGGTCATCGACGCTATCCACGAAGCTGACGCCCGGGTCGGTCTCGGCGAGCGTCCCGAGACTGTCGAGCACGCGCTGGCAGAAACCGTGGGTCGTCTCGATCGTGGCGGCATCGAAGTTTGCGATCGCGTGCGCGAGCCGCTCCTGGCGCTGCCGCACCACCTCGGCGCCGTCCGCGGCAAGCGTCGCGACCACGTCGTCGATCCGAGTTGGGGGGACGCCCGCGGCGACGCGCGTCAGCTGTGCCTCGGTCAGCACGAGCCGCTCACGTACGCGCTCGCGGAGCTCACTGGTCGCCACCCGCGTGAAGGTGACGAGCAGCAGCTGATCCAGACCGGCGACGCCCTCCGCAATGAAGCGGGTCGCAAGGCCGGCGATCGTGAACGTCTTGCCCGTGCCGGCGCTCGCCTCCAGCACGGTCACACCGGTCGGCAGCCGCCCGCCGAGGTCAAAGGGCGCGACGCTGTGCATCAGCCGATCACCTCGCGCGCAAGCAGGGGCGCCCAGATCAGAGCAGCGAGCTCCTCCAGGTGGCTGGTATCCAGTTCGCCCCCGAACACGAGTTGATGTTCAGGCTCGGCCTCCTCGCCCTCCAGGAGGCGGTCGTTGTACCAGCCCGTGCGCCAGCGTCGCAGCGCAGCTGCCAGTGGATCCTCTCCATGCCGGATCGCCTCCGCATAGGCGTTGAGCGTTCGGCACGGTGCCGGCAGCGGGTGGCGCAGGCCCCTGGCGCGCAGCGTCACCAGCGGCTCCAGCTGTGCGAGCGCGGCCGCCGCCCGCACGGGTCCGGTGGAGCCCAGCTGCGGGAGTCGAATCACCTGCACCGAACCGGGCTCGTTGCCGCGGCCGATGGTGATCGCCTCAAACGGGACCTCCGGGTTGGCCGCGGTGAGCGCCAGCAGCCGGACCCAGGCGCTCAACCGCTGGCGTGGACCCAAGCGTGAGTAGCCGGCTGTGAGCAGCACATGGCCGTGCACCCCGCCGACAGTGCCCGTCAGGCGCATGCCGCCGGGCAGGATCACGTTCGTCTGCTCAGACCGGGGATCGCCGCCGCTGCTGAAGGAGCGGACCGCGGCGGCAATGGCTTCCACGTCCGGCCACAGCTCCGCCACGACCGGACGGCCCAGTTGCCCAGGGGGGAGGGTGCCACGCGCTATCTCCGCCAGCGTCGCCTCACGCGCGGGGACACCGGCAAGCAGCGCGTCAAGCAGTCGCTGACCGATCCCCCACCGCTCGAGCTGGTCCAGCTCCAGTGGCAGGGCGTCGTCGACCTCATCCTCCTCACGTCTGATCGAGAGGCCGAGCCGCTGGCGCAGAAACGCCTGGACGGGCCGCTGCAGGAAGCTGATCAGCTCCTGCAGGGTGACCAGGTCCTGGCCATCGGCGGGCGTCAGCGGTTCCGGCAGGAACGGTGGCGGCTCCCGGCGCGGGGCGGTCAGAGCGCGCGCGCCGGCAAGCGCCGCCGAATCGAAGCTCCAGGGTCCTGCGGCGGCCCGGGCGGGCTCGGAGCCGACCGCCAGGAAGTTGCGTGGATCAAACGGCTGCAGTGGATGCTGAACCACGATCAGATCGCGCGGTCGTAGCCCGGCAACCTGGCGGTCAGCGTCCTCGCCCGGTGCCGGGTTCTGGACGCGGGCCGTTGCGTCTATCGCGTCAAGCAGCTCACCCACCGGGACCGCGGGCGGCAGCGGTGCGTTGGTGCGCTCGTCGTGGCCGCTGTAGGTGATGATCATTGCCTCCTGCGCGGCCAGGAGCGCGTCCAGCAGCAACTGCCGGTCCTCTGTGCGAGGGTCACGGTCGCCGGGCTGCGGGTCCGCCAGGAGCAGGTTGTCGCCGTCGCGCCGGGCCTGGCGGGGGAACGAGCCGTCGTCCAGGCCGAGCAGGCAGACGAGCCTGTGCGGCACCGAGCGCATCGGCACCAGCGTGCAGAACGTCAGTTGGCCGCTGCGGAAGTTGGCGCGGGTGGGGCGCCCCTCAAGCCGCTCACCCAGGAGCGCGCGCAGCTCCGTGAGCGACAGCAGCGGCGGCTCGCTCTCAGCCACCGAACTCGCCGCCGCGACCAGTTCCGCCAGGATCGCGTCAAGTTGGCGCCGTTGCCAGCCGGCGCTGTCAGGCGTTGCGGTCAGGGCATCGGCGGCAGCCGTGAGCGTGCCGGACCAGCCCGGTACGGTCTGTCGCACGCTGAGCGCACCCAGCGCCGCATCGAGCCGGTCGACGAACTCGGCGAAGCGTCCGGCGAGCTCGATCTGGCTGCTGGGGACCTGTCCTGAGGCCAACACACCCTGATAGAGCGAACCGGCCTGGGCATCCATCGCGACGCCGAGCAGCAACCGGCGCAGACCGGCGGCCCAGGTTCCCGCCTCCACCTCCGCAAGCTTGTAGGCGGCGCGTGAGGGGCCATCAAGACCCCAATGGATCTGCGCTGTGGCGACCCAGCCGCGGATCTGCGTGAGCTCCTCATCGTCGAAGCCGAAGCGTGCCCGGACCGGTTCGGTGTCGGCAAGGTCCAGCACTTCCGAGGCGGTGACGCGCCCCGCCGCGAGCTCCAGCAGGCGGGCTACGGCAGCCAGGATCGGTGTTGTGCGGCGCAATGACCGGTCCGCCAGCCGGACTCGCAGCACCGGTGGCTCCCCTGGCAGAGGCCGCTGTCCGGGGCCGTCGCCATCCTCCGGCGCCATCTGCCGCCCGCCAAAGGTCGCCTCGATCAGCGGCGCGAACGATTCGATGTCAGGGCACATCACGATCACATCGCGAGGCTCCAGTGTCGGATCGGCGGCCAGCCGGTGCAGAATCGCCTCACGCAGAACCTCCACCTGACGCCCGCGGCCGTGGCACGCGTGGATGCGAATGCTCGTGTCGGTGGCCTGCAGTTCGAGGCGTGCGTCATCGCCCCCGGGGCGCAGCGGCGCCCCGGGGGCGCGGCGATCGCTGTGGATGTCCGTTTGCAGGGTCGCAAGCAGCGTCGGGCCTGACCGGCCGCTGTCGGTGGAGACGGCAGTTGGTGACCGGTAGCTGCGCGCCGGATGGTGGTGATCTTCGTCTGCGCCGGCGAGCATCTCCTGCAGACCGTGTACGTCTCGACCCCAGGAAGCGAGCAGGCGGTTCTGCGCGTGACCCCGTGACCAGAGCACGGCGGAGGGATGGAGCACCATCAGGTGCACATCGCGTCCGCTGCTGAGCGCGCGGAGCACGGTCAGATGTGAGGCGGGCAGGCGAGTCAGCCCAAAGACTGCGAGCCTGGGTGGCAGGTCGATCAGCTCAGGATCGGCGGCGATTGCGGCCGACGCCGGCTCAAGGCGCTCGGCGAGGCTCGGAGACGCCACCTCCTCACGCAGCCGTCGCCACAGTTCCGGCTGCCAGCCGGCTGGGGCTTCCTCATCGATTCCCCCTGAGTCTCCACGCTCCCATGCTCGGATCAGCGACGGTCGATGGAGCGCGTAGTCATCAAACAGCCGAGCGATGTGGGCGACGCGGGCGTAGCGCTGGTCGGTGCCGTCGCGCAGGTGTCGGGTCAGCGGGGCGATCCACGCCTCCTCAAGGGATCGCTCGACCACACGCAGCAGCGGCCAGACCAGGCGACTTGGTTGCCAGGGATCGGTTTCCGGTTTCACCCCGCTTGCCGTGGCGAGAATTGCGTCCAGCAGCGACCGCGGCGACGGGAAGCTGACGTTGGCGCAGACCCCGTCCCCTCCGCCCGGGCGTGCACCGAGCTCGGCGGACAGCATCTGCGCGAGCCAGCGCTCGATGCCGCGGGTCGGGACGGCAACCACCTCGGCGGCGAACGGGTCGGTCGCGGGTTCTCTGAGCATTTCTGCGAGCACGCTCACCAGGACGTCGGCCCGCTCTGCGCGATGGATCACAAGCATCTTGTTCTGGCACCCAGTCAAGCGCCTGACGGGGTCGTAAGCTCAGCGGCGATGCGACTCGAGGGGATCGAGCCCGGCGACATCGTCGAGATAGACCGGCTGGGACGTCGATTTCACGCACTCGTGACCGGCTCCGCTCCAGGTGGGCTGGCGATCCAGCCTGTCGACCGGCGCGTCACCTATCGTTCCTGCCGCGCGCGTGAGGTGATCGCGCACTGGGCAAAACGTGGGCGCCCGCGGACCACAACGGAGCCGCTTGAGCCGAGCGTGTTCCAGCTGGAGCTGGATTTGACGGTACGTCCCGAATAGGTGTGCATGAGTCAGCTGAGAGAGTTGTCCAAAAGCGAGCCGGCGCGCGGACGTGTCAGACGCCGTTCCGCTGCCCGCCGGCTGCTGATCGCCTGCTGCGCGGGTTTTCTGCTGTTGCCGTTCGCAGCGTCCGCTGCCACCGTCAAGACCAAGCCGCACGCGCTGCTTCCACCACATAACCCTCCGTTCTCACTGGCAGTGAGCAGCGGACTCAGCGATTTCTGCGCGCTGCAGAGCACCAGCGCCACAGCCTGTTTGAGCAGATCGGTCGCGATGCTGAACGCGGGTCGGAGCGGGGAGGGGCTGGGACCGCTCATGCTGCCCTCCAACTGGCGGCAGCTGAATCCGGCCCAGCAGCTGTTCGTGCTCACCAACCTGGAGCGCACGGCTCGAGGGTTGACACCCGAAGCCGGGCTTGTCCCCTCGTGGAACAGCGCTGCGCAGGCGGGTGCGGTCGCGGCGCGCGATCCGGTCGGCCCGACACCGAGCTTCGGTTCGCTGTGGGCGGGCGACCTCCCCAACTCCGTGATCGTGATGGCTGACTGGATCTACGCTGACGGGCGCTTCAGGAGCGGCGCCTCATCGAACCTGAGGTGTGACGGCGCGATCCGCTCAGGCTGCTGGCTGCACCGTGACATCCTCCTCCAGCAGGCGGGAACCCGCTGGTGCGGTTCGGGATGCGCTGTCGGGGTCGGCTACAGCGCCGGCGGCTCGTCAGCTTCGGGTAACTCGTATACAGAACTCCTGGGTGGCCGGTCCGCGGGCCAACCCTTGACCTTATCCTGGAACCGTGAGCGCGCGCTGCTGCCATCCTGCGAGCGCAGCGGTGACAGCTGCAGCTGGGCCGGGGTGCTGGTGTTGACCACCAACGGCGTGCGTCGCGTGAGCCCGCGCCCGGTCGCCCCCGTGATCAGCGGCGTCGCTCCTGGCCTGGGTCTGAGGAGCACGGTCGCGGTTGGGGGGATGGTGCATCTGGTGATCCAGCTGCACAGACGCAACGTGCGTGTCAGGGTGCTCGCGCGGCGTGGCTCCAGCCATCTGCGCCTGCACTCCCGACGGCTGGCGGGTGATCGCGTCGTTGCGAGCGGTCGGCTGGCGTCCGGCCGCTGGCGCATCACGATCGCGTATCGGTTTGCGCACCGACATCGTTACCGGCGCCGGACGATCCTCCTCAGCGTCCCCAGCCGACCGTGAGCCGATCAGTCGTGCGCCCAAGGGCCTACGCTGTGGCACCGTAGCCTGCGCGAGCGACTGAAAGGGGAACCGATGAACGACGACTGGCGGGTCCAGGTCACCTGCCCCAACACCGCAACGGCCGAACGGCTCGGCGACGCGTTGCGTGAGGGGGAGTTCCAGCACAGCATGCGCGATGCCGCCGGTGATCGCGTGGTCGTTTCGGTCGACGCCCACGAGCTGTTCCTGTACGCCGGCGAGCGGCCGCAGGCCGAGCGTGCGGCCGAAGCAGTCAAGTCCGCAGCTTCTGACCAGGGCCTGACCGTGCGCACTGAGTTGCGCCGCTGGCACCCGGTCTCTGAGGAGTGGGTCGACGCGGACCTGCCACTTCCTGTAGACGAGGCGGCGCTGGCGGCGGAACACGCCGCCCTGATCGAGCGGGAGCGGGCTGAGTCGGCGAACCTGAAGTTCTCCGAGTTTGAGGTGCGCGTGCGCACCGGTTCGCATCGTGAGACGCTCGAGTTGGCCGACAAGCTGCGGGAGGAGGGCTTGTCCTGCCTGCGCCGGTGGCGCTACCTGCTGATCGGTGCGGCCGATGAGGATGCCGCCAATGCGCTGGCCGATCACCTGCGGGAACTGGCACCCGCGGACAGCAGGATTGAGGTTGAGGCGAGCGTCACCGCTGTCGCGGCCGACACTCCGCCAAATCCGTTTGCGGTGTTCGGCGGCCTGGGCGGGTGATCGGCGGCGCGCTGGCGGAAGTGCCGGCGCCGGTCAGACCGTGAAAACGAGCTTGCCGGCGGTGCGGCCGGCGAGCATCTCCTCAAAGCCAACTCGCGCCTGTGAGAGCGGCAGCGTCTGGCTGATGGTGGGCCTGATCTGGCGCTGTACGAGCATCCGCAGCAGTTGCTCCAGTTCGTCACGTGTGCCCATCGTCGAGCCCACCACGGAGAGCTGCAGGAAGAAGATCCGGGTGAGCTCGGCCGGGGGCGCGTCGCCGGTTGTGGCGCCGGAGATGACAATCACACCGCCCTGCTTGAGTGAGCGCACGGAGTGCGCCCAGGTCGCCGCGCCCGTCGTCTCCATGACCGCGTCGACGCGTTCAGGCAGGCGCGCGCCGGGTTCAAAAACCGCGTCGGCACCCAATGCGGTGGCGAGTTCCCGCTTCTGCTCGCTCCGGCCAGTCGCCCAGACCCGGAGGCCTGCGCCGGCCCCCAGCGCTATCAGCGCGGTGGCAACGCCGCCGCTCGCGCCCTGCACCAGAACTGTCTGCCCCGGCTTCAAACCGCCCCGCACGAACAGCATTCGGTAGGCGGTGAGCCAGGCTGTCGGCAGGCACGCGGCCTGCTCGAAACTGAGCTCCGGCGGCTTGGGGACGAGGTTGCGTCGCGGTACGCTCACGCGCTCCGCGAGGACCCCCTGATGCAGTTCCGACAGCAGCGATCGCTTGGGATCGAGTGTCTCGTCGCCGCTCCAGCCCTCAGAACTGATGACGGCGTGGATCAGCACCTCGTTGCCGTCGTCATCGAGGCCGGCAGCGTCGCAACCGAGGATCATCGGCAAACGCTCGCTCGGCAGCCCGACTCCCCTTAGCGACCAGAGATCGTGGTGGTTCAGGGCGGCCGCGCGGACGCTGACCGTGACCCATCCAGACCGGGCTTCCGGCTCTGGACGCTCTCCGACGATCAGGCCGTCAAGCGGGGCCTCCGGGTTGATCGAATCAGCGTAGACGGCGAGCAATACCCGATTGATAGCTGATTGTCGTGGCACTGGCGTCACCGTGGGCCGCTCCGCTACCTTGCCTTGCTCTGTTCCGAGCGCTCCGCAAACTCGCGATTGACGTGACGCCACTGCGGGTGTCGCGTGATTTTCGGCTGCTCACGATCGGCGGCACCATCAGCAGTCTCGGCACCCAGGCGGTGCTTGTCGCCCTGCCTTTCCAGGTCTACCTGCTGTCCCACTCAGCGGTGCTGGTTGGCCTGATCGGACTGTTCGAACTGGGGCCGATGATCGTCGTGTCGCTGGTGGGCGGGGCGATCGCTGATCGTCATGATCGCCGGCCCGTCCTGGCCGCGGCACAGGTGGGCGTGATGATCGTGACCGGCGCACTGTTCACGCTGTCGCTGGTGACGCGGCAGCCGCCGATCCTCGGCATCCTGCTGCTGGGCGGCCTGCTGGCCGGCTGTACTGCGCTGGATTCGGTCGCTCGTGGAGCGATGACGCCGGGAATCCTGGGCGTTGATCACTTGCGCAGCGGGATGGCTCTTGGCTACGGTCTGTTCCAGGCCACCGGCATCATCGGCCCGGGATTGGGCGGGATCGGACTTGGGCTCTTTGGTCCGCGCTGGCTCTATCTCGCCGACGCGATCAGCTGCGGCGCCATGCTCGCGGCCGCTCTGGCAATCGCGCCGCAGCCGCCTCACACCACCGGTGAGCACCCGCCCGTCCGTGACGCGATCGCTGAGGGACTGCGGTTCGTTGTGGCAAATCGTGCGCTGGCGGGCTCGTTTGTGATTGACATCAACGCGATGTTGTTCGGGATGCCCCGGGCTCTGTTCGCGGTGCTCTCACTGAGCGTGTACCACGCCGGCGGCGGTGGCACGGGATTGCTCTACAGCGCCATCGCCCTGGGTGGGACGGTGGCGGTGCTCGGCTCGGGATGGGTCCAGCACGTCAACCGGCTGGGACGCTTGACCATCCTGATGGTGGTGTTCTGGGGGCTCTCAATCGGTGGTGCCGGCCTGGTGCGCTCGATCTGGGGGGCTGCGGTGCTGTTCATGCTCGCCGGTTGGGCTGACGGCGTCAGCGCGATCTGTCGCAGCGTGATCAGCCAGACCCTCACGCCTGACCGGCTGCGAGGGCGGATGAGCTCTGTCTTCAGTCTGGTGGTGACCAGCGGTCCGCGTCTGGGTGACATCGAATCCGGGCTCATGGCCGGGGCGGTCGGAGCGCTCAATTCGGTGCTCGTCGGCGGCCTCGGCTGTCTTGTCGGAGTCGGGTTGACGATGCTCGCCTACCCGGAGCTGAACGGCTACGAAGCTGACGTCGAGGTGGCGAGGATGCGCCGGGAGGAGGAGGCGTTCAAGGCTGCAAGGGCAACCTCGGCTTCCTGACCTCCGGCTCCGGCCGAGCCTGACGACTGCTGCAAGTGTGGACCGGGGCTATCGGTCGCGTTCGACGGGTTGCGCGGTGGGCTCGGCTTGGGGCACAGTGGGCTCGGCTCGGGGCACAGTGGGCTCTGGTTGCCGACTCCGGTTCGCCGTGCCCTGAGCGGACTCCGGCGTCGGCTCCGCGGTGCCGCGGCTGGCCGTGATTGGACGATCATCGCTGGGTTCGGGCTGAAGCGCCGGAGTCTCGGCCTGCGGCGCCGGTTGTGCGGGGCGCAGCGCCGGCCTGAAGGCGACCCGTCCCAGGGCGAATGCGGCGATGCCGACGATCAGCGCGCCGAGCCCATAGAAGTAGCCGATCAGTTCGAGCATCTGCCGGGTGCTGCCGAACAGCGGTCGGCCGATTGGATCGACACCGTGTTCCCAGAGCCGGCTCATTGCGGGACCGATCGCAAACCAGAAGCCCCCTGCCATGGCCAGTCCGCTGCCGAGCAGCGCGAGCAGTCGGTTGCCAACGACCATCAGCATTGCCCCGCCGGCAACGACCACCAGACCGGGCAGGATGTCCAGCGCGAGTCGGTTCGTTGAGTAATGCCACGTGGCATGTGAGCCAAAGGCGTAGCCGAAATAGGGTCCAACAAACGGGATCGCCCCGCCCCAGAGGCCGAGCAGGACAAGGATCAATCCGCTGAGGGCACCGGTTGAGCGTGAGATGCGCACGGGCAGCCTCTCCTTCCGGGAGCAGTACTGGTCAGCAGTTAGCTGCCCGACATGCCGCCTGCTCAACACGCGTGTCTGCGCAGACTGCCGTGTGTTCAGGTCGCCGTGACTCGAGCGAGCCTAGGCTCCGAGCTGCTCGGCGCCCCGGAGCCAGTCGGCGCCGCGCGCATACAGAGCGTCAAGCTCAGGACCGTCAAGGCCCGGCATGTCAGCTTTCACCTCGTAACCCACGAGCGTCTGCACGTACGCGAGGTGGCGGTAGCCCTGCGGGAATCTGGCAAGCAGGTTCGCGTCCAGGACGGGTCCGGGCACGGGCGACACGGGTGTCATCCGGTCGATCTCATAGATCGGCTGGCGCAGGACGAGTCCCCACCGTCCCGCTCGTCGTTCAAAGAAGTCGTAGAAGCGGCCGGTGCAGACCACGTCACAGAGCACCCCGTGCACATCAACACGCTGTGTGATTGTCATCTTGGTCTGCGCGATTGCCCGGTCGGCGGAGACGTCAATCGCTGAGCCACCAAGGAAGTGGAGGATGCGCACGCCGCGGTCCCAACCCTCATCACTGACGCGGATGAACTCCTCAAACGGACCCTGCCACCAGGTGGCCATCATGCGGCCGTCGGCATGCCAGACGGTGCGGAACCGATCCCAGTCCCTGGCGTCGCGCCAGACGGCCCAGTTCTCGACCAGTTCGCGAATCGTCCTGCGGTCGGAGCTGAGACTGTCAGACATCGTCACAGGGTAATCTGCCCGGTGTCCATGAGGCAGCTTGCAGGCAACGCCACGGGAGTGGCCGCGCAACCCATCGAGCACTGCTATGCGCATCTGCTCGACGTTGAGCGTTATCAGGAGTGGTATCCGGAAGGGGCCAAGCAGGTTCAGGTCCTGGAGCGTGACGCCAACGGCGTGCCGACAAGGCTCGATGTTGTGCTCGCGGCCGTGGCTGGTCCGCTGCGCAAGGATTTCCCGATGCGGCTCATGCTTGAGCACGAACATCCGGTCCGGATCGCGCTCGCACGGGTGGCGGATGACCGCGGTGACCATGAGCTCCTCACCATCGCCTGGCGCCTGCGCTCGCTCGCCGCGGCGGAGACGGAGATCACGATCGATCTGGGTGCGAACCTGAACGTGCCGCCCTTCCTGCCGATAGATCCAATCGTCCGGGAGGTCGCCAACGGCTTCCTGCAGGCGGCTCTGCGCTCGCTCTGAGCCACCAACTCACCCGCGAGTGGCGCCAGCCCGCCGCCGACCGCGGGCAACCGTCAGATATAGCCGCCCACGGGTCAACATCGACGGTGGCCTCGCAGACGCTCTCCGCGGGGCCAACCGGGCGCTCAGCTCAGGCTGACCTCGTGGCGGTCTGCCTGACGCTCCCGGGGCTCAAGCTCCATCGCCTCCGCGATCAGTTCGTATGAGCGCTTGCGCGCCCCATGATCGTGGGTGATGGTGACCACCATCACCTCATCTGCGCCGTAGGCGTCAGCCACCTCAGACAGTCGAGACCGCACCGTCTCCGGTGAACAGAGCACCGCCCGGCGTCCGTCCGTGAAACCGTGATCGGTTGGCTGGCCGATCGAGCGCAGGTAGTTGAGGGCCTTCTCGGGTGGCGGGACCGGGATCAGCCTGCCCTGGCGCAGCATGCGCATTGACATCCGGCTGGAACTGGCCAGGTACTGGGCGTGCTCCTCGGTTTCGGCGCAGATCGCCCAGACCGCCACCGCAGTCCGGGGAGCGTGGTCGGCGTGATGCTGGGCGTGCAGACGGCGATACTCCGCGGCGAACTCCGCCCCCTCCGGGTTGATGAAGTCGGCAAACGCGTAGGAGATGCCAAGCTCTCCTGCCCAGATGGCGCTCTGTCGTGAGGACCCGAGCAACCAGCGTTCCGGGGTCTGTGGCCTCCCTGGCAGCGTCGCTGCCAGCCGTGCAAAGGGGTGCTCGGCGGGCATCTCGTCATCCAGGTAGGCCAGCAGCTCGGCGAGCTGCTGTGGGAAGTCATCAGGGGACGCCTGCCGGCGGTCGCGCTGCAGCGCGAAGGTTGTCATCGGGTCGGTGCCGGCGGCGCGGCCGATGCCAAGGTCGATCCGGCCGGGGAACAGGCCCGCGAGGAGGCTGAACGCCTCTGCGACCTTCAGCGGGCTGTAGTGGGGGAGCATCACACCGCCGCTGCCCACGCGGATCTCCTGCGTCGCCGCTGCGATCGGGCCGATCAGCACCTCCGGAGCGGCGCCCGCGAGCATCGGGCCGCCGTGGTGCTCAGCCACCCAGTAGCGGTGGTAGCCGAGCCGGTCAGCGAGCCTCGCGAGCTCGAGCGTGTTACGCAGCGCGTCGACCCCGGTCAGACCCTCGGGTATTGGCGACTGGTCCAGCACGGAAACGCGCATGGCTCTGATGGTAGGCGGCGCCCTAGCTGATGCTGACCCCGATCAGCCTCCCGATCTGCTTCACGAACGTTTGACTCGTGAGCGATGTCTGCGCGCTGCCGTGCATCCAGAAGTGGATCGGATCGCAGCCGCCGGAGCCGGAACCGCCCCGTGTTCCGGGCGTCACCCTGAGGGTCGCCAGCGCGATCGCAGGACCGCCGGACCGATTCTGGAAGCGCAGCGTCAGCTGTGGTCCCCGGGCGAGCATCAGGGTGCAGGCGATCACCTGGCCCGGCTGCACAATCGGCAGCCGATTGAAGCTGTCGACCAGCTGCGAGACACGTGCTGCCCGCCACACCCGATATACGCGGGTGCGCATATGGTCGGCGCCGAACGGACCGGTGCCGATCTTCAGCAGGATGGTGACGTCACGGACGGTGCGCGGCACGAGTTCGCTGTACGGCCGCGGAACGATCCACGAGCTTGTGCTCTGGGCCACGATCACCGTCGGCCCGTGAACGGGTGTGACCAGCTCCACGGTCAATGATCGGCTCCATACACGCTGGCCGATCTCCGGCCAGGAAAAGACGATGTTCCGCCAGCTGTTGGCGGTGGCAGGTCCGGTGCTTGCGCCCGTTGTCTGGATCAGCGCGCCCCGCGGACGGTGCGCGACCAGGTAGTTGATCACCGTGCCGGGCTCGGCGCTGGTGCTCCACCAGCCCGTGTCCGTGTACAGGTAGCGGTCGGGCGGCCGGATCAACCCCGGGACGGCTTTTGCGATTGCCGGCCCGTGGCGCAACTCGCGGACATCGGCCGGCAGACGCAGGCGTGCAAGCAGCGTCCGGGCATCAGCGCGAGCGGCGGCGCGATTTGCGGCCAGGCGGTTGGCGGTCCCGGCTGCTGCGAGATCGCGCCCTGAGGATGCCAGCAAGGCCATCAGAGCCAGTGGAACTGCCAAGGCTGGGAGCCGCATGATGAAGGGGCGCATTCAGGAATGCTACGTCCGAGCAGGCCGGCCGTCACAGACGGCCATCTGCAAGTAACCGGACCGCCCGGCTCGGGTAGATGGGAGCATGCGGACGCTGAGGCCACTCCGGGACCGGCCGGCAGCCACCAAGCTCGGTGGCTCACAGGCGACCCCCCGGCCGGGTGGTTCAACGACCGTGGCGCTGGAAGACATCCGCGGGACGCGGAAAGCTAACGTTCCAGTGACTGCGACGATCAGGCCGAGCAAGTTCCACGCCCGCATCGGCTGGGAGCGCGGCATCGGCGGCGCCGCCGTAGCGTCGGTCGGCTCGAGCCTCCCTGAGGGGATCGTCGAGTCCTCTGAGATCGAGGAGCGCCTGGGGCTGGCACCCGATTGGATTGAGCGGCGCACCGGGATTCGCCGTCGCCACGTGGCAGCCGCCGAGGAGCGCCTGGACGCGCACGCGACCGCAGCCGCGGCCGCCGCCCTGGAGCAGGCCGGCGTTGATGCCTCCGACGTGGACATGGTGCTGGTCGCGACCAGCACCGCCGATGAGATCATGCCCGCCGCAGCGCCGCTGGTCGCCGGCCAACTCGGCGCGACCCGCGCCGGCGCGTTCGACATCGGCGCCGCGTGCACCGGATTCCTGACCGCGCTCGCCACCGGTGCCTCGATGATTGATGCCGGACGCGCTGAATGTGTGGTCGTTGTTGGCGCTGACCTGATGAGCAGGCTTGTCGATCCGGCTGACCGAGGCACCTCCGCCGTCTTTGCCGACGGAGCAGGCGCCGTGGTGCTGCTGGCCACCGGCCAGGTCCGGATCGGCCCGATCCTGCTGGGCAGTGAGGGCGACACCGACGGCATCATCTATGTCGGCCGAGATGATCAGCTGATCCGCATGGCCGGCCACGAGACCTTCAAGAAGGCGGTCGCGACGCTGTCCGAGACAACTGCGGAAGCCGCTGCCGCTGCCGGGCTGGGGCTCGATGAGATTGACCTTTTTGTCTACCACCAGGCCAACGCGCGCATCCTGACCGCTGTGGGTGAACGCCTGGGACTGCGCGCGGATCGCGTGGTTGACTGCATTTCCGGCCTTGGAAACACATCGGCCGCCACCCTGCCCCTCGCCCTCGATCACAGCGTTCGCAGTGGTCG
Organism: Actinomycetes bacterium; assembly: GCA_021820105.1. GTDB lineage: Bacteria > Actinomycetota > Thermoleophilia > Solirubrobacterales > Solirubrobacteraceae > Palsa-465. Next base: position 7,518 of record JAKAED010000061.1, on the reverse strand, counting down.
TCTGCGTCCGGGCGACCGTGTCCTGCTGGGTGCCTTTGGCGCCGGCCTGACCTGGGGTGCGACCGTACTTGAATGGGGGATGCCAGCATGAGCGCAGTGCTTTCGACCGAGGATCAGGACACACTCACCCCGATCGGACGGCTGGAGGCGCTCTGCGATCCCGGCACGCTCGATGTCATCCGCTCTGAGGTCGTCTCCAGCCACATGGGGCTGAAGGCCCGGGCTGGTGACGGCGTCGTGGGTGGCGCGGGACTCGTGGATGGTCGCCCCGTCTTCTGCTACGCGCAGGACAACTCCTATGTCGGCGGGTCGCTCGGTGAGATGCACGCGGAGACGATCGTGCGGGTGATGGAACTTGCGGACCGCGCTCGCGCTCCCGTCGTCGGCTTTGTCGGATCCGGTGGCGCCCGCATGCAGGAGGGTGTTCGCGCACTAGGTGGGTACGGCCGCATCTTCCGCCAGACCGTGGCGCTCTCCGGTCGGGTGCCCCAGATTTCAGTGATCAGCGGTCTGTCCGCCGGTGGTGGCGCGTACTCACCTGCGCTCACCGACTGGATCGTGATGACCAAGGACTCGAGCATGTTCCTGACCGGTCCCGGTGTCGTCAAGGACGCGCTGGGTGAGGAGGTGACCGCCGCCGAGCTCGGTGGTCACAAGGTGCATGAGCGCAACGGCGTCTGCCACTTCGTGACCCCGACGGATGCCGACGCGGCTCTGCTCGTGCGCGACCTGCTCGGCTTCCTGCCGAGCCATTACGACCTGCCGCTGCCGGTGGCCGAATCGCGCCCGGCTGGCGCGCACGACCCATCGGTGCACGTGCCACTGGAGCCGCGCAAGGTCTACGACGTGCGCTCGGTCATCTCCGGAATCGCTGACGGCGGCGACCTGCTGGAGGTGGCCGCAGGCTGGGCCCGTAATCTGGTGACCGCCTTCATCCGCATCGAGGGGCATCCGGTTGGCGTGGTTGCCAACCAGCCGCGCTATTTGGGCGGCGTGCTTGACACCTCGAGCTCCGAGAAGGGCGCCCGCTTCGTCAACCAGTGCAACGACTTTGGGGTGCCGCTGCTGGTGCTCGTTGACACCCCGGGCTTCATGCCGGGATCGAGCCAGGAGGCCGAGGGCGTGATCCGTCTCGGCGCCACGTTCGTCAAGGCCTTTGCCGGCGCCACAGTCCCGAGGGTCACGGTGATCCTGCGCAAGGCCTTTGGCGGGGCCTTCATCACGATGAACTCGAAGGACCTGGGCGCCGACTATGTGTTCGCCTGGCCACAGGCGGAGATCGGCGTGATGGGCGCCAAGCCGGCCGTGGGCATCATCCACCGTCGCGAGCTGGCGGCCGCCGAGGATCCCGACCTGGCGCGCGAGGAGCTCGCGCAGCGCTACGCCGAGACGCACCTGCGTCCGCAGGTCGCGGCTGCCACCGGACATATTGACGAGCTGATCGAGCCCGAGCAGACGCGCGCGCGTGTGGCCTGGGCGTTGCGCTCGCTGCACAGGACCCGTCGGTGAGCAGCGGCCGCGTATTCCTGACCGGTGCGACCGGTTTCGTCGGCATGGAGGTGCTGGTGCGCTACCTGGAGCGCGGCAGCCGTCCGGTCACGTGTCTTGTGCGGGCTGAGTCCGATGAGGCTGCCCGTGCGCGCCTTGACCGGATCCTTGACGAGCTGATCGCCAACGGCGCAGAGCTGTTCGCGCACCGGGTGGAGGCTGTTGCGGGCGAGATGACGAGCGACAACCTGGGCTTGAGCGCAGAGGTGCGCGAGCGGCTCGCAGAAGAGGTCACGACGATTGTGCACTGCGCCGCGAACGTGGCATTTGATCAGCAGCTGGAGGACGCCCGCAGGATCAATGTCGGCGGCACCACGCGCATGATCGAGTTCGCCAAGCTCGCTCAGCAACGCGGTGGTCTGCACCGCTATGCGCAGGTGTCCACCGCGTACGTGGCCGGGACCCATACCGGTGACTTCACCGAGGAGGATCTGGATGTTGGCCAGGGATTCCGCAACACGTATGAGCAGTCCAAGTTCGAGTCCGAGCAGCTGATCCACGCCCAGGCCGCTGAGCTGCCATGGATCATCCTCCGTCCGAGCATCATCGTCGGCGACCGCTCTAGTGGCTGGACCGCCGCCTTCAATGTCATGTACTGGCCATTGCGAGCGCTCTCAACCGGGCTGTTCCGGGCGGTGCCGGCGATGCCCGAGTCCCCGCTTGACATCGTCTCGATCGACTACGTGGCGGACGCCATCTACGAACTGTGCGAGAGCCAGCAGGAGCCGTCACACCGCACCTTCCATCTGACCGCCAGCGAGGATGCGACCAGCTTCGCCGAGATCGTCTCGCTCGCCTCCCGGTACTTCCGTAAGCCCGAACCGCGAGCGATCCCACCGGCGGAGTTTGTCGCCGAGGCCGGCACGCTCTCAGACGTCGCCGTCGAGGCGAGCCGGATCTACTTCCCCTACTTCGCGATCGCCACCCGCTTTGACAACGCGCGCACCCGCGCGCGGCTCGCGCAGGCCGGCATCCACTGCACACCGCTGCGCGACTATCTGCACCGTCTGCTCGATTTCGCCACCCGCAGTCGCTGGGGTAAGCGCCCGATCAGACGGGCTGAGGCCACGAGCTAGCCACGGCGCCCTCGCCGCTGCTTCGGGCGCCGTACTGCGACCTCGCGCCGAGCCGGCCGCCGCGGCTGTACCGTGATAGCCGATGGCAGGACCCGCTGAAACTCAGGAGATCGGACAGCGCGCCGCCGGTGATGCGGTCCCGGTTGAGGCGCTTGAGCTGTTCGCCGAGGTGCTCTCCCGCTCAGAGCATGAGACCGCGCTGGGCGATGACTTCTATGACCGCCTGTGCGGGGCGGTGTGCCGGTTGGCGCGTCTGCGCCGGGCAATCATCTTCCGCTACGACCCCGCCAGCCGCCAGGTCCGCGCCGCCGGAGCCTACGGGGTCGACATAGAGCGTTTCGGCGATGCGCACGTGTCGGTTGACACGGCACCCTTTGCTGCCCAGGCGATCCGTACAGACCGGGTGGTCGAGGCGGGGGACATCCGTGAGCAGGTCCCGGCTGAGTACCGCTTCCTGGTGCCAGAGCCGGCGCGGGTGATCTGCGGTCCGATGGTGGCGGCCGGACGGGCCGTTGGCGTGATCGTGGCGGAGCGCAGCATGGACGCGCCGCCGCTTGACCCGTCTGAGCGACACCTGCTGTGGACGCTCGGAAAGGCTGCGGCGCTCGCCTCGGTCGCGCGCAACGTGACCACCCAGGCGGAGACCGCACGCCAGCTGCGGCATCGGATCGACCTTGCTCGTGAGGTCCATGAGGGCGTGATCCAACGCCTGTTCGGGATCTCGATGGTGCTCGATGGCAGCGGCGACCTGCCGGAGGAGGTGCGCAGCCGGTGCGCGACGGAGATCCAGGCGGCGCTCGGAGAGCTGCGCGACGCGATCCAACGCCCGCTCGGACGCACCTCGCGGGCGACGCAGACCACCTTCTCCGCCGAGCTCGCCCGGCTCACCAAGGCAAACCCGGACATTGTTCTCCGCTATGAGCCGGTGACCGCGGAAACCGACATTCCGGATCGCCTCGAGCCGCTTGCTCAGAGCGTGTTGGCAGAGGCCGTGCGTAACGCGCGCAAGCATGCCTCGCCAAGCGAGGTGGTGGTTCGAACCTCACGGGTGGACGGGGCGTTCGTGCTTGAGGTGACCAATGACGGCGTCGAGCCTGAGCGGACGCATCAACCGGGGGTGGGGCTCAGGCTGGCCGGGTTTGAGGCCCTGCAGATCGGTGGCGTGGTGGAGTTCGGGCCGCTTGGCGACGACGGCTGGCAGGTGCGACTGGTGGTGCCACTGGATGGCTGAGATCTCTGCGGCCAGTGCCACTCGCAGTCCGCAGCGACTGCGGGTCCTCGTGGTGGACGATCATGACGTGGTTCATTGGGGCTTCAGGCTGATGCTCACCCAGCAGCCCTGGGTTGAGCGCTGCGTGGCCGCCTCCAACGGGGATGACGCGGTTGAGCTCGCGCGCCGTTACCGCCCGCACGTGGCGGTTGTGGATCTGTTCATCGGTGAGGAGTCGGGCGCACAGGTGTGCGAGCGGCTGCGTGAGGCCGAACCGGGAACGCGCGTCCTGCTGTTCTCCGGAGCCGGTGAGATCTCCGCCAGCGCCGCCCGTGCCGCCGGTGCCTCAGGCTTTGCCTACAAGGACTGGCCGGCAGCCAAGATCGCCGGTGCCGTGCGGCTGGTCGGTCTGGGCGGGACGGTCTTTGAACGCCGGGATCGCTCCGGTGTGCTCGGGCTATCCGAGCGCGAGCGTGAGGTCCTGCACCTGATGGCGGCCGGCTCCACCAATCCCGAGATTGCGCGGGCGCTGCACCTGAGCCCGCACACGATCAAGGAGCACACGAGCTCCCTGTATCGCAAGCTGGAGGTGCGCAACCGCACTGAGGCGGTTCAGCGCGCCCAGCGGCTCGGCCTGCTCGCCTGACCGCCTATTGGGTCGTCCAAGCGCTGGACTCAGCCGAACGTCTGGTCACCAGCGGCACCGGGGCCGTGTTGGTGTCGGGGCGTTCTCAGCGCCAGCCGGGAGTGATGTTCGGACCCGCGGGGAAGGGCTGGGCCTCATCCGCTCTGATCACATGCATCACTGCGTTGATCAGGGCGAGATGGGTGAAGGCCTGTGGGAAGTTGCCAAGATGGCGTCCGGTGCGGGGGTCGATCTCCTCCGCGTAGAGCCCAAGCGGTGAGGCGTAGCCAAGCAGCCGCTCACACAGCTCACGGGCCCGAGTGAGCTCGCCGATCTCCGCCAGCGCCGATACGAGCCAGAACGAACAGATCAGGAAGGTGCCCTCGCGACCGGTGAGGCCGTCGTCAGTCTCCTCCGTGCGGTAGCGAAGCACCAGGCCGTTCTCAGTCAGCTCATCGGCTACGGCCATGACCGTCGCGCGGACGCGCGGATCGTCCGGGGGCAGGAAGCGCAGCAGCGGGATCAGCAGCATCGCGGCATCCAGTGCGTTGGTGTCGTAGTGCTGCACAAACACGCCGCGCTCATCCACGCCGTTCTCACAGACGTCGGCGTGGATCTCATCAGCAGCCTCCTGCCAGCGCCGAGCAAGATCCCAATCCTCACGCACCTCCGCCAGACGAGCCCCGCGGTCACAGGCAACCCAGCAGAAGATCTTTGAGGATGTGAAGTGCCGAGGCTCGCCGCGGACCTCCCAGATGCCGCGGTCAGGCTGGCGCCAGTTCCGGATCGCCGCCTCCACCTGGCGGCTCAGGATCGGCCAGACGCGCTCATCAAGCGAGTCGCGTGAACGCGTGTGCAGGTAGACCGAGTCAAGCAGCGCCCCCCAGACATCGTGCTGGTTCTGGCGGTAGGCGTCGTTGCCCACCCGCACCGGACGCGCGCCCTCATAGCCGCTCAGATGGTCAAGCGTGTACTCCTCCAGGTTGCGTTCACCACCCGGCCCGTACATCACCTGCAGGTCCTCCTGCCCGCCCGCGACATCGGCTATGAAGTAGAAGAAATCGTTGGCCTCCCAATCAAACCCGAGCGTGTAGAGCGCCCAGAGCATGAACGTGGAGTCGCGGATCCAGCTGTAGCGGTAGTCCCAGTTGCGCTCACCCTGAGGTGTCTCCGGCAGCGAGGTGGTGGCGGCAGCGATCAGCGCTCCGGTCGGCGCGAACGTGAGTCCCTTGAGCGTCAGTGCGCTGCGCTGCAGGTGCGTGCGCCACGGATGGTCCGGGAACGTTCCGCGGTCCACCCAGTGCTGCCAATGGTGGGCCGTCCACACCTGACGGTCGCGCGCCTCCTGATAACTCATGGGTGGCGGGTGCTCCGACCAGTAGAGCGCGCAGTAGATCTGCTCGCCCTCCTTCATGCGGTGGCGTGCCGTCGCGCGGGAGCCCTCAAAGCCGATCCGCAGGTTCGTGCGCAGGCCGAGCCGCACATCACAGCCAGGGGCCGTGGCCACGCCGTCGTTGTAGCCCGGGCCCGTGTACTCCCAGTGGACCTGCTTGGTGCCGTACTCGAACACCGGCTCGCAGTCCATGACCAGTTCCACCTCACCGTTCATGCACCGGACCGTGCGCAGCAGCACGTGGTCGGCGTCGTAGTCGGTGGGGGCGCGACGGTGCGTGCCGGAGCGCTCGTCCTCGTGATGCCAGCCGCCGATCAGCAGCGTGTCACGCACCACCATCCAGCCCGAGCCGGTGCCCCAACTCGTCTCCAGGACCATCGTGCCGGGCAGGTAGCGGCGGGCAGTCGGCACGCTGACGCCCGCCGGGCCGAGGCGGAAGGAGCCGGCGTCACGATCGAGCAGCGCGCCGAACACGCTGGGGGAGTCGATCCGCGGTAGACACAGCCACTCAATCGCGCCGCCGGGAGCCACCAGCGCCGTGGTTTCGCAGTCGGACAGAAAGCCGTACTCCGCAATGGGTGGGAAGGGGCTGCCACCCAGCAGCGGCGAGGGCACGGAGTTGCGCGAGGCCGACAGCGGGCCGATCTGCGGCATCAGGGGCGCGGACGGCCCGGAGGTCTCAAACGGCTCGTTCATAAGCTGATGATCGGGCATTGTGGCGCACGGTATTAGGCTCGCGATCGATGTTTAACCCATTCCGAACCGCCGGAACACCTAACGGAGGCGTCATCATGCAGTGGATGAGTTCGACAGGAAGGACGCGATGAGCTTCGGCGGCAGCGGCATGGGCGCCGCTCACGGCGGCGGTGGCGGCAGCGCGATGCGGCAGTTCCGCACCCCCAAGAAGGAGGTGCCGCAGCTGATGGATCCCACGCGCAAGCGTGACGGCCGGCGGATCCTGAGCCTGTTCAGGCCATACCGGTTGCGGCTCGTGATCGTGCTGCTGATGGTGATCGCCTCATCCGCGATCAGCATGGTCAACCCGTTCCTGCTGCGCGACGCCCTCCAGCTCGGAATCATCGGACGTAACAACACGATCCTGACCGAGACCGTGGCCGGGATGATCCTGGTGGCGCTGCTGTCGCAGGCCACGAACGTCTGGCAGACATTCATCTCCAATGCCGTTGGTCAGAGGGTCATGCACGACCTTCGCGCAGCGGTCTATCACCGCCTGCAGATGATGTCGCTGGCGTTTTTCACCCGCACGCGCACGGGGGAGGTGCAGTCACGCATCTCCAATGACATCGGCAGCCTGGACAACGTCATCACCAACACGGCCACCACGATCGCGGGCAACGTCGCCACGGTGCTCAGCGCGGTGATCGCGATGTTGGTCCTTGCTCCGGCGCTGGCGGGCATCTCGCTGCTGCTGGTGCCGCCGTCGGTGTGGATGACGCGGAAGGTGGGCAAGATCCGCCGCCGCATCACAACCGAGCAGCAGCGCCGCCTGGCGGACATGAGCGCGCTTGTGGCCGAGTCACTGTCGGTCTCCGGGATCATGCTCGGCAAGACGATGGGTCGCGGTGATGACCTGGCCGGCCGCTTCACAAGGGAGTCGCGTGACATCGCTGACCTTGAGGTTCGGTCCCGGATGGCGGGAGATCGG
>JAKAED010000060.1 GCA_021820105.1 Actinomycetes bacterium | reverse complement strand
ATCTGCCTCAGGCGCGGTCGGGCGCCCCGAACCAGGCTGGATCGGCGCCCAACCAGACCGTGGTCCGGCCGGGCTCAGGCCAGAGGCGCTACCCTAGCTTTACGCAAACGGGAGAACCGCTCAGCGATTTGGGCTGTTGCGGTCGAGCCGTCGGCGTAACGGCTACGTCCAGCCAGCTTCCGAGACCAGCCCGCGGGGCCACATAAACGACTCGTCTCCGGAGCGAAGGGCCGTCGGCGCACGCCGACGTTGTAAACCGAATCAGGAGGTGGTGAGCCACCGTCCTACCCGTAGCCAGCCGGTGCGATCGGAGGGCAGTCGAAGTCACGTAGACGTCAGTTCGGGCTGGGCGCGGTCGACCCTATGCAGTCCCTCATCTTGCGCACCGTCGTGGGTGCGATAACGCTGTTCTCCGTGTTAATGCCGATTGCGGCAGCTTCCGCGGCACCGCGACACCCATCAGCAAAACCTCACCGAAGGTTTCCCCGAACATCCGCCCTACCTGCCGATTACGGCGCCTGGTCGCGCGTGGCCAGCTGCGAATCGGGTGGATGGCGTGTCCTCGGCTACGCCTACCCTGACAGCCTCGGGATCAGCCGAGCCAACTGGCTCGCCTTTGGCGGCACGCCGCTGTCACCGGGCCCGGTCTCCGCGGCCACCAGGGCAATGGAAATCCGGGTGGCCGATCGCCTGATCGCGCACTATCAAGCGGCTATCCCCGACCAGTGGGGGTGCACTGCCTGGTGATCGTCATCTCGTGAGTGGTCGACCCTCGCCATCACTGGCGTGATCCGCGATGATCTGAGGATGATCCTCCGACGCCCGCAGATTCGCCTTCATCTTGCCGTGATCGCCGCGGCGGTGCCGCTCGCGCTGAGCGCACCGGCTGCGGCGGCTGCGGCCGCCCCCGGATCCATCGCAGCACACGGCAGCGCCAGGCAGGTGTATGTCACCGGTCTGAAGCCGCATGCTCCTGCCGTACTGCTCAGCCGGACCGGTCTGGTGGTCGCCCGGGAGCGGGCGGACGCGCAGGGTGGTCTGCTCTTTGTGAGCGTCAGGCCCGGGCCGGGTTACCGGGTGCGGCTCCGGAGCGGCGCCGAGTCAGGACCGGTGACGGTGCACACGGATGCGGCGAGGCCCTGGGATCCCGGCATCTATCGTCAGCGCATCAGGGACAACGGCTATCAGTACCTGACAACGCGAGACGGCACCAGATTGGCCATCTACGTGCATCCGCCAGATCATCCGGCCGGTATCTCAGGCCTGCCGGCGGGTCTCTCGCTCCCGTCCGACTATCAGCATCCGCCCTACCCGACGGTGATCGAGTACTCGGGCTACGGGTATGCCGACCCGGCTGGTCCCGACAGCGGCATCGCCACACTCGCGAATCTGATGGGCTTTGCGGTGGTCGATGTGAACATGCGCGGCACGGGCTGTTCCGGCGGGGCCTTCAACTACTTTGAGCCGCTCCAGAACCTCGACGGTTATGACGTCATCCAGACGATCGCGCATCAGCCCTGGGTGCTCGGACACAGGGTCGGCATGATCGGGATCTCCTACGGTGGCATCAGTCAACTTTTCACGGCCCAGTTGAACCCGCCCGCGCTTGAGGCCATCGCGCCGCTCTCAACGATCGACTCGACGATGACCACCCTCTACCCCGGGGGCATCCTCAACACCGGGTTTGCGTTGCCATGGGCCAGGCAGCGCCAGTTTGATGCTCTGCCGGCGGGCTTGCACGCCGGGCAGTCCTGGGCGTACAAGCGGATCCAGCAGGGCGACCGCACATGCGGTCACAACCAGGCTCTGCACGGCGAGGCACCGAGCGTGCTTGGCATGATCCGCCGCAACGCCCACTATGTGCCCGCGGTTGCTGACCCACTTGATCCGGTCACCTTCGTGCACAGGATTCATGCGGCTGTGTTCCTCGCCTGCCAGTGGGAGGATGAGCAGACGGGCGGGCACTGCGCCGACCTGGCGCAGCACTTCACGGGAACGAGCCACAAGTGGTTCACGTTCACCAACGGCGCTCACATCGATTCTCTGGATCCCAGCACCGTGAACCGCTGGTACGACTTCCTCTCGCTGTTTGTGGCCCACCGCCCACCGATGGCCAACGCCGGCCTGGTGGAGATAGCGGCACCGCTCTTCTACGAGCAGGGCCTGGGGCTCAACGGCGTGCTGCTTCCGTCCGATCCCGTCCAGCAGCTTCCAACCTACAGCGAGGCCCTCGCAGCCTTCGAGCAACAGCCGCCGGTGCGCGTGCTGTTTGACAACGGCGCTGGGCTTTCCACCAGCGGAACGCTCACGCCGGGCAATCCGTATCCGGCCTTTGAGCAATCCTTCAGCCGTTTCCCAATCCCCGGAACTGTCGCTCAAACCTGGTATCTGGGGGCTGGTGGCCAGCTGGCCACCAGCCCCACCTCGACTCCGGAGACAGATGTCTTCACGTGGAACGCCAAGGCGCTTCCGGCGACCGACTATGCGTCCAGCAACACAGCCGGAGGAGGTCTCTGGGGCAACGCCAGCGACTGGGCCTGGAATTGGCAGCAGAACCCCGCCGGCACGGCTGTCTCCTACGTGAGCCAGCCGTTGGCTCAGAACACAACCGTGATCGGAGGCGGAGCCGTGCATCTCTGGGTGCGTGCCTCAACCCCCAGCGTCGATCTGCAGGCCACCATCAGTGAGGTGCGCCCGGACGGTATGGAGACATTCGTTCAGGACGGATGGGTGCGCGCGGACGAACGTCAGTTGGCTCCCGGTAGCACGCTGCTTGAGCCGGTTCTCAACCTGCGTCGCAGCGCTGTGCGTCCGCTGCCGGCCGGCAGGTTCGTGGAGGTCACGATCCCGCTCTACTACCAGGGCCACGTCTACCGAGCTGGCTCGCGCATCCGCGTCACGATCGCGGCCCCGGGCGGTACGCAACCGCTGTGGGCGTTCGCGCGTACCCAGCCCTCCGGCACAGCAAAGGTCTCGGTGGAGCTGTCAGCGGGGATGCCCTCCAACCTCGTGCTGCCGGTCGTACCGGGCGTGAATGTGACCTCGTCACTCCCGCCCTGTCCGAGCCTGCGTAACGAGCCCTGCCGACCCTACGTGCCGTATGTCAATCAGACCTCGTGATAGGGCCGCATCATGATCGGAGCTGATGAGCGATACGTCCTCCTGACCACCTTCAGGCGCGACGGCACACCGGTGGCCACGCCCGTGTGGTGGGTCTCGCTGCAGGACGGAAGCTTCGGGTTCTCCACCAGCTCAGCATCTGGCAAGGCCAAACGCTTGGCCCACACGCAGCGGGTCACAGTTCAGCCGTGCGACCGTCGCGGCGTGGTGAAGCCTGGTACCAAGCCATCGGACGCGCTGGGACGGCTGGTGACCGGCGCCGAGTTGGCCGCCATTCGGGAGCGGCTGATGGCCAAGTACGGGGTGATGGTCAGGGTCATCAGCCTCTTTGAACGGATCGCCAGGCTGGTTCGGGGGAGACAGGTGCCGTACGCCGACCGCGGCGTGGTCATCACCTTCTGAAGGCAGTGGGCGAAGACCACGTCAACACCCCGCCCGGCCTACAATCGGGCCTCGTTGCCGAGGCCTGCGGGCGTGGCGAAATTGGTAGACGCGCCGGTTTTAGGTGCCGGTGGGCTTTGCTCTTGGGGGTTCGAGTCCCTCCGCCCGCATTACTCACGCTCTGGAGTTGACTCGCGTCCCGCCGGGGTGCGCCCGGTGTCCTGGGCATGCGCCGCGGCGACACACCCGCCCCGAAACGCCACAATGGTCCATCGCGCAGAGGTTTGGCCCGCCGGGGCGGTACAGCCGCCCCGAAACGCCACAACGGCCCATCGCGCAGCGGTTTGGCGCGCCGGGGCGACACAGCCGCCCCGAAACGCCACAGCGGCCCATCGCGCAGAGGTTTGGCGCCCCGGGGCGGTCACGCGCGCATGCGCCCGGCGGCGGCGCTCACTCCGGCGATCAGCCGCCGCGACCACGCAGCCAATCGGCCACCTGGTCAGCCACGCCGGCCACCTGTCCGCCCAGGTTGGTGACGTTCTCGCCAATGTCGCGGAAGGCGCTGCGGAACCGCTCGGCATAGAACTCCATCGCCTCACTGGCCTCAGCTCGGACGTCTGCCTCCTGGTCGCGAGTGCGGTAGTCACCCCGCAGGATCCGGTCGTACTCGCCGCTCTGCACCCAGCGCATGACCTCGGACACACGCCTGACGGCGTAGGGGTGGGTGACGTTGATCTCCCAGAAGAAGCGCCGGACGCGGTCGGAGGGATCGTCCCAGTTCTCATACTCCATCGCCTGGGCCATGAACGCGTCCAGGTTCAGTTCGTCCGCGGGCAGGCCGGAGGCCGCCACCATCAGCATGCGGCAGACGATCTGAGGGTCACGAACCACGAGTGTCGCCGCTCGGTCGGCGCTCAGCTCGGCGGCCCGGTACCACTCGAGCAGAACCACCTTGACCGCGCGGAATGGAAGGCCCAGGAGCGTGGGCAGCGAGCCGCCCGCGGCGAGCAGGATATTGAGCGCGGTGATGTACAGCACGTGGTCGGAGAGGACGTGACCCAGTTCGTGTCCGAGCAGCACGCGCTGTTCTCCGGGACCCAGGCGTCGCAGGACCACCGAGTCAACGACGATGATCGGTTTGCGTGAGCCGATCGTGGCTGCCGTTCCAAGCACCGGCGTGGTCACGTAGAGGTCGTAGACCTCAGGCAGGTCGAGAATGCGGCAGGCCGCCTGGTGCGAAGCCCACAGCTCGGGGATCTGCTGCTCTGAGACCTTCACTGAGGTGCCCAGGTAGAACTGTCGCAGCGCCCGCTCGTACTGCCACTCGATCAACCGGCGCACGAGCGTGTCGAGCATCGGGACGGCCTTGAGTGCAGCGGTGGCCGCGCGGTCGGCCGGGTGCTCGTAAGCCTTGGACGAGATGTTCAGGTACGGCTCGACGCTATCCAGCTCGACGCCACTCATCAGGGCAAGCCTAGCTGCACCGTCAATGGTTTAGGCGGCGTGGGTACGCTAGGTCGCACGGATCAGGTGGTCAGCGCCAGTCTCGGAGGGTGCTTTGGCGGATCGGCGACGATTACTGGTTGTGGCAATGCTAGCTTCGCTGGGCCTGGGCCTTACCGCCGGCCGGGCAGCTCAGGCGAGGGTGGCGGTGCAAGCCGGCCAACAGCTTCCGGGAACTTCGTGCCCTGTGTTCCCCGCGAACAACGTCTGGAACACGCCTGTCACCGGTCTTCCCGTGGCAGCACGCTCCGCCGTGTGGCTCGCTCATATGTCAGCTGGGTCGAGCTTTCTGCACCCCGATTTTGGGCCCGGTGGAGGTGCGTCTCCATATGGGATGCCGTGGCAGCTGACAACGCGCCACCCCGAGTTGGTTCACATCCACTTCCAGTACGCGTCGGAGAGCGATCGCGGGCCGTATCCGTTTTCCGCGCGGACGCCGATTGAGGGAGGACCGGCCGCGGGTGGCGACCGCCATGCCCTGATGGTCGACCCGGCCAACTGCACGCTCTACGAGCTCTACAACGCGCACTACCACCCCGGTGGAGCCTCAACAGCTGGGTCAGGAGCGATCTGGAGGCTGCGCTCAAACAAGCTGCGCCCGGCAGGCTGGACATCCGCGGACGCGGCCGGCCTCCCGATCCTGCCGGGACTGGTGAACTACGACGAGGTCATGTCGGGCCACCTCGACCATGCCATCCGTTTCACCGCTCAGACCACGAGTGCTCGGTACCTTTGGCCGGCGCGCCATCAGGCGGGTGCAACAAGCGACCCGAACTATCCCCCAATGGGAGCAAGGTTCAGGCTGAAGTCAAGCTTTAGGCTATCTCGTAAGCGTTGCTTTCATGCCTGCCAGATCGTGGTTCAGGCGCTGAAGACCTACGGCCTGATTCTGGCCGACAACGGCAGTAACTGGTTCTTCCAGGGCACCGCCGACCCGCGCTGGACCTACACGATGGTCGATCAGCTCAAGGCGATACCGGCACGCGCGTTCCAGGCGGTGGACGAGCGGTGCCTGATGATCAACGGCGACTCCGCTCGTGCTCGCCAGCCCGGCACCAGGTCCTACCGGGACGCCTGTCAGCGGCGTTGACGCTCGGCCGTCGGCTCCGCTGACGACGACGCTGCATCTGGCGACAGCTGTAGGCGTTCTGTGACGCCCGTCAACTCCAGCACCCGCAGCGCTGCAGCACTGACCGCCCGGATCGTCAGCGTGCTGCCGCTGAGTTCGGCGGCACGCGCGCCCGCGATCAGAACGGAGACGCCGGAGCTGTCGATGAAGCCCACTTCGGAGAGGTCCAGGGCAACGTCGCGGCCTTCTCTGAGCAGCGCCAGGAGGCGGTTGCTCAGCTGCGGCACGCTGGCGATGTCCAGTTCGCCGCGTACGTGCAGCAGCAGCCCGTCAAGCTGCGGGGACTCGATGATCGCCAACCGTTCAGACATCTGAGGCGGTCCGGTCGCGAGGTCGATGGGGGGTGGTCAAGCGGTGTCGGTTGCGCACCGTGAGCTTCTCCTTTTTCGGGATTGACCCACGGGATCACGGCAGGCCCTGACACACGAATGGTATCGCGCCCTCAATCGGCTTCGCTGACGGCATCCAGGAGCTCCTGCGCAAGGTCCGATACGCGCCTGCCACTGTTGCGGGCACGTTTGCGCAGACCGTTGAAGGCTTCAACCGGATCGATCCGCTCCCGGCCCATCAAGACACCTACGGCACGCTCGATGATGACGCGATTGTCCAACGCGTGTTGCAGTTGCTCCGCCAGCTTGGTGCGCTGCTGCGTCTGTAGGGCGGCGCGCAGAACCCCCTGGATCAGGCCTCCGTATGAGCTCAGGGCGCTGATCTCGCTCGGGCTCCAGCTGTGTGGCTTATCCCGGAAGACGTTGAGGGCGCCCACCGCCACACCGTCAAGCCGCACCGGCACTCCCAGGACGGCGCGCACACCATGGCCCGCCAGCGCTGCGCCCAGCTCGGTCCAGCGCTGATCTGCCAGCAGGTCGACGGACTCCGTGAGCTTGTCCAGCACCACGGCGTCCACGCATGGGCCGTGTCCCAGCTGCTCCTGCTTGCGCTCGAGCATCTGTGCGGCCGCATCGGTTGCCGCGACTGAGCGGAGCGCCGTGCTCTCGTCGATGAGCATCAGGCCGGCGCCCGAGGCTGCGAACAGCCTGCGGGTGGCGAGCAGCACCTCCTTGATCATCTCCTGCGGTTGGCCCGCCGAACCGTGCTCGCGCAGTGCAGCGAGGCTGCGCTCCAGTGCGTCGTCGTCGATGAAACCCTCAGCTGTCATCCGCAGCGTCGGTGGCCAGACGTTTGGCCAGCTCGAGCACGAGCTGATCCTCGTGTGCGCCGTCCAGTGCGATGCGCAGCATGGCACCGATCAGGCCGGCGTAGGCGGTCAGGCCGGCGCGCTCCGACTGCGTCCACTCACGAGGGGCCCCGTCAACGAGATTGAGATTTCCGACCGGACGGTTATGCACCCGAATCGGTGCACAGAGCAGGCTGCGCACTCCTCTCGGAACCAGCGTCTCGCGCAACTGTGGCCAGCGCTCGTCACGGTTGAGATCGTCAACGGCGACAACCCGGTTCAGGCGGGTGGCCTGAACACCAGGCCCGACGCCGCCCTCTCGCTGCGCGAGCTCGAGCGCTCCTGCCGTGGGATCGAACGTACCTATGAGGTATAGCTGCCCAGATTCGTTCATCATCATGATTCCGGCGCCGAGGAAGCCGAAAACCTGGGCTACCGTCTCGACCAGCTCGGCCAGGCGCGCGTCAAGCTCACCTCTGGTGAACGCAAGCGCGTCGACGCTGCGGGAGATCGCTGCCAGTAGGTTGGCTGCGTCAACAGACAATCGCGGCCACCCTCGGAGAAGTTGAAGACAAGCTGGTCAGGGAATACACGTGCACCGCCCCGTACCGGGGATCGAGCGGCCCACGGGTTTCGCTGCAGACCTTCTCACATCTTATCCTTCGCCGCCGCACATCGGCCATCTGGATAGCCCGCCCGTCTGGTTGCTGGCCACCTGGACGAGGCGCGGGCCGAGCCGATCACGGAGCATCGTCAATATGTCCGCTGATCTCATCGTCTCCTACGACGGAACACCAAACGACGACGACGCGCTGGCGCTCGGGAGGTTGCTGGCGCTCCCCGGAGCGTCGGTTGCGCTCGCCTATGTTCGCCACGCCCCAGAGTTCGATCGCAGGCGAGAAGAACTCGCGCGGTACGACGCCCAACAGCGTCTGGACCGTGGCGAGGCGCTGATCGGCATCCCGGTCAGCAAGCACGTGGTGGCGGGTGCAGCCACGGGCCAGGTTCTGGGCGAGCTGGCCGAACAGCAGCATGCCTCGATCATCGTTTTCGGGTCTGACTACCGCACGCCGCTGGGAAGGGCGGAGCCGGGCACCTCCGCACAGCGTCTGCTCGAGGGCGGTTCGGTCGCCGTGGCAGTCGCGGCGGCCGGCCTGAGAGCGGTGGGAGTGGATCGCATCCGCCGGATCGCCGTTCCCTTTGCCGGCCCCGTCAATGACGATGCGCGCGCAACCGCTGCCTCGCTGGCGGCGGCACTCGGTGCGGAATTGGTCGAGCCGACCGCTGATGACCTGGACCTGATCGTGGTTGGTTCGCAACAGGGTGCGCCCAAGGGTCGCGTGGTGGTCGCCGGTGAGGTCCGCAACGAGCTCAGCAGCGCGCGCAGCTCGGTGCTCGTGCTGCCGGCGGAGACGCGGATCGATTTCTGATCGGAGGCGGCCAGCGAGCAGCGGTGGGGCCTGCGGACCAGCAGCGGCGGTCCGCAGGCCCCTGCAGCTCCTCCTCAGAGCTGGAACTGCTGTTCCTCCGTCGAGCCTGCCAGCGCCAGCGTGGAAGCCAGGCCGCTTGAGAGCGTGCTGGTGACATCGTCGAAGTAGCCGGCGCCCACCTCGCGCTGATGACGGGTGGCGCTGTAGCCGAGTTGCTCGAGCGCGAACTCACGCTCCTGCAGATCGACGTACGCGCTCATGCCGTGATTTGCGTAGCCGCGGGCGAGCCGGAAGGTCGATTCGTTGAGGGCGTGCCATCCGGCCAGGGTCACGAACTGGAAGGCGTAGCCCATCGCCCCGAGCTCCCGCTGGAAACGGGCGATGGTGCCATCGTCCAGGTGCTTACGCCAGTTGAATGACGGTGAGCAGTTGTAGGCCAGCAGCTTGTCCGGGTAGACCTCGTGAATCCGCTCGGCAAAGATCTGTGCCTCCGCAAGATCGGGCGTCGAGGTCTCACACCAGATCAGGTCCGCGTAAGGGGCGTACGCGAGCCCGCGGGCCACCGCCTGCTCGATGCCGGGACGGACGTAGTAGAAGCCTTCCGCGGTTCGCTCCCCGGTGATGAACTGATGGTCACGCGGGTCAACGTCGGTGGTCAAAAGGCTTGCGCCCAACGAGTCCGTCCGTGCGATGATGAGCGTGGGCACGCCGGCAACGTCAGCCGCCAGGCGAGCGGCGTTGAGCGTGCGAATGTGCTGCCCTGTGGGGATCAGCACCTTGCCGCCCATATGCCCGCATTTCTTCTCTGAGGAGAGCTGATCCTCAAAGTGGACGCCGGCTGCTCCGGCCTCGATCATCGAACGCATCAGCTCGTAGGCGTTCAGCGCCCCGCCGAAGCCCGCCTCGGCGTCGGCCACGATCGGGACCAGCCAGTTGCGCGGCGGCTCGTGATGACCCTCGGCCATGGCCTCCGCCCACTCGATCTGGTCGGCGCGACGCAGCGCGTTGTTGATCCGGCGGACGACGGACGGCACGCTGTTTGCCGCGTAGAGGCTCTGGTCGGGATAGACCTGCTCTGAAAGGTTGGCATCGGCCGCAACCTGCCAGCCTGAGACGTAGATCGACTTCAGCCCGGCCTTCACCATCTCAACCGCCTGCCCACCGGTCATCGCCCCAAGTGCATTGACGTAGGTGTCCGCGTGCAACATGTTCCAGAGCTGTTCGGCTCCGCGCCGGGCGAGGCTGTGTTCAATGCGAACGCTTCCCCGCAGGCGGATCACGTCGTGCGCATCGTAGGAGCGCTCGATCCCCGACCACCGCGGGTCGGTATCCCACTCCCGCTCGATGGCGGCATCGGCGATGTCAGAAAGGGTGGTCACTTCAATCAGCTCCTTGGGTGCTTCTCAGTCGATCAGTTCGTAGGCGGTCAGGGTCAGGAAGGTGGGGGGATGCTCCGCCAGGGCAACCTCGTCAAGCACGGCGCGGGCCCGCTGCAGCACGGTTCGGTCGTGGCCTGCCGCGCTCAGTTGGGAAACCGTCTTGTCCGCCCGCTGGCGGACAAGTTCGTCGGTCACGACCGTTCCTCCAGGGGTGAGTGGGATCCGGTGGTGAACCCACTGCCATACCTGGGCGCAGCAGAGTTCCGCCGCAGAGGCATCCTGGGGCAGCTCATCAAAAGTGACCGAACCGGTGCCGGCCAGCCATCCGGCGAGATAGCCGATGATCACGTCGATATTGCGGTCAAGGCCCGCCTGGGTGCAGCCGCCTTCCGGTCGGGTCACGGTGAGCAGGTCCGCGGCCGAAACCCTCGGCTCGGGGCGCTGGCGCGTGAGCTGATGCGGGGCGCCGCCGAGCACTTTGTCGAATTCAGCGCGGACGGCGCTGACATGAGTCGCGCGAGTGATCCTGGTGCCGTCGAAGCCCTCTGACGCCAGCCGGCGTGCCTCCAGACGATCAGCGCTCGTCCCGATCGCGTGTGTGCCGCGCCGGTGGGCGGTCTCGACCAGAAGCTCCGTGAGGGCCCGCATGAACGGTGCTCCAGTACCCACGAGCGCACGATCGGGCAGTACAAATGCGGGGTCAAGACGGAAGGCCTTGGCGATGCTGGCGACATAGCCCCACCGGCCGGCGCCGAGCCCACAGATCCGCTCGCGCAGCTCGTAGATGATCTCGTCGATCTCGAACGCGGCGCTGATGGTCTCAATCTGGACTGTGGTGCGGATCGAGCCCCGGTCGAGCTCCAGCGCGTCCTCCGTGAAGGCTGTCACCTCGTTCCAGAGTCGTGCCTCCAGGTGTCCCTCCAGCTTTGGCAGACAGAGGTAGGGGCCTGAGCCGCGATCCATCAAGGTCCGCGCGTTATGGAGGCAATACAGGCCGAAATCAAACAGACTCGCCGCGATCGGATCGCCATCCACGGACACGTGCTTCTCGACCAGATGCAATCCGCGCGGCATCACCATCATGGTCGTTCGAGGCCCGGTCCCGGTCTGCGCCAGTCCTCCTCGTGCGGCATCTGACAGGTTGACCTGGCTGCGAAGCATGTTCTCCCAGGTGGGTGAGCTCGCGTCGCCCAGATCAGCGATGAAGACGTTTACGCCGGAGGTCAGAGCCTCGGCCATGGTGTTGCGCGCCGCGGGCCCAATGAGCTCAACCCTCCGATCGCGCAAAGCGTCGGGCGGCGCCGGCACGCGCCACTGGCCCTCCCTGACGGCGGTGGTCGCTTCCAGGAACTCTGGGGGCCTGCCGCTGTCGAACTCCGTCTGTCTCGCCGCTCGCGCTGCGAGCAGGTCACGTCTCGCGCACTCGAAGCGATGATGGAGGGCGATCAGGAACTCAACAGCCTCGGCTGTCAGGACGGCGTCTGCTGAGGAGTCGGGAGTGAAGATGATGCTCTCGATAACGGACACATTCGCGATAGTTCCCGTTATTCGCGAACTTGTCTACTCAAAGTTTGAGTTATTGGCGATGAAGCGAAACATATGCAAAACTTTTCGCCGTGATCTCGGAATCCCTCGATCCGGTTGTGTTCGGGCAGCGGCTGCGGCACCTGCGCAAGCGCGCAGGTCTGACGCTCGAGGCGCTTGGAGCGAAGGTGGGGAGCTCCGCGTCATATCTCTCGCAGCTGGAGAACGGCCACCGGGAACCGCGCCTCTCCACGGTCAACCAGTTGGCCGGCGCGCTGGGCTGCACGCCGTCAGAGCTCCTCTCGGCGGCAGCGCCCAGTAGACGCGCGGAGCTCGAGGTCGCGCTGGCCCGCATCCAGTCAGATCCGCTCTACCAGTCGCTGCGGCTCCCGTATCTGAAGCCATCGGCGCGACTGGATGGCGCTGCACTTGAGCACATCGTCACCCTGTTCCAGCGGGTGAGGGAGCTGACCGCCGGAACCGCGCGCGTCGTGCCGCATTCTGACCTGATCGCCGGGTCGTTGGGGGCGCGGGCTGCCAATGCCGCACTGCGGGAGGAGATGCGGCGCCGAAACAACTACTTTGAGGAGATTGAAGCCGTGGCCGGCGGCGCGCTGGAAGCCGTTGGTTATGTCGGTCCCGGTTCAGTTTCGGAGCGGCACCTGAGCGAGGCGGCCGCCTACTTCGGCTTCAGAGTCGCGCGCGTGCAGGGGCTGCCGCCCTCCACGCGTTCGATCACGGACACCGCCAACCGGGTCATCTACGTGCCCCAGCGCAACGCCACCGGCGGGACGCGTTCGTCAAGGTCGGTGATCGCGCAGACACTCGGTCACTTCGCCCTTGGGCATGGTGAACCCGCGGACTTTGAGAGCTATGTGCGCCAACGGGTGGAGGCGAACTACTTTGCCGGCGCCCTGCTGGCTCCCGAACGAGCTGTTGTGAGACTGCTCGCGGAAGCCAAGCGCAACGAGGACATCGCGGTTGAGGATCTCGGCGAGACCTTCTACATCTCCTATGAGATGGCCGCCCATCGTCTGACCAACCTGATCACCCGGCACTTCGGGATCCCGGTGCATTTCCAGCGCTCTGACCATGAGGGGTTGCTCTGGAAGGCATATGAGAACGATGGTGTCCTGCTGCCGGCGGACGTCGACGGCACGATTGAGGGCCAGCGCCTGTGCCGCTGGTGGAGCTCGCGGCAGGCATTTGAGTCAGAGGACTCCTATGAGGTGCACTACCAGCGCACCGAGACCGTGGCCGGCGACTTCTGGTGCGCGACACACATCGAGCTCGCGCGCGATCGCGGTGACGCCATCACCGTCGGAACGGTCGACTCCATGTCCCATTGGTTCCGGGGTTCTGGCACCAGTCGTCGATCCGTCTCACGCTGCCCCGACCCCACCTGTTGTAGGCGTCCCGCTGATGATGCGGTGGCGCGCTGGGATGGGCGGGCGTGGCCCTCGGCGAGAGATCACAGTGGCTTCGTCTCCGGGCTGCCGAGCGACACCGTCGTGTTCAACCCCTACCCGGGCGTGGATCTGATCGACGTCTACTCCTTCCTGGATCGTCAGGCGCCCGGCGCCACATCGCGGTAAAACACGTAAGCGATCCCGTGAAGTCTCCAGCCGTCTGGGCGAACACCACTGATGCCGCGCCGGCGCCCCCAGGTCAGACTGACGACATGTACGAGAGAGGTCAGGATCTGCGACTCACCCGCGGGCAGCGCGAGTTCGCGGAGCACATGCGCTGCGAGCCGACCGTGCGCTGCGGTGACAGCGCCGTGGGCTTCTACAGGGTGCTGGAGGATGAGACGGTCCGTTGGATCGTCGACGCGTCGGGTGCGGTGCTTGACTGGACCGTCTTCTCAGGCGGCCGGCGGGCCAGGTAGCACACGGCGGATACCGGGGAGTGTCAGCGGCTCTCCAGGTGACGTAGCGTCGTCTCCTCCAGCAGCAGCTTGATCGCCGCCGCAATCGGAATCGCGATCAGTGCCCCGATCACACCGAACACCGCACCGCCGATCACGGTTGCCAGCACGGTCACCAGGCCGGGAACCTGTACGGTTCGAACCATGATCTTGGGTGTGAGCAGGTAATCCTCCAAGACGCGGAACAGCGTGTAGTAGAGGGCCGTGGCGATGGCTATCACGAGGCCGTCGGTGAGAGCGATCAGGGAGACGATGATCCCGCCGACGGTTGAGCCGATCACCGGAATCAGGTCGAGCAGCGCGACCATGAAACCGAGCAACAGCGCGTAGGGGATGTTCCAGAGCAGCGCCCAGATCCAGGTGGCAAAGCCCGCTATCAGCGAGTTCAGCAACTTGCCGAGTACATAGCCGCCGATCCTGGTCATGATCTCGTCGGTCAGCAGCACCATGCGCGCCCGGCGGCTCTTCGGCGCGAACCGGTACAGCCCATGCTTGACGCGGGGGAGGTCGGCCAGCAGATAGATCGCGAGGATCACCACCACCACCACCGATCCGACCAGGTCAAGGACCACTTTCCCGAAGCCGAGGATGCCGCCTGCGATCGCAGAGGAACCGCCGTTGCTGATGAAGCTCTGGATCGATTTGACCAGGTGGTAGCGGGCGTTGAGCTTGCCCAGGAACGTCGCCTGGTTGTTGAGACTGTGCACGTAGTGCGGGATCTCGTTGGCGAGCGTCGTGGCCTGTGACGTCAGAATCGGAATGGCCAGCGCAAGGAAACCGGCGAAGACCGCCAGGCCGCTCAGGAGCACCAGCGTCACGGACGCCCACCGTGGAAGCCCACGGCGTGTCAGCCAGACGACCATCGGATCCATCCCCACCGCAATCACGAACGCGAGCGCGGTCAGCAGGAGGATCTGACCAACGGCGACCACAATCCATCCGATCGCGAAGACGACCCCCACACCCGTCGCACCGGTGACGCCGATGTAGAAGGGGGAGCGCCGATCGAAGCGGGGCCCCACGCGGCCATAGGTCAGCTCGTCCGTGACCCCCGCTTCGGCCCTGGCGGCTGAGTGGATCTCATCGATCAGCTCCTCCGGAGCGCGCTCCGCGTCATCTCCGCCGGAGATCAGCTCGCTGACGTCGGGAGCGTCGTCATCTCTGTCAGGAGGCTGATGGTGGGGCATCTCACAGGAGCATTCCCATCTGGACGCAGGCTAGTCAGTTTCCAGCGCCCATCCTCAGCGGAAACCGGAAACGGTGGTGTCAACGCTCAGCGGACTGCGCGGCAGGCCGGCCGGCGGGTCCATCTGGTTATAGGCAGACGGCGCAAGGTCGTTCGGCGTGCCCGGGTGGAACAGCGCTGCAAGGTACTGAGCCTGGCCGCGACCCACGCCGAGCTCGCTCTGGCCGCCGCCGTAGGCGCCGATGTGATGCTCGGCGCAGTAGTCATAGGTCTTGCAGAGCTCGTTGAGCCGACCGATCCGGGAGGGCTTGATGTTGACCATCCGCGGCGCGAACGGCAGCGACTCGATGTCTGCTATCGAGTGGATGGGAGCGTCCCAGGTGATCCGGTGATGTTGCTCCGCGAGTACCGCCATAGCCTCAGAAGAGCTGAGATCCGGATCCTCCAGCCAAGCGTCTGGGAACGCTTCGACGACACGTTGGTAGAGCACCGGATCGGCCGGTTGATCCACCGTCGTCCCTCGGTACATGCCCTTGAAGTCGATCGAGTCGACGGCGCTGGTCGCAACGAGCTGCGCGATGATCTGCGGTGTCCATGAGCTGGTTGCATCGAGTTTGAAGCGCAGCGCCGGGTCCAGGCCCAGGCGTTTGGTGACCGGCTCGATCGTCGGCGGCTCGCCGAGCCGTGTCGAGACCACGTAGGTCATCGGCTGGGCATCGCGCTGCAGCGCCGCCGCAAGCGAGAGCCCGTTCTGCCGCAGCGCGAGGTCGAGAGCCGCGCTGGTGAAGGCCCAGATCCTGTAGAGGCGCGATGCCTCCATCTCCGGGGGAGTGGGGAACAGCTCAAGCGACTCGATCAGCTCGCAGAAGTCGCCGAGGGTTCGCACGGGACTCAGATCGTGAACCGGCCCGAGACGCTGCAGCTCAAGCTGCTCGGCGCCGGTGTAGACCACGTCCTCGCCGAGTCCGGTAAAGCCTCCTCCGCTGATCTCAACGATCGTGGTGTGACGCTCGAACTCAGGTGAGATCTGCGCCGAGAGTCCCCTCAACTGATAACCGTCGACGGTCAGCGGCAGGTTGGCAAGCAGGTCGAAGGTGGTCACCGATCCATCATGAAGCAAGCGCCGGAAAGCTGCATTCAGCGTCCGCGCCAGATGGGTGCACGCTTGTCAAAGAAGGCCTGTACACCTTCTTTCAGATCCTCGGTCGCGAGGGCGATCGTGAGCTGCCCGCGGAGGTACTCGAGCGCATCCGCAAAGGCCATGTCCTGTTGACGGAACATTGCCTCCTTGCCGAGTCGCATGAGCAGGGGGGACTTGGCCGCCAGCTTCTCCGCCCAGTCGGTCACCGCGGCGTCGAACTCAGCGGCCGTGGTCACCCGGTTGACGATGCCCAGCCGCTCAGCCTCGTGTGCGTCGATCCGATCGCCCAGCAGGAGTAATTCATTGGTCTTCTTGCGACCCACGTTGCGATAAAGCAGAGCCATGATCATGAACGGAAAGACACCGACGTTGATCTCCGGCGTGCCGAAGGTCGCCTCCTCAGAGGCGATGATCAGGTCGCATGCCAGCGCCATCCCCAGCGCGCCGGCTAGCACATGACCGCGGGCGGCGCAGATCGTGGGTTTGCCGAGCGACCCGATGAGCGTGAACAGGCGCGGAAAGCGAGCGCTCGCAAGGTGCTTTTGGGCCAGCGGCCGCTCTGCTGCAAAGCCGCTCAGATCCCCTCCTGAGCTGAAGACTCGATCATGGGTGGAGGCCAGTACGACACAGCGGACCTCAGCGTCGTCGCGCGCGCGCTCAAACGCCGTAATCAGTGCCTCGAGCATCGAGTCCGAGAGCGCGTTGCGGCTCTCTGGCTGGTCCATCAAGATCCGCACGACACCCGGACCAGAGGACTCGTAGCGGATGGGGGAGTCATGCATCTCAGGCCTCCTGGGTTCACATGCGAAAGACGCCGTACCCGAGCGCCTCCAGCGGCGCGTGTCCACACACGGAGAGCGCCATGGCCAACACAGTGCGGGTCGCCCGGGGATCGATTATGCCGTCGTCCCAAAGCCGTGCGGTGGAGTAGATGGGGCGCCCCTGCAGCTCATATTGCTCGCGCAGTTGCGCGCCGGCCGCTTCCTGACCGACCTCTTGCATCACGGCAGCCGCCTGTTCGCCGCCCATCACACTGATGCGGGCGTTGGGCCACATGAAGAGGAAGCGCGGGGAGTAGGCCCTGCCGCACATCCCGTAGTTGCCGGCCCCGAAACTGCCACCGATGACGATGGTCAGCTTCGGTACCCGAGCACAAGCCACGGCGGTCACAAGTTTGGCTCCGTCCTTGGCGATTCCCCCGGCTTCATAGTCGCGCCCGACCATGAAGCCGGCCACGTTCTGCACGAACAGCAGCGGGATCCCGCGACGGTCGCAGAGCTCTATGAAGTGCGCGGCCTTCAGCGCGGATTCGCTGAACAGAATCCCGTTGTTGGCGATGATCCCGACCGGGTGACCGTCGATGTGGGCGAACGCGCAGACGACGGTCGTCCCGTACAGGGCCTTGAACTCGTGCAGCTCAGAGGCATCGACGATCCGGGTGAGTACCTCCCGGACGTCATATGGCGTGCGGGTGTCGAGCGGCACCACATCCAGAAGTTCATCGGCATCCGCTGCGGGCGGTCGCGGGTCCAGACGCCCCCAGGGCGGGGTGGGGATCGGCGGCAGCGTGGAGACGATCTCTCGGACGATTTGCAGCGCGTGGTCGTCGTTGTCGGCTAGGTGATCCACGACACCCGATGTGCGGGCGTGCACGTCGCCGCCGCCGAGCTCCTCCGCGCTGACCTCCTCTCCGGTTGCGGCCTTCACCAGCGGCGGACCGCCGAGGAAGATCGTCCCCTGGTTGCGCACGATCACCGTCTCGTCGCACATCGCCGGCACATAGGCGCCGCCGGCCGTGCACGATCCCATCACGCATGCGATCTGCGCGATCCCGAGCTTCGACAGGTTCGCCTGGTTATAGAAGATCCGCCCAAAGTGATCACGGTCGGGGAACACCTCGTCCTGCAGCGGCAGGAACGCGCCACCGGAGTCGACCAGATAGATGCAGGGGAGCCGGTTCTGGAGGGCGATCTCCTGGGCACGCAGGTGCTTCCTGACGGTCATTGGGTAGTAGGTCCCACCCTTCACCGTCGCATCGTTGGCAACGATCACGCACAGCCGCCCACAGACCGTCCCAACCCCGCTGATCATGCCCGCGCCGGGCGCTGCCCCGTCATACAGCCCGTGCGCGGCCAGGGGAGAGAGCTCGAGGAAGGGCGCTCCCGGATCGCACAGACGCTCGACGCGATCTCTCGCCAGCAGCTTGCCGCGGGATATGTGCCGTTCCCGAGCGCGCTCACCTCCGCCGCTGGACGCCCGCGCCAGATGCATGTTCAGCTCATCGATGAGCTCCAGATGTCCGGCGCGCGGACTGTTTACCCCGGGGTTCGCGCTCACCGCGATGACTCCTCAGCAAGCACCACTGCCACCAGGGGTTGTCCCAGCGAGACTCGGTCTCCGGGGCTCAGCGAGAGGCCTGTGACGACGCCGGCGTGGGGGGCGGTGATCGCCAGCTCCATCTTCATCGACTCCAGCACGAGCAGGAGGTCACCCTCGCCGACCACATCACCGTTGCTCGCCTCCACGAGCAGTACGGTCCCCGGCATCGGTGCTTCCAGCGCGCCACTCACGTCGCCGCCCTCAACGCGATTGATCGCCGCCGTGCGAACGGCCAGGTGATGTCCGTCGCGGGCCAACCAGACGCACTCCTCGCTGACCACCACCGAGTATCGCCGCTCGATCCCGTCTAGCGTGATTCGGGCCCGCTGGCCCGAATCAACCCGGATCGCAGCGGCCCAGCTTGCCTCACCGATGTGGACCTGTCCATCAGCGACCCGGGCCTCCTCAAAGTCGGCCAGCCTTCGACGCCAGGGTCCGTGCGGATGGCTCGTACCGGCTGCGGCCACCATCGCGGCAGGCACCAGATCGGCTGGCGGTCCGGCATCGAGCGCACCCAGTGCTCGCTCGAGCAGGCCGGTGTCGAGCTCTCCGGCACGCACGTCCGCCTCCGCGAGCAGGGCTCGGGTGAAGCCGGCGTTGGTGCTGACGCCCACGATCTCCAGCGTGGCGAGCGCGCGGTCCAGACGCTGCAGCGCCGTTCCGCGATCCGGCCCGTGCGCGATCACCTTTGCCAGCAGGGGGTCGTACGCCGTCCCCACCTCCGTGCCCTCACGGACACCCGAATCGACCCTGATGCCCGGCCCGTCAGGCTCCCGGTACCGACGGATGGTCCCGGTGGAAGGCAGGAATCCGTGAGTGGGATCCTCGGCATAGAGACGGGCTTCGATTGCATGGCCTCTGGGCTCCAGATTCCTCTGATCGAGGCTCAGCGCAAGCCCGGCGGCGACATGGAACTGCTCCCGGACAAGGTCGACCCCGTAGACCAGTTCGGTCACTGGATGCTCCACCTGCAACCGCGTGTTCATCTCCAGGAAGAAGAAGTGGCTTCCATCGGATGGGGTGATGAACTCGATCGTGCCCGCGTTCTGATAGTCGCACTGACGGGCCAGATCTATCGCGGCCTGTCCCATCTGGGCGCGCAGCTGCTGGTTGACGATCGGTGAGGGGGCCTCCTCCACAACCTTCTGGTGGCGGCGCTGAAGCGAGCACTCGCGCTCGCCGAGGTGGACGACATTGCCGTGCTGGTCGGCCAGCACCTGCACCTCTATATGCCGTGGGCGCTCGAGGTAACGCTCGATCAGAACGCGGCCGTCCCCAAAGGCGGCCACCGCCTCTCGCCTGGCAGCGTCCAGGCCACCCTCAAGTTCGTCCGCCGAGCGCACAACTCGCATGCCCTTGCCGCCACCGCCGGCAAGCGCCTTGATCACGGCTGGAAAGCCGTGCTCCCGACAGAATTGTTGGAGCTCCTCAAGCCCCAGGTCTTCACCCTCGAGCCCGGGAACGACCGGAACCCCGGCCTCCCGGGCAAGGCGCTTGGCGCGAGCCTTGTCGCCCATCAGGGCGATCGTCTCAGGCCGTGGACCGATCCAGTTGAGGCCGGCATCGATCACTGCCTGCGCGAAGGTTGCGTTCTCCGAGAGAAAGCCGTAACCGGGGTGCACCGAGCGGGCGCCGGTGGTGGTGGCGGCGCCGATGATCGCTGCGATATCGAGGTAGGAGGGTACCTCGGTTGCGATGTCAGCCGCATCCACATGAGCTGCGTCGGCATCGACCGTGGTGAAGATCGCGACCACCGCAAGGCCCAATGCCTGCGCGGTGCGCGCGATGCGGACGGCGATCTCACCGCGGTTGGCGATCAGCACCGGCGCGATCATCTGGTGCGGTGCCAGTCCACGGGTCCCGCCGTGAGCGTGTGAGATCCCAGTTGTCTGCCGAGCACGCCACGCATGGCGGCGACGGCGTCCAGCAGGAACGTGAGGTTTACGCCCGTGCGCACCCCCATCTCCTCGAGCATCGAGACGAGATCCTCTGTTGCGATGTTGCCCGTCGCTCCCGGAGGAACCGGACAGCCACCCAACTCTCCGAAGCTCGATTCAAACGAGGTACAGCCTGCCTGGAGCGCCGCCAGCACGTTGGCGAGTCCCTGACCGCGCGTGTTATGGAAATGCGCCGTAAGTTCAACACCGCTGCCGAGCGTCTCGCGCGCGACCTGGAAAAAACCGCCGACCTGCACCGGGTTGGCCATGCCGGTTGTGTCACCGAATCCGATCTCAGCGGCACCCGCTTCGATCAGTCGCCGCGCTATAGCCAGCACACGTTCGACGGCGACCGCGCCCTCATAGGGACACCCAAACGCTGTGGAGATGACCGCCTCGACCCGGAGCCCTTCGGTTCGAGCCCTCCCGATCACGTGCTCCAGTCCAACGAGCGAATCTTCGACGGACCGGTTGACGTTGTGGAGGTTGTGCGTCTCTGATGCGCTGAGGAAGCAGTTGATCTCGTTGAAGTGCTCGCGCAGGTGCAGCGCGTTGTCGAGCCCGCGCTCATTTGGGATCAGGACGCTCACATCAACCTCCGGCGGAACCACGATGTACCTGAGGACCTGCGCGGCATCGGCCAACTGCGGGATCACGTCGGGCCGTACAAATGACGTCACCTCGAGTCTGCGCAGCCCTGTGCGGGCTAGCAGGTTGATCAGGCGCACCTTCTGGTCTGTCGGGATCACCTCTGGTTCGTTCTGGAAGCCGTCGCGTGGGCCGACCTCCCGGATCCGCACCGCCTCCGGGAGTCTTCCGATCATGCTGTGAGGCTCCTCGCGATCACCATCTGCTGGATCTCGTCGGTCCCCTCACCGATCGTCAGGATCTTCGCATCGCGGTAGAAACGGGCAACCGGGTACTCCTCGATGTAGCCGTAGCCGCCATGTATCTGCACAGCTTCGTCCGCGCAGCGGACGGCCAGTCGGCCGGTTTTGAGTTTCGCCTGCGCCGCCGTCAGTGAGAAGTCACGCTGCTCATCCTTCAGCCACGCCGCCTTGTAAACCAGCAGGCGGGCCGCCTCAATCTCAGTGGCCATTTCCGCGAGCTTGATCTGGATCGCTTGGAAGCTGCTGATGCTCCGGCCAAACGCCTGGCGCTCCTTGGCGTAGGCGATCGAGTGGTCAAGCGCCCCCTGGGCCAGGCCCACACCCATTGCCGCGACGCCGATGCGGCCGATGTCGAGCACTCTGAGGAACTGCTTGAAGCCGTTGCCTCGGGGGCCGAGGAGATTCTCCTCAGGAACCCTGCAGTCGGAGAAGGCGAGCGGTCTGGTGTCGGATGCGTTCCACCCCATCTTGCGGTAGGGCGGCCCCGGCTCGTAACCGGGCGTGCCGTTCTCCACGATGATGTTCGAAACCTCGTTCTGGCCAGTGCGGGCCGTGATCGTCACGTGGCCGGAGATGCTCGTTCCCGCGTTGGTGATGAACTGCTTTGTGCCGTTGATGAGCCAGTCTCCGTCCTGGAGGGTCGCGCTCGTGACTGTGTTTCCGGCATCGGAACCGGCACCCGGTTCGGTCAGTCCAAAGGCGCCAAGCCTACGTCCCGCGCACAGATCTGGGAGATATCGCCGCCTCTGCTCATCGCTCCCAAAGAGGTGGATCGGCTGCACTCCGAGAGAGGTGTGCGCACACATCGTGATCGCGACGCTCGAATCCACACGCGCAAGCTCCTCCACTGCGACCGCGTACTGCAGCGTCGTCCCGCCAGCGCCGCCAACCTCCTCAGGGAAGGGGATGCCCATCCAGCCAAGCTCGCCCATCGCGGACACGAGCTCATAGGGGAAGGACTTGTTTCGGTCCAGTTCCTCCGCCACGGGCGCAATCTCGGCTTGCGCGAACTCCCGCACCGTGCTCTGCAGCAGCAGTGTCTCCTCGCTGAGCTCAAAGATCATGACCGAACGTTATCAGAATAGCTGTTCGAAGATCGACTTCTTGTTCGAAGACCGAGGACCAGCTCGGGATTCTCTATGATCGTCACATGGTGCGCCTTGGAAGCTGCGATAGGCCAACCGGTGGAAGTCCGGTCCGGGTAAGCGCCGGAGCGCCCGGTAGCAGGCCCCGGCTTCGTGGAGAGATCTGCGGGGTTGAGCGGGGTGTCGAGAGC